>DATHQX010000124.1:0-11303 GCA_035482295.1 Verrucomicrobiia bacterium
GCATGCTCGGTAAGGTAACTGCTTGGATTTCTGCCATGTACGGCCCAGACGGGGCAAAAACTCTGGCTCGCCTTTACCCCTTAGGCTCGTCTCAGTATTGAACGAAATTCCGAACAACGATGTGGGTAGCTACGCATCTAAGGTTAAGAGCGGCGACTCTCATTGGTGACAGTCATAGTGTGAGTCGACCCGCAACCTCATCGGAAACTGTGGGTTTTACCGGTGAGTGCCTTGGCCCTGGAAGTGTTAATCGAGTGTCAGAGGTACGGCGTAACAGCCGGCGCAGACCGAAGGACTAGGACGAGTCGAGTATGGCTAATCAGACGTTGATTCCCCCGCCACCGCCGCAGCAGTACGAAGAATTGCATCTTCTGCCGCAGACCACGATGGACGAATCCCTGTGGACGTCGCTGAAAGAAAATATCCGGGCTGCGCTGTTTCCCGAGAAATTGCCCCCGTTGCAGTTGACCTCGCGTCCGGTCAAGGTCCGCGAAATCTGGGACCGGGATAGCTACAAGAAGGAAAGCGCCGGCGTCTCTTTCATCGTTCACGTGGCCATGATCGGCGGTCTGATTGCCATCTCGATCATGGGCGCCAAGGTTGTTAAAGAAATCCCCAAGCAGACGGTAAACCTGATTGCTCCTGACCTCACACCTCCGGAACTACCCATGACCAAGAAGTCCGCACAGACTGCGGGCGGCGGTGGTGGCGGCGGCGATCACGACAAACTTCAGGCTCCGAAGGGCAAGCTACCTAAATCTGCGATGGAGCAGATCACGCCTCCTGCGATGGTCATCCGCAACGACAATCCCAAGCTGCCTGTAGAGCCGACTGTCGTTCTGCCTCCTCAGATTAAGATGGCGTCAAACATGCCAAATATCGGTAATCCGATGTCGGCCGTGCCTTCGGGTCCGCCGTCGAACGGAACCGGTGGTGGCGGCGGCATCGGCTCCGGCAACGGCGGGGGCGTCGGATCGGGTACCGGTCCTGGTGTGGGTCCCGGACGTGGAGGCGGTATTGGCGGCGGCGTGTTTCGCGTCGGTGGCGGCGTTTCTCCGCCGCGCGCCCTCGATACGCCGGATCCTGAATATTCAGAAGAAGCCCGCAAGGCAAAGTATCAGGGAACCTGCGTTCTGTGGCTCATCGTTGGTCCGGACGGCAAGCCCCGCGACATCAAGGTAGCGCGCGCGCTGGGTATGGGTCTGGATGAGAAGGCCATTGAGGCCGTCCGCAACTGGAAGTTTGAGCCAGCTATGAAGGATGGCAAGCCCGTCTCCGTGCAGATCAACGTCGAAGTCAATTTCCGGCTTTACTAGTCTTTATACGTTAAAGAAATGAGGGAGTGGCACTACGCCGCTCCCTTTTTTTTGGTTGTTTCCGCAACCCTGTCGAACTCCTCTACAACCTAGAGCTGAATTGCAACATCTTCCCAAGGTGAGTAGCAGGAGGAGACTGGTGCATCGACTGTCCCTGAAAGCAGTCTTTCTATTCACGCTGATGCTGTTCGCGCTGCCTGCCTTTTCGCAGGTCGGCGTTGTGATCAGCTTTGCTCCGCCGGCATTGCCGGTATACGAGCAGCCACTTTGCCCGGGCGAGGGTTACATCTGGACGCCCGGCTACTGGGCCTACGATCCCGGTTACGGCGACTACTACTGGGTGCCCGGCACATGGGTTATGGTGCCTCAGCCCGGCTACTATTGGACGCCCCCTTACTGGGGTTGGTACAACAACGGCTACGCCTTCCATGAAGGCTATTGGGGGCCGGTCGTCGGATTTTATGGCGGCATCAACTACGGTTTCGGTTACTTCGGCAACGGTTACGAAGGCGGACGCTGGCAGGGTAATCAGTTCTATTACAACCGCACCGTCAACAATGTCAACGTCACCAACATTCACAACACTTACAACACCACCATCAACAACGTAACCGTCAACCACATCAGCTACAACGGAGGCGATGGCGGAGTTCGAGCTTCGCCCACCGCTGCCGAAGAAGCGGCAGCGCGCGATCGGCATCTTCCCCCGGTGGCGGCGCAGAACCAGCAGATCCAGGCAGCGCGCTCCAATCCTGAGCTGCGGGCAAGCGCGAACCAGGGCAAGCCGCCCATCGCAGCGACCGCCCGTCCTGGCAATCTGACGTCTGAGGCAGTACCAGCTAAGGAAGCCGGTGCGCCGTATCATCCGCCTGCCAATCGCGGAGCCGCGCCGAACGCCAACAATCGTCCTCCGAACGAGCCCGCACGTCCGGCCACCGAAGCTGCTCGACCCGAGACCGAAGCGGCCAAGCCCACGATGCCGACTCACGCTAAGGATGTGCCTCCGCATCCGGTGCCTCAGCCGCCGAACACCGGCAACGCCAAGCAGGACCAGAAATACGCACAGCAACAACAGAAGCTGAACCAGAAGCAACAGCAGCAGCATGAGCAACTGGCGCAGAAGCAGGAGCAGGACCATCAGAAGGCCCAGCAGCAGCAGGCCAACGCAGCTCGCACGCAGCAGATGGAACAGCAGCATGCGCAGCAGACGCAGCAGATGGAGCAGAAACACGCGCAGCAACAGCAGCAGCTAAACCAGCGTCAAGGCATGGCGGCTCCGCGCCCGCAGGGTCCGCCACCTGAAGCTGCACATCCACCTGCTGAAAAGCACTAACCGTCACATGGGCGGCGTACGATTACCCGTCGCCGCCCACAATTTCGTGTAACATTCCGAGCATCACCCGCAGCCGTTTCTCAGGAGGAACGCGGAATGCTCGCACGCATTATGTGCCGCCGTGCTCTCGCGGCTTTTCTATTCGTTTCATCTCTCGCCGCTCAGGACATCAAGAAACAGCCGACCGTCTTTGCCACCAAGCCCGACATCGCGGCTTTCAACAAGATTGAGAACGATCGTCTGGCCGCCGCGCAGAAGTTCATCGATCAGATTCTGGCCGTAAAAGACGCGCGGACCGTCGACAACACGCTGGTTCCGTACGATGAGGCGGTTCGCGAACTGAACGCCGCCGTGTACTTCTCTACGCTGATGCAGCAGGTGCATCCTGACGCGGGTTACCGCGACACAGCGACCGCCATGACCACCAAGGTTAGTAGCGCCCAATCGGCGCTGTCGCTCAACCGCGGCGTCTATGACGCGCTCTCGGCGCTCGATGTCTCCAAGGCCGACTCCGCCACGCGCTACTACGTCCAGCGCCAGCTGCTCGAGTTCCGTCTGGCGGGCGTGGACAAGGACGACGCTACGCGCAAGAAGCTCAATCAGTTGAACGACCGTCTCACCGACGATCAGTCGAAGTTCGATCGTAATATCTCCGACGACGCCAGAACCGTCGAAGTCAAAGACCCGTCGGAGCTCGAAGGCCTGCCCAAGGATTTCATCGACAAGCAGAAACGGGCTCCGAACGGGGATCTCCTCATCCCGGCCGATGAGCCCAATACGTTTCCCGTTCTCGAGTTGGCCAAAAGCGACGACCTGCGCCGCCGCATCTGGCAAGCGTGGAACACCCGCGCTTATCCCCAGAACCGCGCGGCCTTGCTCGACATGATGCAGACGCGGTACGAGATCGCCAACATCATCGGCTATCCCTCCTGGGCCGACTACAATGCCGCCGACAAGATGATCGGGAAGGGAAGCAACATCGCAAAGTTTGTTGGTGACCTCAATGCGGCAGCCCGGCCCATCGCGCAACGTGAGTTTGAGATGCTGCTGGCCGAGAAGCGAAAGACCGATCCCGGCGCGACCGAAATCCTCGGCTATCAATACTGGTATCTTCAGGAACTTGTCCGGCGTTCACAGTACGATTTCGACTCGCAATCCGTTCGACCCTACTTTCCCTTCGAGCAGGTGAAGCAGGGCGTCATGAACACGGCTGCTTCGCTGTTCCACATCAGCTTCCGGCAGGAACAGAATGTTCCTGCGTGGGACCCGTCGGTCGAAACCTGGGACGTTATCGACAACGGCAAAGTCATCGGCCGATTTTATCTCGACATGTTCCCGAGGCCCGGAAAGTACAGCCATCAACAAATGTCGCCCATCCTCGATGGCGTACTAGGCACGCAGTTACCGGAAGCGATCCTGGTCTGTAATTTCCTTCCGCCTTCGGCAAAGGATCCGGGGCTGATGGACTACGGCGATGTCATCACCTTCTTCCACGAGTTTGGCCATCTGATGCACCACATCCTCGGCGGCCAGCGGCAGTGGGCGGGCATCAGCGGCATCAGCATGGAAGCCGACTTCGTTGAGGCGCCTTCGCAAATGCTGGAGGAATGGATGCGCAGTCCGCAGGTGCTTGCCACTTTCGCCAAGAACTACAAGACCGGCGAACCGATTCCGGCCGACCTGGTGGCTCGCATGAATCGAGCCGCTGCCTTTGGACGCGGAAGCAGCATCAGCCTGCAGAACGCGCTAGCCGCGATCTCCTATGACTTCTACAAAGGCATCCCGGCGCAGACCGAGATGGATGCGATTACGCCCTACAACTTCGAGAAATACACTCTACTGAAGCCTATCGATTCCGATGCCCACATGTACGCCTCGTTCACACACCTGGGCGGCTACTCGTCCGCGTACTATACGTACATGTGGGACAAGGTGATCTCCGAGGACTTCTTCGGTCAATTCGACCAGCAGAATCTGCTCGCCGGCGAGGCGCCGATGCGCTACCGGACGCAGGTACTGGAGCCAGGCGGATCGATGTCCGCGAACGATCTGGTGAAGAACTTCCTCGGACGTCCACAAAATATGAAGGCCTTGGAGGCTTGGATGGGCGAGGAGTTCAAGCAAACTCCCTCAGCCGGTACGGCTGCTGCGGTGTCGGTCAAGTAGTCGCAAAAGACTGTTCCAGCCTCTGCAATTTAAGGAGTGCGTTTAGCGAGGAGTCCGATGAAGCACATTCGACTGCAGGCAGCTTTTCTCAAAGTCGCAGTTTTGATATCAGCTTTGCTGCCGGTGCTATCGACTTTGGCATGGTCGCAGAAGACTTCGCAGAGCAATCCGTCCAGTTCCACTCTTGTTCTGGACTTCGATTCCAGGGTCAGCAACGCTCAAGGTCAGGCCGCCGCCGCCAAACTCTTACAGGCCCTTGGAGGCGCCGACGAAGTGAATGCCGTGAAAACCCTTCGTCAGAAGGTAACGATAGTGAAACAGGGTCAGCGAATCGAAGGCGATCAGACGATTGTCTATCCCGACAAGCAAGCGCAGAAAATGAGGCTGCCGCAGGGAACGGTGCTTCGAGTCGTGACCCCAACCTCGGCCTTCATGGTCACGGGATCAAAGGTGCAGGACCTCTCCGCGCGCGAGAGCGCGTCTTCACAGGCCGCTCTCAAACACGATTTCTTGAACGTCCTGCAGCATCTTCACGATAAAAGATACGCGTTCGACGCGATCGGTGACGGCAACGTCGGCGACACCGTGGCGACGGTCGTGGACGTGAGCGCAGATGGCGTCCCCACTCGATGGTGGATCGGGCCGGACGGAAAGCTGCTCCAGGAGCGCTTCACCGACACCGGCCAGGACACGCCGACGACCCTGACGTTCCGCTATTCCGATTGGAAGAAATTCGGCGGATTGGATTATCCGACGAAATATTTGTTGTTGGATGAGGGCGACAACACCGTGCTGACCATGACCCTTACTGCCATGGAGATCAACCCGGATGTAGACTCGAAGATCTTCGAGAAGCCCGCAAAATGATGCGCCCGTCACACCGACTGACTGCGGCGATAGCCTAGGGCTGCTGCGCCGCCTGATGATTCTTCATGTGGGGCGTCAGCTTCTTGACCACGAACTCCTGGAAGACGCCAGCCAGGCTGCCTTCAGCAATGCGGATCAGGGCGCTCTCCACCAGCAAACCTCCGCCGCGATTAGCGGCAGGGTAGTAGGTGTACGAGATGCCGCTGGTGACAAAGGATCCGACGACGGCCGAATAGTTGAACTCATACTTTCCGCTGTCGCCCCTGCACATCACAGAGTTGGCTAGCGCGTATCCCAGCCGTGACTTGATCGTTCCGGTGCCACGATAGAAGTAACGCGGGTCCTGGTGAAACAGCGAGGGGAGGATCGCGCTATCGATGAACGTGCCCAAAAAGATGTCGCCGTAGGCTGCGCCGAATCGATCGAAATATCCTGAGGCGCCTTGCCCGTAGCCGCTCAACTGATCTCCAGCCTGGTAAATTCCAGCAAGCATTCCCGCGCCCAGGATGGTAATGGGATCGCTCACCGAATGCCATGCAAGCTGAAACTTAAGATGCGGCGGAAGGGGAGCGGCATCGGGAACATAACTGGCGTAGTAGTTCGGAATAAAGCCCAGGACCTTCTGCTTGTACTGCTCCTGGACCTGGACCTCGGCCGCTTCATCGCCCGTCAGGCCTACCTTCACGTCAGTGGTAGCGCCTTCAATGGGCAGAGCGATCTGGGGAACTACGTAGGCCTCTCCCGCGCGCAGCGTGCCTTTTACGGTCTTGGACTGAAAGCCCGGCGCAGTAGCGGTAATCTGAAATGGTCCAGGGGTAACGTTGCTGAAGGTGTATTGGCCGTTGTCGTCGGAGACGACAGTCTGCGGCGCCGAACTTCCGGGATAGGTGAGGGTGATCTGCGCACCGACGGCGAGCGCCCCCTCCGGGTCCGTTACCGTGCCGGTAATCGTTCCGGCGGTAGCTGGCGCCGCCTGCGTCTTCTTTTGATCGTCAGTGGGAGCGATGCCCGCCCCCGCGTCGCTGTCGGAGTTGTAAGATTGCTGCGATTGAGCCATGGCCGCCGAGGAAAGCAGCAATGAGACGCAAAAGACTAGCAGTAAGTTGGTGCAACGCGCTCTATCTTGGCGCAGGATCGTAGACCTCATATAACTTTCAAGGAACTTGCTGAATCCAGATTATCATTCAATGACATAAACATTGGATTCTGTTCCGTTCCACAGGTCGCAGCTTAAGCGAAACTCAGGTTCCGGAGAAGTACAATCTGGTCAGCACCATATTCCTGAAAATGTTCGGGTTATCTCCAAGAAATCAGCCGCCGCAATCCCGAAATTGCAACGGCTGAGGCGGAAGTGCCCGGTTTCAGCCAGTTGTTACTTCCCCATGGGCCCTTGACCTACACCCACCCCTGTGCAAAAGTCCCAGCCGATAGTGGCGCTGCGCGTTCCACAACTGCCGGAAGGGACGTCGGTGAAGTAGTTGGTGAAGCCCATGTTGCTGTAGATTCCGTGTTCTCCGCGTTGCTGCTGGTATTGAAGGGTAACTGGAAATAGTAGTGAGGCTGCTACAGTCGCTTTAAGTAATCGAGGATGTCGGGCGAAGTCCAGTCGGCCGGACCGATGAACTTGCGAATGATCTTGCCATTGCGGTCGATGATGAACGTCTCGGGAAATTTGAAAGTGCCGTAGAGTTCGTTGGCGTGCCGCGTGGTGTCGCGGACGGTCAGCAGGTTCACGTTGTGATCACGGACGAACTGCGAGTACGCTGCCTGGTCGTGGTCTTCGCTGACGGCGAGTATCGTTACCTGGTTCCCGAGTTCGCGCTGCAACTCCACCAGCGATGGGGTCTCCTCGACGCAAGGACCACACCAGCTCGCCCAGAAATTCAAAATTACCGGTTTGCCGCGAAACTGACTTAACGAAACGGTGCGATCCGGGTCGGTGATGGTGAAGTCGGGAGCGGGACTTCCGATGCGGGGAGGATGAGCGCTGTTACAGCCGGCCAGCCAAGTAGTAAGAACAAGTACGATCGACAAGGCGAAACGCTTCACGCTTTTATAATAATCCATTCAACTGCGCGCAGCGTCAGGGTTAGCGCAGCAACGCTACCACGAAAGCTGCAGATATCTTGAACCGCCAACGAACGAATCTGTGAGCTTCGACTCCCAACCTGACGTCTCGGTCATCGTTCCCGCCAGGAACGAAGAAGACTGCCTCGCCGACTGCCTGCGCAGCCTGGTCGAACAGCACGGTCCATCGCACGAAATCATCGTCGTGGACGATCATTCCACCGACAACACCCGCCGTGTCGCCGAGCAGTTTCCGGTCCGCGTCATCACTGCTGATCCGCTTCCTCCCGGCTGGAGTGGCAAGTGCAACGCCGTCTGGACCGGAGCGAAGGTCGCTAGAGGGAAGTGGCTTCTCTTCACCGACGCCGACACGCGACATGCGACTGACTCGATCGCCGCTGGCTTGGAAGAGGCCACACGCGTGGGAACCGCGCTGCTCTCCTACTCGCCGAAGCAGGAGGTCCACGGCTTTGCCGAGCGCGCGCTGATGCCCGTGATCTTCGCCGAACTCGCAGCAACTTACCGTCCGAAAGAGGTCAGCGATCCTAACGCGCCGGTGGCCGCGGCTAACGGGCAGTATCTGCTCATCAGGCGCGACGCTTACGAAGCTGTCGGTGGCCATGCCGCTGTGGCCGACGCGATCCTGGAAGATGTAGAACTGGCCAAGGTCTTGAAACACGCCGGATATCGCCTGCAGTTTCGCCAGTCCGACGTTGTAAGCACGCGCATGTATCGCACCTTCCCACAGATGTGGGAGGGTTGGACCAAGAACCTCGCGCTACTGTTTCCCGACGCTCGCGGGCTTGCCGCGCGGAGAATGTTGGAGTTTCTCGCCATCGGCGCCAGCGCCGGAATCGCCCTCTCGAAAGCCAAACGGGGAGAGTTCCTGAAGAGCGGCCTGGCCGCAGGAGCAGCCGGTGTCTTGGGCTTTTTATTCTTCCGCCGCATTCGCAGGGCCCATTTTGACCCCCAGTCAAACGTCTTTGCCTACTTCGGCCTGCCGCTGTTTTCGCTCCTTTTGCTGAATTCCGACATCTCACATAATCGAGGTACGGTGAACTGGAAAGGCCGTTCCTACCGAGGAGGCGCACGGCCGGACGGCGATCGTCATCTCGAGCGCACGGAGAAGCGGCCTTCGGAAACGTACAATGAATAGGCGGAGAGTCGGAAGTGCTCCGCGTCATAGGTCTTCATGGTCTACTTAACCCGGAAATGTGAATTCTCGGCGTCGCATTATTACCACAATCCGAACTTCACGGAAGAAGAGAATCGCCGCGTCTTTGGCAAGTGCGCCAACCTCAACGGGCATGGCCACAACTACACCCTCGAAGTCACCGTGAAGGGCGACATCGACCCGCAGACCGGGTTTGTCGTCGACCTGAAAGACTTAAAGGAAATCTTGAACCGCGAGGTACTCGAGGCGCTCGATCACCGTCATCTCAATAAAGAGGTGCCCGAGTTCGCCAATCAGGTTCCCACGACCGAAAACCTGGCCATCGCCATCTGGAAGCGGTTGGAAGGCAAGTTGCAAATCGCGCGGCTACACCGTGTGCGTGTCTACGAATTGCCGGACCTGTTCGTCGATTTCTACGGTGAAGAATGAAAGCGCATCTTACACGGCGATACATTTTCTCGGCTTCACATCGGCTGCACACGGACAGCCTGAGCGAAGAACAGAATCGCGCCGTCTACGGCAAGTGCAACAATCCGCACGGACACGGCCACAACTATGCGCTCGAAGTAACGGTAAGCGGACAGGTCGATCCCGCGACGGGCATGGTGTGCAATCTGGTGGACCTCGACACGGCCGTGCGGGAGCAAGTGCTGGAGCGCTTCGACCACGTCAACCTGAACCTCTGCCGCGAGTTCGCTGACGATGTGCCGACGACCGAGCGGCTGAGCGAGGCGATCTACGACATCTTGCAGCAAAACTTTAACGCGGCTCATCTAGAGAAGGTACGGATTGAAGAGACATCGATGAACAGTTTTGAGTACAGCGGCGACTAGCAATCTTCAACTAGCAGCTAATCCAAACGGCAGAGGATGGCTTTCACTAGTTGCTAGCCGCTAATTGCTAGTTGCGAATGACTATGAAGACCACTGACACCCCGACCCTCACCAGCGCCAGCTTCGAAGAGGTTGCGCGCGAGCTGCTGGTGCGTCTCGGCGAAGATCCCGACCGCGAAGGCCTGCTTAAGACGCCCGAACGGTATACCAAAGCTCTACAACATCTGACCAAGGGTTATCACGAAGATCCCGAGTCGATCCTGAAGGACGCGCTGTTCACGGTCGACTACGACGAGATGGTCATCGTCAAAGACATCGAGATGTTCAGCCTGTGCGAGCATCACGTGCTGCCGTTCTTCGGCAAGGTGCACATCGCCTATATCCCCAAAGGCAAAGTGATCGGCCTAAGCAAGACCGCGCGCCTGGTTGAGGTCTTTGCGCGCCGACTGCAGGTGCAGGAACGGCTGACCGTGCAGATCGCCGAGACCATCCAGAAGGTGATTCAGCCGCTGGGCGTCGGCGTGGTGGTCGAAGCGCGACACCTCTGCATGATGATGCGCGGCGTCGAGAAGCAGCACTCGGCCACCGTCACCTCGTCGATGCTCGGCGCCTTCCGCGCACAACAGACGCGCCAGGAATTCCTCGCGCTCATCCATGCCAGGAACGGCAACGGAATTTAATCGATGGGCGAGAACGTCCCGGCATCTTCCACGCATCGGCTGGCAGGCAAGGTTGCGGTCATCACCGGCGGCAGCAGCGGTATCGGCTATGCCATCGCAAAGGCCTTCGTCAAGGAAAGCTGCAGCGTCGTCATCACCGGCCGTAACGAAGAGAAAGTTAAAGCCGCAGCTCACAAGCTTTCTACGGAGCACAACGCCAAGGTCGTCGCTGAAGTGTGCGATGTGCGCGAGCCCTACTCCATCGACGCGCTCTTCGATATGGTGCAGACGCGCTTTGGTCACGTCGACATCCTGATCAACAATGCCGGGATCAGCCAGGCGCCGACCGCGGTGGAAAATACCTCAGTCGAGATGTGGCGCGAGATTATCGACATTGATCTGAACAGCATCTTCCTCTGCACGCGCGCTGCGCTGCCAATGATGAAGCGCGGCGGCACCATCATCAACAACATCTCGGCGGCAGCCAAGCAGGTCTTCCCGCAATTCGCCGCCTACACCGCCGCGAAAACCGGCGCCTACGGTTTTACCCGCGCCCTGCGCGATGAGCTGATGCCGCGCGGCATCCGGGTCACTGCTCTGATGCCCGGCGCGACGTCAACCGACATCTGGCAGCAAAGCATGCCCAACGCCTCACGCGACGGCATGATGGATGTCGGCACCGTCGCCGAGGCCGTGCTCTACGCGGTCCTGCTCCCGCCGGAAGCCAACCTCGACGAGTTGCTCATCACCCCATCAGCTGGCGCCGTGGAGAACACCGAGCAGTAGATATCTTCGCAATCCCGTCATGAAGCTGCCGCAACGGCTCGCGCGAGCGACTTCGTGCGGCTCATTATTTGCGTCACACGACGTAGCCATCACGCGCGTACC
>DATHQX010000125.1:0-8216 GCA_035482295.1 Verrucomicrobiia bacterium
GGATTTCCTTACAGAATGGGCGAAAAAGATTTGCGAGGCAGAAAAGACTGCGGGACGACGGTGCGTTTCGATGCCAACTGCTCGACAGAAATCCGAGATAAGAATCTGCCCCAACCAGCGACCATGCAGTAATGCTGCGAATCGCGGTTCGCAGTGGTCGGGAAACAAAAAGATTTGGTCTAAGACTGTTACAACCGGAGAGCAGCTACGTCGCTACTGCGCCTTGCGGTCATATACCCACTTGTTGACCGTGGCGCCCTTGCCATGCTCGGCTGTCTGTTTCTCTGTCGCCGTCAACGTGCTGCCATTGTCTTCCAGGGTGTAGGTCACCACGTCGTTGATTTTGGTGCCGTCGGTGGCGCTGATCTTCTGATCGAGCACCAGCGCGTTACCCTGCCAGGAGACGTGAGTGACAGTGGTGACTCCCATGGGAGAAGTCTCCTCGACATCCTTCTGGCCGTCGGTCGCCGCCTGCAGCTTCCAATCGAAGTTCTGGTCGCCGTAAGTCTGCGTGCGCGCAAAGCTGATGTTGGGATCAGTCTGATCAATCTGCAGCGTCATCGAGGTAGGCCCCGGGATCTTCAGAACACTCTTCTTGGCGTCGTAGATCCAGGTACCGGTGAGGTTCGGTTTGGAAGTGGTGGCCGCGGAGGCCTGTCCATAGGCGGACAAAGCCGCCGCAGACAAAAGTAGGAGCGCAATCATTCGGGTCATAGAGGGCGATAGTCTACCAAAAGCGGTATAAGGAATTTATAAAGGCACGGGGACGAGTTGGCAATGCATTCCTGTTTTGGGCCAGTTTTTAGTTGCCGCTTGCAACGATACGAGTCGGAGCAGACCTTGCGCACCGCTGTGCAAACGACGCCTGCGACGAGTGGCATTCTGGACGCGAGCGGTTGGGACCTGCTGTTCGGACGCAGTAGATAGGCTTCTTACGAAACGCAGATCCTCCGACTACCCCTCCGCGCGCCACCTAAGGATGCGGGCCTTTCGCGCACCGGCGCGAATCGGCACGCCCAGTTCCCTCGCTCGCAAAAGACGCTCCCTCGGGATGACAACTCTTTGAGTCGCGGAGGCTCCGCTCAGGATGCCAATCAAGAATTCCTGACCGCAACGCCAATCGATGGGCCGACAATCTGAAGCCGACAACCGGCTACTGGCAACTGCCTTACAGCGTCCTCTTGAACAGCGCCGTAGCAATCGTGATCATCACAAACGCCGCCACAGTCAGGTAGAGCAGATCCATGCGGATCGCGACGAAGCCTGCGTCTTTCAGCAGTATCGCCTTGAACCCGTGCACGGAATACGAGAACGGATCGATGTATGCGATGAACTGCAGCCACTTCGGAAACGCCTTGATGGGATAAATCGAACCGCTGGGGAAGAACAGCAGCGTGTTCAGCACGCCGAAGGTCGCGCGCGGCACCAGCGGATCCTCCACGCGCACCATCATCAGGAACATCATGGTGTTGAATGCCAGCGAGGTCGCCAGAATCATCAGCAGGATGTACAGCATGTTCCCCAGCGTGAAGATCGAGCCGAGGCCGGACAGCAAGGCTCCCAGCACGGTGATCACCAGGCCGGCCATGATGGCCTTGATCGCGCCTGCGATGTTCAGCCCGGCCACCAGTTCGAATTTCGTGATGGGCGTGACCAGGTAGCCTTCGTGGACGCCGCGCGCCTTGTCGTCGATGTACAGCATGCCGCCGCCGATCATCACCGAGACGAACATGGCCAGCGCGATCGAGCCCGGCAGCAGATACTTCATGTACTCGATGTAGGGATACAGTTCGACCGTATCGAGCGTGATCTGCTGCAGGATGCGCGAGGGATCGACGTCGGGATTGTTCAACGCCTTCACCAGGTCGGCGAATTCTGATTCCAACGTCGAGCTCATGAAGTTGTCGGTGTTATCGACGATGAGCGCGATCCGCGGATGATTCTCTTCGTACACCCGCCGCGAGTACTCCGGCGGAATAATGATGGCGCCGTCGAGCCGGCCGTTGCGCACGTCTTCCATCGCCTGCCGGTCGTTGGTGTAGGGCACGGTGTAGAAGGTGTTGGCGTTCGACTGCACCGCGGCCAGCGCCTCGCGCACTTTCACCGACTGCGTGCCCTTGTCCTGATCGACCACGCCCAGCCGCGCCTCTTTGATTTTGCCGCCGAAGGCGTTGCCCAGCACGATAAGCTGCACCAGCGGAAACACCATCGACACCAGCATCAGCGCCGGAGAGCGGAAGAACTTGCGCAACTCGCGCTCGACGATCGCCCACATTCGATTCATAAGCGATTAAACCTCTCTCCCAAATCGATCACTTCGTATCCGCGTGCGACTTCACCGGGGCCCCCAGCAGACGCCGTATTTGCGTCTGTTGGGGTGGGGTTCATGGCCGCATCCCCGGACGGTCGGGCATCATGAAGCTGAACGCCTTCACCTGTTCATCGCGCAGCTGCCGTCCCGTGAAGTGCACGAAGACGTCGTCCAGCGTGGTGTTCTGCACCGACAGCGACTTCACTTCGACCTTCTTGTGTACCGCCAACTCCACCAGCTCGGTCGTTGTCTTCGATCCATTGCTGGTCAGAATGCGATACATGTTCGCCGCCTCCGGCTGCACCGACGTCACGTCGTCCAGATGCTCCAACTGCTGTTGCCAGTCGGCCGGCGCGTTCGCGAATTGCGCCTCGATGACGTTCGTTCCGGGCACGCTGGCCTTCAACGCCATGGGCGAGTCGAGCGCCACCAGTTTGCCGTGATCGACGATGGCGATGCGGTCGCAGAGGCGGTCGGCTTCGTCCATGTAGTGCGTGGTGATCAGGATAGTCAGCGCGCGCTTGTTCTTGATGGCCATCAGCATCTCCCAGACGGCAACGCGCGAGACGGGGTCGAGACCGGTGGTCGGCTCGTCGAGGAAGAAAATCTTGGGGCTATGAACCAGCCCGCGCGCGATTTCGAGGCGTCGTCGCATGCCGCCCGACAGCGTCTTGGTCTGCGCACCGCGCCACTTGGTGAGGTCGACGGTCTCGAGCAGGTCATCGATGTTGCGCTTGCGATCTTCGGCGCTCACCCCGTAGAGCTTGGCGTAGATGTTCAGGTTCTCTTCGACGGTAAGATCGATGTCGCTGGTCAGCGCCTGCGGAATCACACCCATGCACTGCCGCGCATTATCGGGCTGCTTGGAGACGTCGAAACCATTGATCAGCGCATGCCCGCCAGTGATGGGCAGCAGCGTCGTCATCATGCGAATGAGCGTCGACTTGCCCGCGCCGTTCGGACCGAGCAGGCCGAAGATCTCTCCCTGCTGGACGTTGAAGGAAACGTCGTCGACGGCGGTGAAGTCACCGTACTTCTTGGTGATGTGGTCGACGACGATGGCATCGCCTTCATAGGCGGCGGAGCTAGGTTTTGCAGTCATCTGACAAATCCTTCAACGATGTCGTAGGTTCAGGACACATTCAATTTTCATCCTCTGCCCTGACAGAAACCATCATTCGTAATGGCAAGTAACGACAAACTTCTGCCGGGTGCCCCATCCTTCTCCGCATCTCTTGCGGAGAGGGTGGGACAACCCTCACTTCTTGTTCCCCAGATCCTTAGGCAACAGCACTTCTGCCGTCATGCCGGGAACCAGCTGACCATCCGGGTTGTCGACTTTCAGCTTCAGGCCGATTGTCTTGATATCGCGTTTACGCCGGCTCACATCGCGCTGCGTGGCGAAGTCGCTTTCGACGGCTTTGAAGATCACCGTACCCCAGATCGGATTGCCTTCCGGCAAGCGAACTTTCAGGCGGTCGCCGTCGGAGACGTAGCGGCTCTCGGTTTCGGGAGCTTCAGCGCGAACCCAGGTGTCGTTGAAGTCGATGATGGTGACGATCGGCGTACCCGGGTTGACGACCTCACCCTGGCGCGTTGCGCGCACCGACACCGTGCCGCTCACCGGCGCGTAGATTTTCGTGTAGCCCAGCCGAGTGTCAGCCTCCGCGAGTTGCGCCTTGGCATTCGCGACCTGCGCTTCGTTGGCGGCAACGTTGCTGGCGGCGGCGCGCTGCTGATGCAGTCGAGCATTCGCGGTGTTCAGGTCGGCCTGGGCTGCGTCGACATTTTTCTGCGCGCTCAGCACGACGGCCTTCTGCGCGCTGAGTTGCTCTTCGGCGCGCACGCGGTCCTGATCGGACTCGACGCCAGCCTTGGCCAGCGCGATCATGCGCTGCGAGTCGCTCTGGATGCGGACGAGATCGGCATTAGCCTGCGCCAGGGAAGCCTTGGCAGCGGCCAAACGGGCGTCGGCATTGACGACTCCGCTGTTGGTTTCGCCCAGCGTCTGCGCCTCGGTCGCCTGCATCGACGACACCTGCGAGTCGTAAGCATGGATCGTCGCCTGCGCGGCATTCTTCTGGGCTTCGAGTTCCGCCGAGTCGACCTCGGCGATCAGGTCTCCGGCTTTCACCTTCGAGCCCTCGTCGACGTACAACTTCTCCACGCGGCCCATGATCTTTGAACTCACGATGACCTGGTTGGCGTCGACAATGCCGATCAGCACGGTGTCGCTGGTGCGGTCGGTGGAATAGAAGTAGTAGCCGGCCGCAATGCCAAACAGGATGATCAGAAAGAAAAAGAATTTGTGCGGTTTCATTTGCGTTTCCCCTGCGTTCGGGACGCTGGTTTAGACGGCGGTTTCTGCTGCGAATCGGATTCGGCGATTTTGGCCGCCAGCCGGATGCCGGCGTTGCGGTCGGCAAATAGTGCGGCGGCGATAAAGTCGAGCACGGCGGCGCGGCGCTCTTCGATGCTGGGCATGGCGAGCTGCGGCTCGTCGCGCAAGAAGCGCTCGCGCAGCGGCGCCGTCAGAAAATAATGAACGATGGCGCCGATGGCCGACGGCAGCGCCTGCACCGGATTCACCTTGCGAAACTCGCCGGCCTTGATGCCTTCCTCGATCAGCCTGATCACTCGCATGCCGGTGGGCTTCATGTACTTGGCGGCAATGCGATCCAGATGCGTGGTGCCTCCGCGGCTGGCGCTCATCAGTTCGCCCATGAAGATGCGCGCGTAGTGCGGCGACTCGGCGATGGCGTCGAAGTGCTCCCTGACGTACTGCAGGAAGCGCTCGCCGGCGGTACCTGGCTCCTGCAACACGACCATGATGCGGTCGTGCAGCGGGGCGAAGAAGCGGTCGAGCGTGGCGGCGTACAGCGTGTCCTTGTCGCGGAAGTAGTAATAGAGCAGCGCCTTGTTGACGCCGGCGGCTTCGGCGATGGCGTCGACCCGAGCGCCGGCCAGGCCTTCCTGCGCGAACTCGGCCAGAGCGGCGTTCAGGATCGCGTTGCGGCTGGCCTCAGGCTGGCGGCGGCTGCCGCGATGAGACTCGGGCTTCGGTTGCGTGACCATTTAATTAACCAGTTAGTTAGATTAGCAGGAAAACGACAAGGATTCAAGGTTCGAGAGTCGTTCACGTTCCAGGTTTTCAGCAGCTTGGTGAGTGGTGCGGAGCGCTGCCATTTCCGATGTGTCATCTTGAGCGGAGTGAGGCGTAGCCGAACGCAGTCGAAGGACCCCTAGAACACGTGATCCCGCTTTTTTCGTAGTTCACCCGATTGGAAGGTCTATGCCACGATAGAGGTCCTTCGGCTAGGCGTCCGCCGAGCACCCCGCCAAGCGCAAAAGCAGCGCTGATCGGGGAACCCGCCGCTCCGCAAGATCTGCGAGCGGAAAGCAACTGCGCGGACGCTTCGCTCAGGATGACACTTGAGAGAGGCAGGTACGGACACGGCCGACGCCTTCAGACGCGACGAATATGCGCGAACCTACTTTGCCGCGTTGGTCTCGGCAGCCTCTTTCGGACTTTCGCTGCGCACGTTGTCTTTGAACGCGCGGATGCCGTCGCCCAGTCCCTTGCCGAGTTCGGGCAACTTCTTGGGACCGAAGACCAGCAGTGCGATAAACAAAATGACCAGCAAGTGCATGGGTTGAAAGATGCCTTCGAACATTTCAAATCTCCTGAAGGCCGCAACCCCTCGGCTGCGGCCGGTTTGCCTGCAACGTTAGTAGAGAGTGCCGTCGGGCAACTGCGTCTGGATGGGCATTGCCAGCGACACCGTGCCCTGGTTGGTCAGCGCCTGCTGCAACGAATACGCCGGACCGGTTGAAGGATTAAGGAACGGCGCCAGCGCGTCGACGGCCGAGTGATCGCCGTGCGCCAGGCTGGTGAAGCCATCGGTCTGCTCGTAGGCCTTGTTGTTGGCCGGATCCACGCTGCCGATGTCGCGTCCCAGCACTCGATGTTCGGATTCCACACAAGCGATGGAGGCTGCCACCTTACTGAAGTAGGCGAGTTGGTCGGAGGTGTAGCCCGCCACGCCGTTGACGGCAAGCACGGCGAACTCCTGGGCAGCCACCAGGTACGCGCCGATAAATGCATTCTCCAGCGCATCCAGAGTGGCCAGCCAAGGCGTCAGGGTATCGAAGGTTCCCGCGGGGAAATAGAAAGTCTGGTACGGGTCCTGGCCGGACGAACCTATTCCGAGCAGGCCGCGCAGAAGGTCGGCGTGGAGGATCTCCTCCATCAGCGCTGCCTGGATGTAGGAAACGTTTCCGGGATTAGAGTCGGTCGGGTTGGGATGGTGCGGCGTGCCGCCGGGGCCGGCGAGGTTCGGATCCTGCACCACCGGTCCGGTCAGGCCGTTGAAGTAGAACGTGGTCGCCAAATCTTCGGCCACCAGCGCGGCGGTGAAGATGTCGGTGGGTGTGTCGTGAATCATTGTGGGACTTCTGCGGCTGCCGAGTGCGCTGCTGTTTCCCTGGGCGAGGTTCTGCGCCAGCAGCGGACTCAGGCTTCCGCCGATCAATCCGGCCGAAGCAATACCCAGTCCGGCCATGCCTGTTCCTTTGAGAAATTTGCGCCGGTTTAAAGCTTTGTCGGCGAGTTTTGCGATTTCTGCCAAGTCCATGGGAGTGATCTCCTACAAGGTGGGATAGGAAGACGAGGCGGTAAACAGGCGCGGCCACGATTCTGAGCGCCGTCTTGACTTCCGCAGGGTGTACGCTCCCTGCGCCGCAGCGGATTTTCCTCCGGCGAGAGTTCTTTGAGAATTCACAAAGTAAACGTCAACACCGTCGTGAGCACACGAATCCCGCGGCACGTAAGCCCGGTGTTCAGCGGCTCACGTTCTTCCGACTACAGGCAAACTCGCGACATTGGGACGCGCATCTTACAGCTCAGTCGGAGAACAACGCCCTTTTCGCTCCGGGCCTGGTCTGCGCAGTCAATCGACATCATCTGGGAGGACGATATGAAGAACTTTCTGATTGGGCTGGGAGTAGGGGTTGGCCTCGGCCTGCTGTTTGCGCCCATGAGCGGCGAAGAGACCCGCGTTAATCTTGCCGATCGCGCCAATGACCTGGCGAGTTCGGCGCGCGAAACCTATGAGCAGAATCGCGATCGCGTGCAGCGCGGCGTGGAGAACATCCGCAGCAGCGCCGAGCGCGCCATGGGACAGGTGCGCAATACAGCCAACGACGTAGCTGCTCGCGCTACCGGTACCGAGAGCAGCTCTCCTGCGGGACAGAACATTTAAGTCAGCAGCATTTTCTTTTCAAGACGGGCGGCAGGGAGCTCCAGTAAGTTCTCGCCGCCCTCTTTTTTGTCGATGAAATCGCCGCATCCCGCCGTTGCGGGCGCTCGCCAGCGTTTATCCTAGAAGCTCATTCATTCCGGAGGAGTCATACATGCAGGTAATGGAGAACTGGCAACCGAAGGGCGTCACCGTTTATATGGACGACAAACGTTTCATCAACTGCGTGCTCACCGAGTGCCGGCTTATCTACGGCGGCGGCGACGTAACCTGGGAGAACACACAGTTCGTCAATTGCCAGCTCACCTTTGACGGCGCCGCACAGCGCACCGTCGCCTATCTGCAAAACTTCGGCCTGATGCGCCAGCCCGAAAACCAGGGCGCACCCACCATTCAATCGAATTCCGGAGTGAATTGACAGAAGCTGTCAGCATTCAGCCGTCACCTAGTGCTGTCTCGGGAAGAATCTCCCGGGGAATCGTTTTCTGTCGCCCTGACACCGGACCAAAACCCCAGGGTCAACGGGTAAGTAGTGCTATGGCGATTTCTCAACAGCTATGCCTTCCGAACGCGTCTAATCAGCGGCGTTAAGGCGGAAATCACTCCGAAATAGTAGGCCCAAAGAACGGCCCACCCGAACTTGCCAT
>DATHQX010000126.1:0-3903 GCA_035482295.1 Verrucomicrobiia bacterium
TTCAGCCGGCGACAGGCTCTTGCCGCTCGAGGAATTCCGCAACCCAACTCTCGATGGTCTGCCGCAGCTCGCTCAGGTGGCCCTCGAAGAAGTGGTCGCCGGGGATGAAGACCAGCTCTTTCGGCTCGGCAGCACGGGACACGACTTCTTCCAGACGCTCATGCGGGGCGTACTGATCGTGGTCGCCGCTGACAAACAGCTTCGGCTTGTGGCAATCAGAGAGGAAGGAAAACGAGTACAGGCGTCCTTCCGCTTCAACAGGCGTGCCTATCGAAACCAGTGCTTTGACATCAGGATCAGGACAGGCCGCGCGTAAGCCAGTTGCCGATCCGAACGAGAAGCCCGCGAACAAAATCGGCAGCGGGAACTCACGCTTCAGCCATGCGAGTGCAGCTTGCACATCGGCAATCTCACCCCGTCCTTCATCGTGGCGACCCGCGCTCAGGCCGGTCCCGCGAAAGTTGAAGCGCAGCACCGGAAATCCGAACGAGTTGAACGCCTTCATCGCATGGAAAACCACTTTGTTGTGCATAGTCCCGCCGCCCAGCGGATGCGGATGACAGACCAGCGCCGCAAATTTAGCGTCGGCGTTGCCGGCGTTGAGCAGCGCTTCCAGTCGACCAGCCGGGCCTTCGAGAAAAAATGATCGGATTGCAGTTTGTGTTTGGCTCAAGGAAGCGATCCCGCTGATGAAAGAATACAGAACTTTAACGCTGCGTGGAGGGGAGGGAGGTTCCGATGATGGGCGATATAACAGCTATGAGTTAGGATGTGAAAATGGCACGGAGTTTAAGTGGACGCTTCCACGATAGGCTCAAGAGGATGAAGAACGAGCGACGCGCAGGGCGCCAGAAAGAGCTTCAACGACAAAGAATGATCAGCGTTCTCAAACACGGATTGAAGCTGCTTGCCAAACCAGCGGATTTGCAATCGAGATACATACCCGAATCTCAGGTCTTGTCGAAAGAGATTGTGGACCGAGCGTCCATTTCATGGGATTTTGTTCGTCTAACCTGTCCAGACGAACTGCCCGAGAAAACCAAGCAACTGTTGAGCCAGTTAGTCGAGTCCGTTGAGCGGATGCCCGCCCACCTATGGTGCGACGACGCATTCAAGAGTGGGCTCGAATGGGCGGCAATTCGCCAACTTGCCGCTGACACATTGGTCTCACTGGACTGACACGAATCGTAAATGTTGTAACCAGGCGCTCATCATAAGCGCCCGTGAACCGGGCGACCACCGCGATTGCCGTCGGCGCGTCCCCAAAAAACTTTAGCCCCGCAGTGCTCGCTATTCACTGAGGGGCTTAAGCGTCTGCGGTTATGATGACCGCATACCAGCCAATACTCTAACTCAACTTCGGGCTCTGCGGATTACTTTTTCGATAACTCCGCAGGGACTCTTCGTAATGTAATTCCATTGTTACCAGAATTTTGCAAAAGCGAGTGCCGATTTGCGCCACGCGTTGCGAGTCTATTGTGACTCCTTCACGGCGTGATGTGGCAGTGCCTCCGGCATCTCCGAAACGTTCCATGCCCACGCCGCCAGCATCGCTGCACCCTGGTTAATCTGGTCGGGAATGGCCTTGTCGAAGGTGTCGGTCTGGCTGTGATGGGCCTCGCGATAGCCCGCCGGCAACTGTACACAGAAGTACGCCGGCACTCCCTTGTCGAGGAACTCGACGTGATCGGATGAGCCGAAGTAACGCGTGCTCAACGGCTGCATGTCGAACACCTCTTCCAGAGGCAGGTAAATCTCCTGCATCAGCGGAGCCGTCTCCCACAGATTCTCGAGCGCAATGCTGAAGACTTTTCCCGTCCCCGTATCGTGAATCAGCACTGCGTCGACCTTGTCGAGTTCGGTAGCATGGTTCTTGACATAAGTTGTGGCCCCGATGCCGCCCTGCTCCTCGCCGGTGAACAGGATGAACGTGATCGTCCGCTTCGGCTTCCATCCCAGCGTCTGCAGCGTGCGCGCAGCCTCAAGCGTCGCCATCGCTCCCGTGCCGTTATCGAGCGCTCCCTGTCCGAGGTCCCACGAGTCCAGATGACCGCCGATAATAACGCGCTCATCCGGATGCTCAGTGCCTTTAATCTCGGCGACGGTGATCGATGCCGGTACCGGCTTGTCGGTAAACGTCTCCTGCAGATTGAACTTCATGGTGACCGGTCCGCTCTGCAGCAGGCGATAAAGCAGGTCGTAGTTCTCGTGCGTCAGAAAAGCCGCCGGAACCTTCGATGGCGTGTATGCCGGTGGGAGCCCACTCATGTTGTACAAGCTGTCGGGCTTGCCGCTGTCGACCAGCATCAGCGCTGGCTGCTCGGCCTGAATATCCTTGATCATCTGGGTGCGCGCACGAAACGGATTGGGCTGTGGCACACCGCGTTGTGGCGCGATGACGGCGTCGTAGGCGTTGTCGGGATTCGGGTCCAGCTTCGACATGTCCGCCGGCTTGCGCAGCATCACGATCTTGCCCTTCAGCTTGCCCTTGTACTCATCGAAGTCTTCGGGCTTCTCTATGTTCAGCAGCAACACCTCGCCGCTTACCTCTCCATCTGTAGACTTACTCCAGCCGAAGGCGTGAATGCCGATGCGTTTCTGGATGGGACTGGTGATCTCGGCTGTCTCCAGGCCACGCGTCCAGCCGTGCGAGATCTGTGCCGTCTCCAGATGTGCGTCGATGCCGTAGTCTTTGAAGCGCTTCAACGTCCAGTCGCTGGCCGCCTGCATCTGCGGCGATCCAGTGAGGCGCGCGCCGATCTGCGTGGTGAGGTACTCCAGGTTCTTCATCAACTCAGAGTGAGCCTTCACTTCGTCGGCAATCTTCTGGTCGGCCTCTTCCATCGCCTTGCGATAAGAAGAGCGATCAGCGTCGGTGCGCTGCGATACAGCAGCGGTAGCAGCCGTTGCAGGAGTTTGTGCCGCGGGTTGGCCTTGCTGAGCTACGAGGGAAATGCTGAAGAGAACTATTGTGAGCGACGCCAAAAAACGGCGACAGATTTGAGTCATCGTGCCTTCCTCGGAGAAATACAAAGAAGACGATAATAGCGGCTCAATGAGGATTCACGCCACCGTGGTGCTTGGTTTGCTGACGGAGTGATGGTTTGTGAGGGCAGGATGAGAGAAGAAATCACCGGAAACTTATAAGGATTGTCATCACGAGCGGAGCGAGGGATTTCCTTTCGCCACGAACAGCGGATCCCTTGTCGGCTTGAAAGCCTCCTCGTGATGACAAGTCTATGGTTCGTTGCGGTTACTGCCTTACACCGCCCAATTCCGCCGATCCACAAACGTCGGCGGCTCGTAGGTCTTGCCGTTCGCTAGCTGCCGATCCTCGCGCTTTGAGGTCCATAGCAGGATCGGCCCTGTCACCGCTCGAACCAGTCGAGTCGCTGCTCCGAATTCGCTCTCGATCTCCCGGCGCAGAGTCCGGATTCGAGCAGCGATCTCAGCATTGGTTTCCTTCAAGCGCTTCTCCATTGCCCAAAGCGCCGCGTCGTAGGTAGTGCGAAGCTTGAATGCCTCGTTCGCGATGCGTTGGCGCACGCGCGCGTCGGGGTGGTTCTTGTAACGCTTCCAGCCCTGAAAGATGGTGTCGCAGATGCGGAACAGGCTCGGCCCATTTCGTTCGAAGTCGAAACGGAAGGCCCAGTCGAGCAGGCGCTTCGATTCGTCGCGCGAGATGGCCGCGTGCTCAAAGTTGAACTTGTGTTGCCCGTGAATGTCGGCCAGGTCGATGCCCTCGAGCATGCGGCCTTCTTGCTCCATCTGCTGAAAGAGCGGCGTGCCCGGTACCGGCGTGTACAGCATGAACTGGTGGAAGTCGGTGCCGTGGCCGACGGCGTACTCGATCTCTTCCTGGATGTTCTCCGGCGTGTGATGCTCGAGACCGACGATGGTCGA
>DATHQX010000127.1:0-43338 GCA_035482295.1 Verrucomicrobiia bacterium
CGATGCTGAGGACAGCCGCACATAGGATTGTCATCCTGAGCGCAGCGGGCGCACCGGCCACCGCGGAGTCGAACGATCTGCGCTTCGTCCGTGGCCGCATGATCTCTGAACTCGACCCCAGATCCTTCGTTGGGCTGAGGCCCTTCTGAGGGACGACAAAAGGAAGACTGGCGTTCAGGCAGAACTGAAGTCGTTCCCTGATATGAAGCCATTGCACTCTGGAAAGTCATCGACGCAAACGCAGAAACAGAACTGCTCAACCGTTTATTCGCGAGATATCAATGTCATCCATAGCTGAACTGAATCGCCGCTTTGGGATACCGGGCGTCGCCGCCGTAGTAGAGGGCAAGGGCGCGCTGGCGCAAGTCCAGATCACCGGCAAGGCCGCTTCGGGCGAAATGTATCTGCACGGCGCGCACGTCACCGCCTGGAAGCCGGCAAACGCGAAGGAGGTGGTCTACCTCAGCCCACGCTCGCTCTATCAGGACGGCGCGGCCATTCGCGGCGGAGTGCCCGTCTGCTTCCCCTGGTTCGGAGACAAGAAAGACGATCCCAAGGCCCCGGCGCACGGCTTCGTGCGCACCAAGGCGTGGCATCTCGACTCCATCGTGCAGACCGACGACGCGGTCACAGTAACCATGTTCACCGAGAGTTCCAAGAGCACGCAGAAATTTTGGCCGCACGATTTCCGGCTGATGCATCGGGTCACGTTCGGCTCAGAGCTGCTGCTGGAGCTGACTGCGATTAACCCCGGCTCGACGGCGTTTACCTTCGAAGAGGCGTTGCACGCCTACTACAAGGTCAAGGACGTTACCAAATCGCGCGTGGCGGGCTTGAGCGGCGCGCGCTACCTCGACAAGACCGACAAACTTCGCGAGAAGAAGCAGTCGGGCGACGTAGTGATTGAAGCCGAAACCGATCGCGTGTATCTGAATACGGCCAGTCCGCTGGAGCTCAGCGATCCTGTCCTACAACGTAGGATTACCGTCGCCAAGGAGAAATCGCGGACAACCGTGGTTTGGAATCCGTGGCGGGAGAAGGCGGCGGAGTTGAAGGACCTGGGCGCGGACCAGTGGAAGGCGATGCTGTGTATTGAGGTGACCAACGTCGGGGATTATGCGGTCGAATTGCCGCCCGGAGAGAAGCACACGATGCGGGCGCGGGTAAAGGTGGGGTAGATTCATCGTCATCGCTTGTGGTTACTTGTCATCCTGAGCGGAGTCGAAGGAGCGCTATTTTCGTAGAGATCCTTCGAGGATAGGGATCCTTCGACTGCGCGTCCGCCCAGGATGACAATTTCATAAAAGATCGCTGCGCCTGCCCGTGTTAAATCCCTTTTTCACGTCCCCGCAGGCCGCTGCACTCCGGCATCCACGCGTCTTGGGCTGACCGCGGCCTGGGAAAACATTCTGCGCTTCAGGCTTTCGTAGATCGGCTCGCTCTGGATCAACATGGTGACCAGCATCGCCGTCAGCGAAGCGGCCAGCAGGCCCAGAGACAGGTCGGCGCGGCCAGTCATCTCCACCGTGAGCACGATTCCCGTCAGCGGCGCGCGCACGCTGGCGGTGAACAGCGCGCCCATGCCTACGATGGCACAGGCTTCAGGGGAAACGTTCGCGCCGGGCATGACGCGGTTCAGGATTTCGGCGAATACCGCACCGGATGCCGCTCCCAGCAGCAACAGCGGCGCGAACAACCCGCCCGGACATCCCGCAGCGTAGGACCACGGTCCGATCAGGAAGCGCACCAGAAAAATCGTGATCAGGGTACCGATGGCGAAACGGTTGTTGAGAATCGCCTGGGTCATGACGTCGCCGCCGCCGACCATGCCGGGCACAAACCACGTCAACACGCCTACCACGCCTCCGATGATGGCGGCGCGCTGCAGTGAGGTCAGCTTCATCATCTGGTCACTGGCCTGCAGCAGGCGCATGATCACGAGGTTGTAGATGGCCCCGCCCAGGCCGAGCAGGGCGCCCAGCGCGAGAAACGGCCACTTGTTCCAGTTCGCGGTGATGCTGACCATCTCGACCTTGAAGCTAAGCGTGTTGCCCAGCATCGCGCGCATCAGCCAGACCGCAACCGTCGCCGACGCCAGCGTCGAGACCAGAAGCCATGGCGTGAAGTTGCTGGTCAGTTCTTCGAAGACGAAGATGGAGCCGCCGATGGGCGCGTTGAAAGCCACGGCCAGTCCGGCGCCGGCGCTGGCGGCCTGCACCACGCGCCGGTCTTCTTCGTCGTGCAGCAGGAACTTCGAGACCCACTCGCCGAACGTGGCGCCCATCTGCACGGTTGGACCTTCGCGGCCCAGTGCCAGTCCGCCGCCGATGGCCAGCAGTCCACCGATAAATTTCACAGGTACCACAATGGGGGATGCCGGCTCGATCTCGCCGCTGAACACGGCTTCGACGCGTTGCACGCCGCTGCCTTCGGCTGTGGGAGCCAGCTTGACCACCAACAGACGTGCCAGCCACGCGGTGGCCGCGCCCAGCGCGATCGGAGCGATCCATCCCACGTAGGGATGGCGGTGCGCCGCTGTCACCATCTGCGTGCGCAGGCCGTCGAAGAGAATCAGAAAATATCGGAAGAGGCCGCCGACGACGCCGATGAGCAACCCGCCGAGGATGCTGGCAGTGGCGACGCGGAACAAGCGGGGGTTGAGGATCCTCATGTGCGGGAGCGGAGTGGACTAGGACATTCTATCCGGACGAGTTCGCGCCGACTATGGATTGTCTGCCCGGGCGAACCGCAGGTCCTTCGACTGCGTTCGTCGGCTACGCCTCCTCGCTCGCTCAGGATGACAATTCGTAAAGGTCTTCGTTCGCTCTCATGACGGGTGTGAAGGGTCCGAGCTCTACTACGGATGCGCGGGATCCCAGCCGCCGCCTAGAGCCTGATAGAGCTGCACGTAGTTGTTCATCTCCTGGAACCACGCCTGCGAGAGCTGCAGCTCCGAGGTGAAGTAGTCCTGCTCCGTCACCAGTACCTCAAGGAAGCTGGTTACACCGCCCTGATAGCGAACGTTGGCCAGGCGCGCGGTCTCCTTGTAGGTAGCCGCCTGCTCTTCGATCTTCATGCGGAACTGGCGCGAGTCGGTGTAGCCGACCAGGCTGTTCGAGACATCGCCGAAGGCCTGCAGCACGGTGTTCTTGTAGACGAGTTCGGCCTCATCGCGCTGCGCCCAGGCTAACTTGTAGCCGCTGCGGATGCGGCCGCCCTGGAATATAGGCTGCGTGATCTGCCCGCCGACCGCCCAGAACGTTGCCGGGCCGGCGAGGAAGCTGGAGATCGCAGTGCTGGCGGCACCGAACTGCCCGGTCAGCGCGATCTGCGGAAAGAACGCGGCCTTGGCGACGCCGACGTTGGCATTGGCGGCAACCAGCGACTGTTCATCGCGCTGAATGTCGGGACGCCGCTGCAACAGAGCCGAGGGCAATCCAGCCGGCACGTCCGGCAGGTGCGCCTGGTCCATCAGCGACGAGCCGCGCGGAATGTCCTGCGGATTCTTGCCGAGCAGCAGACTGATGTTGTTCTCCGTCTGCGCAATCGACTGCTGCAAGGTGATGACTTCAGCCTGGGCTTGCTGTACCAGCACCTGTGCCTGGTACACGTCGGTGATGGCCGCGTCGCCGCCCTTGTACTTGATGGTGTTCAGCTTGAGGATCCCCTCATAGGCGCCGACACTCTGCTGCGAATACGTGAGCTGTGCATCGAACTGGCGCAGCAGGAAGTAATTTTGCGCGACCAGCGAAATCAGCGAGGTCTGCACGACATCTCTGCCGTAGATGGTCGACAGCAGGATGGCCTTCGCCGCTTCGGTGGCGCGTCGATATTGGCCCCAGAAGTCGACGATGTAGTTCAGCTGTAGCCCGGCGGTGTCGATCGTGGGCGCGCCGGGGAAAAGCGGCGAGGACTGCTGATTGATGATCGAGAAGCTGCCATTCACCGTGGGGAATTGATTGGCGCGCGTGATACCCAGGTTGGCGCTGGCTTCCAGGATGCGCGTGGCCGCGATGCGCAGGTCGTAGTTGTTGGCCAGCGATTCCTTGATCAGCGCCTGCAGCGTGTCGTCCTGGAAGACGGTCCACCACTTCATCTGCGCGAAGTCTTCGGCTGCCTGCTGTTGCTGCTGGTCGGTCGGCTGCTGCGTGGCGCTGGGCGCCATGCCGCGATACTGCCCGGGCACATCCAGCGGCGGACGCTGGTAGTTGGGACCGACCTTGCAGGCGGTCAGCGAGAGCAGCAAGAGAATGACCGTGGCTAGTCTGCAGTTAGTCATGGCCGGCTCC
Organism: Verrucomicrobiia bacterium; assembly: GCA_035482295.1. Lineage (GTDB taxonomy): Bacteria > Acidobacteriota > Terriglobia > Terriglobales > Acidobacteriaceae > Bog-257. Next base: position 4,290 of record DATHQX010000127.1, read on the forward strand.
TTTCGCCGAAGCATCGGGGGTTGCAGGCGGCGCCTGACCCGGTGGCAGCTCTTTCTTCCCTCCTGAGAGCCACAGGCCGAAGCGTTCGACCACGTCAAACGAAACCGGGATGAAGAAAATCGCGAGGACGGTGGCAGCCAGCATGCCGCCGATGACCACCGAGCCCAGCACCTGGCGCGAGATGCCGCCGGCGCCGGTCGCCGTCCACAGCGGCACGCAACCCAGGATGAAGGCGAAGGCGGTCATCAGAATCGGCCGCAGGCGCAGCTTTGCGCCGGTCAGTGACGCTTCGAGTAATGTCGCACCCTTGTCGTACTCCATCTTGGCGAACTCGACGATCAGAATCGCGTTCTTTGCCGACAGTCCAATCAGCATGACCAGACCGATCTGCGCGTAGACGTCGTTGTCGAGATGGCGGAAGAACAGCGCAACGAATGCGCCGAACACGGCGATGGGCACGCCCAGCAGAACCGAGAATGGCAGCGTCCAGCTTTCATACTGCGCCGCCATGATGAGGAAGACGACCAGGAACGACAGGCCGAAGATGGTGCTGGGGCTGACGCCCTCCGCCGCCTTCTCCTGCTGATACGACATGCCGCTCCAGTCGTAACCCATCTGGCCGGGCATGGTCTGCTTGAACACTTCCTCGACGGCCGCCATCGCTTGACCGGAGCTGTAGCCGGGCGCGGCGTTGCCGTTGATCTGCACGCACTGATACAAATTCTGCCGCATCACGAATTCCGTACCGCTGCGCGAATCCGTGCTGGTCAAGGTGCTCAACGGGACCATTTCGCCGGCTGTGTTCTTCACGTAAAACTTGCCGAGGTTCTTAGTATCGGTACGGAAGGTTCCGTCAGCCTGCACCCATACCTGCCACTGCAATCCAAACTGGTTGAAGTAATTGACCAGCGCTCCGCCCATGAACGCCTGCAACGTCTGGTAGACGTTGCTGATGGGAACCTGCTGGGTCATGACCTTGGCCTTGTCTACATTCACGCCCACCTGCGGCACTCCGAACAGGGCGGTGGTCATTACGCCTGATAATTCAGGACGCTTGCGCACTGCCTGCATGAACGCCTGGGTGTTCTTGGCCAGGAACTCGCTGCCGCTGCCGGAGCGGTCTTCCAGAATGAACGTGAATCCGCCGGAGGTGCCGACGCCAAGAATAGCGGGCGGCGGAAATGCAAACGCGATGCCGGCATTGATCTGCGATAGCCCGCGCAGCAGGTTCAGCTTAATGGCGTCGTAGCTTACGTCGGGCGTCTTGCGCTCATCCCAGGGCTTGAACGAGATGAAGAAAAACGCGCTGTAGGTGGTCTGCACGCCGCTCAGCAAGCTGTAACCGATAACCGAGCTGACGTTCTGTACACCCGGCGTCTTCATGATGATGTCCTCGGCCTGGCGCGCGACCTCAGAGGTGCGCTGCAGCGAGGAGGCGTCGGGCAGTTGCAAGCCGCCGAAGACGTAGCCCTGATCTTCATCGGGCAGGAAGCTCCCGGGAACCTTGGAGCCGAAGAACCACGCGCCCACGCACAGGATTCCGAGCAGGATGAAGGAGAATCCCGCTTTGTGAATCAGGTGACGGCACACGCCGACGTAGCCATCGGTGGCCCGGCCGAAAACTTTGTTGAAGCCGCGGAAGAATGCGCCCAACGGTCCGCGCGATTCCTTCTTCGGCCGCAACAGCATGGCCGACAGCGCCGGGCTCAGCGACAACGCGTTGAACGCCGAGAACAACACCGACACCGCAATGGTCACGGCGAATTGCTGATAGAGCTGGCCGGTGATGCCGGGCACAAAGGCCGTCGGGATAAACACGGCGGCGAGAATCAGGGCGATAGCCACGACCGGGCCCGAGACTTCTTCCATCGCCAGTTGCGCAGCGTCGTGCGGCGTCATGCCGCCTTCGATATGGTGCTCCACGGCTTCGACCACGACGATGGCGTCGTCGACTACGAGTCCGATGGCCAGCACCAGTCCGAAGAGGGAGAGCGTGTTGATGGAAAAGCCGAGGATGGGGAACACGATGAAGGCGCCGACCAGCGACACCGGCACGGCGAGCAGCGGAATCAACGTGGCGCGCCAGCCCTGCAGGAAGATGAAGACAACCAGGATCACCAGAGCGAGCGCTTCAATGAGCGTCTTGCGAATTTCGTCGATACCGGCGGTGATCGCCAGCGTGGTATCGAGCGGGACGGCATAGGTCAAATCCTGCGGGAAGCGGCCGGCGGCTTCCTTCATGAATTTCTTGACTTCGGATGCGGTCTGCAACGCGTTGGCGCCCGGGGTCAGATAGATGGCCAGCAGCGCCGCCTGTTTCCCGTTGAAGCGGCCTTGCAGGTTGTACGTCTGCGCGCCGAGTTCAATCCGCGCCACGTCTTTCAGCCGCAACACGCCGCCATCCGGAGTCGCGCGAACAATGATCTGGCCGAACTCTTCCGGCGAGGCCAAACGTCCAGGCGCGCGCACGTTGTAGGTGAACTGCTGGCCGGGCGGAACGGGTTGGCCGCCAATCTGGCCGGCGGGATTGACCGTGTTCTGCGCTTGCACCGCGCTGATGATTTCAGGGACGGTAAGCGATAAGTTCGCCAGCGTGTCGGGATTCACCCAAATACGCATGGCATATTGACCGGCGCCGAAGACCGATACCGAAGCCACACCCGGCAGCCGGGTCAGCGCGTAGTTCAGGTTGATGTAGGAATAGTTGGCCAGGAAGATGTTGTCGTAGGTGTTGTTAGGCGATGACAGGGCCAGCAGCATCAACGGCGAGGAAGTGGACTGCTGCACCGTGACGCCGCTGTTGATAACCGCGCTGGGCAACTGCGAGTTCGCCTGGTTGGAGCGCATCTGCGCCAGAATCTGGTCGGTGTTGGCGTTGGTGCCCAGCGCAAAATCCACGGTCAGCGTCATCTGCCCGTTGCTGGCGCTGGTGGAATACATGTAATTCATGCCGCTGACGCCCGACATCTGCTGCTCGATCGGCGTCGCCACCGATTCAGCGACCGTCTGGGAATCGGCGCCGGGATAAAGCGCAAGTACCTGGATCTGGGGGTCGGCAATGTTGGGGAACTGCGCCGTCGGCAAACTGAGCATCGCCACCACCCCGACCAGCACCATCAGGATGGCAATACACATCGCCACAATCGGACGATTGATAAAAAATTTAGGCATGATCAGTTGCTCCCTGCCGCGGGGGCTGGCGGTGTATACGGCTTGGCAACAACCGGAATGCCTTGCCGCGCCGCCTCAGGATCGAGTGCCGCGAACTGCTGAATCTTCAGCAGGCCATCGACTACGACCTTCTCACCGGGTTGCAGTCCTTTGGTGATGATCCAGTTCGGGCCGACACGATCGCCCACTTCCACCGGACGGAATATCGCTTTGTTCTCCGGCGTCACCACCAGCACCTGGTACATCGACTGCACCTGCATGACCGAGGGCTGCGGTATCAGCAGCGCGCCTTTGGTCTCGCCGGACAGGATGCGGACACGTCCGAAGCCACCGGGACGCAGAGCCGCATCGGGATTGGCAAACTGCGCCGCCATCTGGATGGTGCCGGTTGAGGTGCCAACCTGGCGGTTGACGTAGATGATTTTGCCCTTCGAGGGGAAGGGCTGATCGTTAGCCTGGACGTATTCAATGTCGCTCGGCGCTGACGAAAGCGGCGCCTTGCCCGTGATCACCCTCGTGACCTCCGGCGCAAACTGGAGGAACGTGCTCTCGCTGATGTTGAAGTAAGCCCAGATAGGATTGACCTGCGAGACCGTCGTCATCTTGGTCGACGTGCCTACCAGGTCGCCTACCTGCGCGTTGGAGACTCCGGCGATGCCGTCGATGGGCGAGTAAACTTTCGTCCATCCGAGATTCAGTTCCGCGTTGGCTAGTGCGGCCTGTTTGGCTTTGAGCTGCGCTTCCCACGACTGCTGCTCGGCGACATCGTTGTCCAGCTGCTTCTGCGGAATCGCGCTCTGCGCTGCCAGCGGCGTGTCGCGAGCAACGTCGGCCTGTACGCGAGAGAGATTAGCTTCAGCCACGGCAACGTCAGCCTTGGCCTGATCGAGGGCTGCCTGGTATTGCCGCGGATCGAGCTCGAACAACAGCTCGCCCTTCTTCACGAAGTAGCCGTTCTGATAGACCTGCCGCAGCAGGTAACCCTGCACTTTGGGCGTGATCTCGGCGTTCACCGGTCCGTTGAGTTGGGCCACGTACTCCGTGTAGACGGGCACGTTCTGCTGCACCGGCGTGACGACGCTGACCTCAGGCGGCCCGGGCTTGGGGGTCTCGTCCTTCTTTTCGCATGCAGCCAGAAACAGCGCGGCGGCGAGCAAAGTCGTGATGGCCGTCGCGCGGCCGATTCGCCGCCCGGACGTAGCCGGATGGGAGAGGGTTTCGGGAACATTGTGCGCGACTGCAAATGACATTGACAGACTCCTGCGTCGGGTTGAGCGACTCGGGCGCGATTGATTTTTTTAACGAGGAATACGAGCCTTTTTTCTAGCTGAATCCGGGAGGGATTACCACTAGTAATTTTCTTAGTTGCTTACATTTCCGCGTTCAGGGTAAAGTTCTAGCCACCTTAAAGAACTCGCCCGATCAATCCACAGTCTCACCCGAAAGTGAGCCGTTGCCATGAAGCATGTAGTCATCGTCGGCGGAGGCTTCGCCGGTTTGAACTGCGCCCGCAAACTGGGGTCGAAGCCCGACGTCCGCGTCACCCTGATCGACCGGCATAACTACCAGCAGTTTCAACCGCTGCTCTATCAGGTCGCCGCCGGATTTCTGTCGCCCAGCAATGTCGGCTTCAGCCTGCGCAACATTCTGGTGCGGCACACCAACATCGAAGTCAGGATGGACGAGGTGGCTTCGGCCGATCTGGCCAATTGCAAAATCACCACCGTCCACAATGCCACCTACCAGGGCGACTACCTGGTGCTGGCTGCCGGCTCGCAGGCAAATTTCTTCGGCACCGAGGGCGCAGAACAGCACAGCTATCCCCTCTATTCGCTGCACGACGCCGAGTTATTGCGCTCGCGCATCCTGGCGGTTCTGGAAGCCGCCGATCGCGATCAGTCGCTCATCGACAAAGGGGCGCTGAATTTCATCATCGTCGGCGCCGGGCCGACCGGGACGGAGATGTCGGGCTGCCTGGGCGACATGATTCATCACGCGCTCAAGAAGGAGTATCCGCATCTGCCGCTGAATCGCGTCGGCATTCATCTGGTCGACGCGGGCAGCGTGGTCTTGAACGGGTTTTCCGACAAGGCGCACAATTACGCGCTCAAGATGCTGGAAGACCGTAGCGTCAAAGTTCATCTGCATACCGAGGTTCGCCAGGTTACCGCCGATCACGTGGTGCTCTCCGACGGCAAGACCATCCCTACTCATACGGTGGTCTGGGCAGGAGGCCTGAAGGCGTCGAGTTTGTCGGAAAAGGTCGGCGTGCCGACAGGACGTGGCGGGCGCTTCAACGTGGAACCGGACTTAACAATCACGGGTCATCCCAAGGTGTATGCGCTGGGCGACTTCGCCAACCACACCTCGAAGGGACAGGAATTGCCGCAACTGGCGTCGGTAGCCGAGCAGGCGGGCAAATGGTGCGCAAGAAATATCCTGGCCGACATCGAAGGCAAGCAGCGTCAGCCGTTCAACTATTTCGATAAAGGCATTATGGCGATGATCGGACGCAGCGCCGCTGTCGCCGAAATTGGACCGAAGCGATACGAAATGGAAGGCGTGATGGCCTTCACCGCGTGGCTGGGCGTGCACGCCGCGCTGCTGTCGACTATGCGCGCGCGCATCGAAGCCTTCGTCGAGTGGGCGTGGGATTACTTCAGCGACGTGAAGGGCGATCAGGTGCTCGACCGCTTCAGCGAGGCCGACATCGACTGGGGCGAGCAAGAGACCGTGCCCAAAGCCGCGAGTGACTCGTAGCGCGTTCGATGGCTGGCTCAAGGACGGTTAGCTCATAAGAACATTCCGTTCATAAGTCAGTCATAAGTCAGTTCACAAGAACGTTCCGTTCATAAAATTCGTCATCCTGAGCGGAGCGTCCGCAATGCTTTTGCGATTCGCATCCTTTGCGAATCGCGCGGACGCGTAGTCGAAGGACTTCTATACATCGGAAGATCCCGGGCAGCAGACCGAAGCATCGATTGCGCCATAGCGGTCCTTCGACTTCGTTCGGCTGCCGCCTCACTCCGCTCAGGATGACCAACTTGAATGCAATCAAGGGTGCCCCATCCTTCGCGCTATCGTTTGGCGAGAGGCTGGGAGAGCCAGATGGCGAAGTCCACTTCCTTCCAGTAATCTGCTCGTGACCCCATGCTGTCTCCAGCCCAGGCCGCCCTGCTGTCGTGGTCGATTCCACCGGCGGCAACATTCGCGCTCGTGCTCACCGCGCTGATCTACCTGCGCGGCTGGATGCTGATGTGCCGCGCGCGAGTTCCCTTCGTCCCGGCCTGGCGCGCCGGATGTTTTCTCCTCGGCATCTTCGCGCTGTGGTTCGCACTGGCCTCGCCGCTCGACACCTTCTCCGGATTTCTGCTGACCGCGCACATGCTGCAGCACATGGTGCTGATGATGGCCGCACCACCGTTGATCCTGTTGGGCGCGCCGCTGATTCCCCTGGTTCGCGGCCTGCCGGTGTTCGGCGCGCGCGAATTCGCCGGACCGTTCCTCAATTGGCGCGTGGCCACACGCGTCGGCAACTTCCTGATTCATCCGGCGACAGCGTTGATCCTGATGGGCGCGGCGATGTTCTCCTGGCACACGCCTCGGCTGTATGAACTGGCGCTGGCGTCGAGCGGGTGGCACGAAGTCGAGCACGCGTGTTTCTTCGTCGCGTCGCTGATCTTCTGGTGGCCGGTGATTCAGCCGTGGCCCAGCCAAGCGCAGCGTGCGCGCTGGATCGTGGTTCCCTATTTGCTGATCGGCGATTTGCAGAACACCGTTGTCGCGGCGATTCTCGTCTTCTCCGACCGCCTGGTCTATCCCTCGTACGCGGTGATGCCGCGCCTGTTTGGAATGTCGGCGCTCGCCGATCAGTCCGCTTCCGGCGCCATCATGTGGGTGCTGGGCTCAACTGTGTTTCTGATTCCGGCATGCGTGATCGCCGTTCAGTGTTTATCGAGCCGCAGGCCCGCGCCACAGACGGCACACCACGATGAAACTTCCAGATACGACGCTCTGCTGGGCGTGGCTGAAGTGTCGTTGGTTTCACGCGGACTGCGACGCCGGTTTCGCGCGCCGACGGCCGAGGCAATTGCGTTCATCGTCTTCTTCACCGTCGCGGGATTGTGTCTGGCGGCGCTCGCTTCGCGGCCGTCCGATGACGACGACCAGGCACTGCGCGTATCGCAAGTCTCCGGACCGTTCGCCGTGTCGGTGTTCTCGCTGCCTGGTGACCTCGCGGCCGGCAACGCCGAGTTCAGCGTGCTGGTGCAGGACCGGGACACCCTGCAAGTTGTGCAGGACGCGAAAGTGGAGTTGCAGGCCGAGCGCGCAGGGACATCGCAATCGCCGGAAGCCGTGCGGGCTTCCAGCGACGACTCAGAGAACAAGCTGCTGCAAACCGCCGAAGTGGATTTGCCGACGCGGGGGGATTGGACGCTGGGCATTCGCGTGAGCCGCAACGACGCTTATGCCGACATCACGCTTCCCTTGCGCGTGGTGAAGGCCGAGGCGGGCATGACGATGTCTTGGCCCTATGTGATCTTCGGAGTTCTTGTCCTCGTCCTGCTGTTCAGCTATCGGCGAAGACATCGGAGGTCAAATATTCCCCTCCGGCATGCCGCAGCCACTGCTTCTACCGCACGGAACACCGCAAAACTTTCCTGACCCTCATAAGCCGTTGCGGCTCGTTTCGAAAGGCACTAAACTCTTGGCGCGATGGACGACACACCTAAGGGGCTGCTGAGAGAGTTGAGATCTTCAATTTTGAGGAAACGCATCGGTCAGATCGCCTTGGCGGTCTTGCTGGCCGAAGCCGCGTTGCAATTCCTCAACACTTTGACCTGGTATTTGATCATTCCAGTAATCGGCAGAGCCCTTCGCGGCCAAACGGAATCCGTGCTGTTCGAGAAGTCCACCGAAAGCCCAATTCGTTGGGAAACACTTTTCGGTTCCGCGCTCTTATTGACGCTGACAGTGATCGTTGTAATTTTTCTTAATCGCTGGATTGAACGCGGTCTCGCAGTCGCCCGCTTGGCACATTCAGAATCCAACGCATCCGGCGAAGAGGAAGTTATGGCGGACACAACGGGTTCGGTAAAGTGAGCCTTGACGGCACTTCCGTAATTGGGATGGAATGTAAGAATTACATGTCAATATTGCGAAATGCAACAATAAGCCGTAATTGATTGATAACAATTCAAATATAAATGCTGGGGATTTTGTCATATTACCCATCCCGGCTGCTATACTGTGAACAGAATTGATTAACAGAAGCGGCTGTTTAAGCCGCTTTTCTTTTAGTCCCGGCAAAGGCCGGGATTTTGTTTTATGCGAAGAATTCAGGAATGTGAAAGATAGATTCTTCGTGTCGACGACCGCGGGTTAGCCTAACAGCGCCAGCCACTTACAAGCAGAAATTACAGCTAGGATACCGAGCGATTTCGCGATATACTTTGCCGCGCTTGCCAACCTTCCGCCAGGAGTGAGCCATGACCGATCTGAAGTCTCTGCCACGCCTCAGGCTGTGCTTGTCGCTTTTCTCTGTGATTTTCCTGTTTGGAGCCCTGGGCTGGAGCCAGAACCTGCTGACCAATCCTGGCTTTGAAACCGGCGACTTGACCGGGTGGACCATTACCCAGAACAGTCCGAACTACGGCGTGGCTACGAACGGAACTCTGATCACCGGCACCAGCCAGATCTTCGGCCCTTTCACCGTGCTCGTACATTCGGGCAATTACGCGGCCTACAGCGTGGTGTGTGAAGGGTACTGCTACGGCGGCCTGTTTCAAACATACATTGAGTTATCGCAGACACTGACCCTCACGCCGGGGCAGATCTATACGGCCAGTTATTGGCTGGGCAACGGATATAACGGTTCAATGACTGTCTTTGGGCAGATTGAGCTCAACGGACGGCCGGTCCCCCTGACGATACAGCCCTATGAGCTCGGCGCCTATCAGTATGGCCTCGTGTCCGGCGACTTCATCGCCAGCCAGGCTAACAACACCATCAGCTACTTCATCACCAACGGGGCTTACCAGTATTTCTCGGCTCTGTCGGCAGACGATTTCTCGCTGGCGCTGAACGGTCTCACTCCGGGCGACACCAATTTCGCGTACATGCTGCAGGAGAATAACAACCAGATCACCTCCTATCAGGTGGACAGTAGAGGATTGTTGATTCCTGCAATAAGTGCGCCGTTCGCCACAGGAACGAGCCCGGTAAGTCTAGCGGCGACCAGCAACCTGGTTTACGTGGCCGACAAAGGGTCGTCTCAAATCTCAGGGTACCTGACCAACTTCACGAACGGGCGTATGGCGCCGGTGCTCAATTCACCCTACGCTGCGGACATCGTACCCGCCTCGATCGCGGTCGACGCTCCCATGCATTTCGTTTATGCGACGGGCCTGGATAGCGGTGGCAACGGAGCGATTTCAGGCTGGCGGTACGCTCCTACCTTCGGAACCCTGACTCCACTCTCGGGCTCTCCCTTCCACGCCGGAACAAATCCGAGCGGCATTGCATTTGATCGCTCCGGCCGGTACGCCTATGTCGCCGACACCGCCAATAATGAGCTTCTGGCCTACTCGGTAAACTTGACCAGCGGCGCGTTGACACCGCTTTCCGGCTCACCCTTTCACACCGAAGCGGCGCCGGTGGCCATTGTCGTCGATACTGCCGGAAACTTTCTGTATGTTGCCGACTCAGGCGGACAGCGCATCTCCGGCTTCAAGATCGCCGACAACGGTGAGCTCACAGCTATAACAAATTCGCCGTTCCCAACCGGCAACACACCGATCGGATTGGCCCTCGACTCGACGCAACACTACCTGTACGTTGCCAATTCGGGGTCCAGCAACATCTGGGCTTATCAGGTGAACCCGAGCACGGGAGTCCTGTCGGTAGTCACCGATTCGCCATTCCAAGCCGGGTCGCAGATGCACAGCATCACGAGCCTGTCGGGCTATGTCTACACCGATTCCAGCAGCGGCGTCTGGGCCTACCAGATTAATCCGGGCACGGGAAGGCTAACGCCTATTCCGGACTCGCCTATCGGATTCTTTGGGACATTCATCGGTTCCAATTGAGCGGGATTCGAACGGGTGCACTCTAGTAACAGGAATAGCTTCCTGGTGGCCGGGAAGCTTTTTTCCATTTAGAAGACATCGGCAGCGTCCACCGGCTGCTTTGGGGTGCAACTTTTCCCGGATGGCCCGGTTTATAAAATCGTACGCGGAAGGATTCGCTAGCATGAGTCGTCGCAACCTTGGGCTGGCTTTGCTGCTGATGACGACGCTGGCCGTCGGGGTTTATGCCAAGAAGCAGAAGCCCACGAGTCCCGCCGACGATCAGAAGCGCGCGCTGCATGCCATCGATCGCCTGACGTTCGGCCCGCGTCCTGGTGACGTGCAGGCCGTGGAAGCGATAGGCGTCGACAAGTGGATGGACCTGCAACTGCATCCCGAGCGAATCGACAACAGCGCGATGCAGGCGCGGCTGGCAAACTATCTCACGCTCACGATGCCGACGCGCGAGATGGTGATAGCGTTTCCGCCCAACCCCATAGCCAAGCAGGCCATGGACGGCAAGCTGCCAATTCCTTCTGACCCTTACAAGCACGCCATCTACGTTGCCGCGATGGATCGCGTCGAGCAAAAGCAGGAACAGAAGCAGAATGCCGCTGACAATACAGCGACGCCGAACGCCGGCGTGCAGCCCGCGGATCTGACGCAGAAGCAGGCAGCGCGGCAGCAAGCGCACAGTGCGGTCGACGATCTGATTCTGCTGGAGCCGACGACGCGCATGCAGCGCATTCTGACGATGCCGGTGGCCGAGCAGCACGACCTGTTGCAGGGCATTCCCTATCCCAAGCGGCAGGCCTTGTTGAGCGGGCTCACGCCGCAGCAGCGGGAAACGGTGATCGCGCTGAACCATCCTGAGGCGGTGATCGATCAGGAAGTGCAATCGGCGAAGTTGCTGCGCGCCGTGTACAGCGATCGCCAGTTGGAGGAAGTTCTCACCGACTTCTGGTTCAACCACTTCAACGTGTTTATCGGCAAAGGCGCCGACCGATACCTGGTCACCGCGTACGAACGCGACGTGATCCGGCCGCGCGTGCTCGGCAAGTTCCGCGACATGCTGATTGCGACAGCGCAAAGCCCGGCGATGTTGTTCTATCTCGACAACTGGCAGAGCGAGGGGCCGGACTCCGACGCAGCGTTGGGCAAGCCGGCGTTTCCCAACGCGCAGCATCCCTTTGCGCGAAGGCCGGGCGCAATGTATCCCATGCCGAAACCGCCGGCCGCGCAAAATCAACAGAAGCGCCGCAGCGGACTTAACGAAAATTACGCGCGCGAGCTGATGGAGCTGCACACGCTCGGCGTCAACGGCGGCTACACCCAGAAGGACGTGACCGAAGTGGCGCGCGTCTTTACCGGCTGGACACTGGACCAGCCCTACCAGGGCGGCGGCTACATCTTCCGGCCGCGCCTGCATGAGCCCGGCACGAAGACGGTGCTCGGACACACCATCAAGGAAAAAGGCGAGCAGGAAGGCATCGAGGTACTGACGCTGCTGTCGAAGCAGCCGGCAACGGCGCGCTTCATCTCGACGGAGCTGGCACAGCGCTTCGTCTCCGATAATCCGCCGCCGGCGCTGATCGACGCGATGTCGAAGACGTACCTCAAGACCGACGGCGACTTGCGCGAGGTGATGCGCACGATGTTTAGCTCGCCGGAGTTCTGGGCGCCAGAGGCTGATCGCGCGCGCGTAAAGACACCGTTCGAGTTTGTGGTGTCGTCGCTGCGGGCCACCGGCGCCGATGTCGAGGATCCGCAGCCGCTGCTGGGCGTGCTGAACAAGATGGGCCAGCCGCTGTATGGCTGCCAGCCGCCGACGGGATACTCGACAAAGTCGGATGTGTGGGTGAACTCCGCGGCGCTGCTGGATCGCATGAACTTCGGGCTCGGATTGGCGACGAACAAAATCCAGGGAACGAGTTTCGATCTTGCGCAACTGATGAACTCTGAAGCGAAAGCCGAGAGCAGCGGGCCGCCGCTGATTTCCAACTCGGAGTCATACAACGAAGCGCCCGATCCGTACCAGGTGGAGTTGAAGCTGGAGCAGTTGCTGCTGGCCGGAGACATCTCGAAGCAAACGCACGATGCCATCGAGCAGCAGATTGTCGGTCCGGCGCTGAACGCCGCGGAGCAGACGCCGAGCAAGGCGCCGAACGTGAACGTGATTGCGGGCCTGTTGCTGGGGTCGCCCGAGTTTCAACGCAAGTGAAGAAAATAGTTGTCAGTGCGAGTGGCCAGAGGTAAGGGATCAGGGACTGGGGGTCAGGGGCTAGTCAGATCGCGATGATCGTCCACGGCTGAATACTAAGTGCTGAACACTAATAGATGGTTGTCAAACGCTAATTGCTAACTGCTAATTGCCAAGTGCTGATTTTATGATTACCCGACGAGCATTTCTGAAGAACGGAGCGATGGCCGTCATCGGTACGGCGGCGGTGCCGTCGTTTCTGACGCGCGCGGCCTGGGGCGTCGCCTCAGCCAGCAATAACAAGCGGCTGGTGGTGATCTTCCAACGCGGCGCGGCCGATGGGCTGAACATCGTGATCCCGCACGCCGAGCCGTCGTATTACGCTATGCGGCCGAGCATCGCGATTCCGCGCCAGCAAGTGATCGAGCTCGACGGCTTCTTCGGATTGCATCCGTCGCTGTCGTCGTTCAAGCCGCTGTGGGACCAGGGACACCTGGCGATCGTGCACGCGGCGGGCTCGCCTGACACCACGCGCTCGCACTTTGACGCGCAGGACTATATGGAGTCGGGGACGCCGGGCGTGAAAAGCACCACCGACGGCTGGCTGAATCGCACGCTTCAGGCAGAAGGCCCGTCTGACAAGCCTTTCCGCGCAGTTGCACTGGGTACTTCCCTGCCGCGGATTCTGTCGGGTCCGGCAACTGCCGTAGCCGTCAGCAACGTGAATGGATTCTCGATCGCGGGCGGCAATCCTGCGGCTGCACCACTGGCTAACACTTTCGAAGCGATGTACGCGCAATCGGTCGACACGGTGCTGCACGGAACAGGGAGCGAGACCTTCGAAGCGGTGAAGATGTTGAAGTCGGCAGACCCGCAGCATTACACGCCGGCGCCGGGCGCGAATTATCCCAAGGGGCGCTTCGGCGACGCGCTGCGGCAGACGGCGCAGTTGATCAAAGCGAACCTCGGCGTTCAGATTGCCTTCACCGATATTGGCGGCTGGGATCATCACGTAAACGAAGGCGCCTCCGAGGGACAGCTCGCCAACGTCTTGCGCGACTTCTCGCAATCGATTGCCGCTTTCTGGACCGATCTCGGACCGCTGGGTGAGGACACGGTGATCGCGACCATGTCGGAGTTTGGGCGGACGGCGCGCGAGAACGGTAATAGGGGAACGGACCACGGTCATGCGAATGTGATGTTCCTGCTGGGTGGGCCGGTGAAAGGCGGCAAGGTGTACGGACGCTGGCCGGGACTTGATCCGGCGCAGTTGAACGAAGGCCGCGACCTGGCGTTGACGACGGACTTCCGCTGCGTGCTGGGTGAAGCAGTATCGAGGCACCTGGGGAATCCGGAGTTGAGTACGGTATTTCCGGGGTATGGGAATGCGCGGGACTTTGTGGGATATGTCAGGGGCTAGGGGTTAGGGATCAGGCCTACCAGCAATACTTCTACTAGGGACGAACCGCAGGTCCTTCGACTGCGTTCGTCGGCTGCGCCTCCTCACTCCGCTCAGGATGACAAATCGTAAGGGCGGCCGTTCGGACTCTCCGGCAACTGGCAACTGACGACTGTCGTTCAGACATCTGTGCTGCTGAATCTCTCATCTCACTGTCTTGGCCCAAACACCAGGACATATGAACGAAATCATCACACCATTGCGCCGGATTGTTTTGCCGGCTGTCGTTATCGCGCTTCTGCTGGTTACCGGATGTCATCGCACCGACTTGCATTCGTCGCTGGCGGCCCAGAGCTTTGCGGGCGGGCAGGAGCAGCCGACGATGCTGGCGGTTTATCTGCCGTGGTTCGGACAGCCGGGTCACATCAACGTAGGTTATTCATCACAGGACCGTGTGGTGATCGAAAAGCAGATCGACCAGGCCAAGCAGCTGGGCATGACGGCCTTTGTAGTGAACTGGTACGGGCAGCATCATCCGTTTGAAGACAAGGCCTACGCGCTGCTGCAGCAGGTGGCGGCGGAGAAGCAGTTCAAAGTCGCCATCATGTACGACGAGGACGACAGCGAGCCGGCGACGGAGACCGACGCTGTGCTGTCCGATCTGAAGTACGCATACGACCGCTACATCGGGCCGCAGGCAATTGTGCCTCGCGATGCGTATTTGCAGTATCAGGACCGGCCAGTGATCATGATCTTCCCCAAGGGCGGTCACGCCGACTGGGCACGCATTCGGCAGGTGACGAACACGTGGGAAAATCCGCCGCTGCTGATCATGAAGGACATTCGACCGGAAGTGGCGAATGACTTTGACGGTTTCTATGCGTGGATCAATCCCGGCAAGGAAGGCTGGCAATCCAACGGCAGTAACTGGGGGCAGACGTATCTCGACAATTTCTACAAGACGATGGTGACGAAGTATCCCAACAAGATTGCGGTGGGCGCGGCGTGGCCCGGCTTCAACGACTCGAAGGCGAGCTGGAGCCAGAATCGCAAGATGAATCCCCGTTGCGGGCAGACCTTTAATGACACATTGCGCATGTTCCGCCGCTATTACAGCAACGATCATCAACTCCCGTTCCTGATGATTGAGACGTGGAACGACTACGAAGAAGGAACTGCGATTGAGAAGGGCGTGGATGTTTGTAAGTGACGGGGACCGCTGTTAGCTTTTGGCTTTTGGCTCTTAGCTTTTGGGCGGAGTTGCTGAGTGGGGGCCTTCCTGCGGACAAACCGCAGATCATTCGACTGCGTTCGTCGGCTACGCCTCCTGGCTCCGCTCAGGATGACACTCGGTAAAGGCAAGTCGCTGGCGCGGCACTCGGGATGACAGTCCGTAAGGACAGGCGCTATCCGCTCACTCACGATGACAATCGGCGATGGCAGGTCGCTGCGCGCTCGGCTCGGGGTGACAACATAGAAGAGCAGTCTGGCGAAAAGCGAAGGGCTAATAGCGAAAAGCGCATATCCATTCTTTCGAACTAGGGTCATTGTTCGAGATGTACTAAGTCGATTTTCTCCGCATAAATCCAGCTTCAGCAACTTAGGGCGGTGGTTTGGGCCAATATAATGGCTTCATTCCATAAAATTGTTTTAACCCACGTTAGAAACAATTCCGGCGAGTTCTTCGCCGATCCCCAAAATTGTTGGAGTAACGTTGTATGCAACTTGTTTTTCGTGCGAGCTTCGGCTGGCTATCATTTTTCGTTCGTCGTAATCCGTCGTCATCCTTGTTAGTTGTTCCCTTGCTGTTGTCGCTGGCGGGCTGCGGAGGCGCAGCCGCTTCCATGCAGTCATCACAAATACCGACGCCGCAACCGGCGGGAAGCGGCACTCCCACGCCTTCGCAGCCGAGTTCGCCGTCGACTCCGTCAGGATCACCAGGTACTCCTGCGGGCGGCTCCGGATCGGGCTCAGGCTCACCCCCGCCACCGGCTGGTCCTCCGGGCGTTCCGGCGGGCGCCGACACTGTGGCCAATGTTCAGACGCTTCCCGGCTGGGATTGGTGTACGCAGAAGCTCAACGGCAAGGTTTGCGCCGCGGGATTAGGCGTGGCGACGTCGACCATGACGCCGAATCAGGCGACTCCATCGTTGAGCGGCGCGTCGTCTGTGTACACGCTTGGCGGCAGGACGCAATATTCGAATGCGTTGTGGTGGAAGTCGTTTGGTCCAAATTCGACGCCCACTCATTTTGTCTATGACCTGTACTTTTACATGCAGGATCCGAACCTGCCCGAGGCGTTGGAGTTCGACATCAACCAGAGCATGAACGGCACGCGCTGGACATGGGGCACCGAGTGCAGCTATCGCAACACCGGCCATTGGGACATCTGGAACTCAGAGACCGGGAGCTGGGAGACGACGGATGTGCCGTGTCCACAGGTGTCGGCGAATGAGTGGCATCATCTGACTTGGACGGTGGAGCGCGTCAACGGGCAGATGCATTACATCAGCGTGGAGCTCGACGGAAATGTCAGCACAGTCGATAAGTATTACAACCCGCAGCAGCATTATGGTGGCAGCGATGTGAATGTCGCGTTCCAGATGGATGGAGACTATCGCCAGGATCCATATTCGGTGTGGCTGGATAACGTGAGCTTGTCGATGTGGTGATTCGCTATAAGGACGCCTTCCGCTGCGAATTGTCATCCTGAGCGGAGCGAAGGATCCGCGGTTCGTCGGCATGGGAAGATTGTGGTTACTCGCGACGAACCGCAGATCCTTCGACTGCGCATCCGCCCGCCGCAAAATCAGCGGCGAAAAACACACGGCGCGGACGCTCTGCTCAGGATGACAATTCGTACGTGGTGGCGCCATCTCTGTATAGCGGCGGCCATTTCTGTACTACGCCGTCACCTGCTCGGCTCTTAGCTTGTGCTTCAGGTCGGCGGCGATGAGCTGGCCGTGGAAGCGGCCGTTCTCGATGAAGATTTCGCTGGTGCGGGTGCCGGCGACGATCACGCCCGCCAGATAAATTCCCGGCACATTGCTCTCCAGCGTCTGGCGGTCGACGATGGGCTTCTTGTCGGCCTCGCCGTCGAGCTTGATGCCGAGCGAGCACAGAAACTCGAAGTCGGGATGGTAGCCGGTCAGCGCGAAGACGTAATCGTTGTCGAGGGTGACTTCGCCCTCGGGCGTCTCGAGCACGACGTGCTCCAGGGTGATCTCGCGAACGCGCGAGTTGAAGTAGCCGGCAACCTGTCCGGCTTTGATGCGGTTCTCGATGTCGGGCTTGATCCAATATTTCACCGACGGGCTGATGCCGGCGCCGCGATGCACCAGCGTGACCTTGGCGCCGTGCCGCCACAGCTCCAGCGCGGCGATGGCGGCGGAGTTCTTGCCGCCGATGATCAGCACGTTCAGTCCGAAGAACGGATGCGGCTCGCGGTAATAGTGCATCACCTTGGGCAGGTCTTCGCCGGGGATGTTCATGTAGTTGGGGCGATCGTAGTAGCCGGTGGCGAGAATGAGTTTGCGCGCGTGGTATTCCCGGCGGTGTCCATGAATGTTGGTGGTGTGCACGACGAAATGGTTGTCGCTGCCGTCGATCTTGAGCACCGGCTCATACTGGCGCACGTCGAGCTTGTAGAACTCGGCGACCTTGCGGTAATACTCCAGCGCCTCCTGGCGGGTGGGCTTCTGGTTCGGGCTGGAGAACGGGATGTCGCCAATCTCAAGCAGCTCGGGCGTGGTGAAGAACGTCATGTTGCTGGGATAGTTGAACAGCGAATTCACCAGGCAGCCCTTGTCGATGTTGGCGACGCTGAAGCCGGCGCGCTTGGCATCGATGCCGCAGGCCAGCCCGGTAGGCCCGGCGCCGATGACGACGACATCGAGATGAAATATATCCGTAGAAGTGCAATCCATGCATTAAGGATAACCCGGCAGGGAAAGGCGTGTGGGGGACGGAGGATGTCCGGGAGATGGCGGGTTGTTTATGAAATGGGGATATTACGCCAACTACCGACTATTGAAGGTCGTGCTGACACACGAAATTCGCCACTGCTTCAGCCGCCCTTCGAGGCTGCGCTTGGAGCAACAGGTGAGGAGCGTTAAGAACGACCACGGACGTGTTCGGCCTGATGGCTTTGATTGTGTCGAGACTGGAATCCCTGACCAACCGGTCATTTCTCGCTTGAATGTACAAAACAGGCGCAGTGACTTGGGCGAGTTCCTGCCGGACGTCACATGCAAGAATCTCCCGCAGCCGAGAACACAAGACATCAGAGCGAACCGACGAAATTGCTTGGCGCACTCGAAGCACTAGGTCTGACGGCGCGCTCGGGCCAAGTAGAAACCATCGAATCGCACTCTCAGGCATTGGGCGATTGAGTTCTGCCGACGCTACAAGTGAGGCGACGGCGCGTCTCCATCCACTGAGCGGGCTTGTCGCAAAGCCAGCGCACATGATAAGGCACTTGAGATTCTGAGGTTTTGCAGCCGCATACCGAATTGCAAGCGGAGTCGAAAACGACTCGGCCACTATCGCAAAGGATTCGGAAGAGGGGCAGACACTTCGGATATAGTGCAGCAACTCAGTGTGCTGCGGAGGATGCTCAATTGGGTAACGAACCGCTACAACCTCGAACGACCTAGGAAGAGCCGAGATGAAGTCATCGAACAAATCTCCCGTTCCGTCCATCCCCGGTAGCAACACGAGCTTCGTCATTGGCAAGAGCGCTAAACCATTGAGTTTAGCTTAGTATCGAAGCGGGAAGAACGTGATTACTGTTGTAACCAGGCAATTGCACTCAGAACCATTTCGGTTATGAGTGTAATGGGGATTTCTCAACAGTTATGGCTGACTCTCAATTGCCGTTACATCCAAGACGAGCGGGGTAAACTGAGCGACCGTTACCGAACGGGACAGCGTTCCAGTCACGCTCACTCGCTTGTCCTTGAACTTTCCGGCCAGCCTCTCAAGCTCCGAAGGCGACCCGTCCGCAGACACCGAAAAGTACAAGTGAATTTTGTCGGTGGCTGCGCAATCCCTGTCTTTCCATTCCGGCCTCTCAGGAGTGCAATCAGTGTTGATCGCCTTCGGTAGCTGAATGACCAAATACGTCACTCGTGAATCGGTCTTCGGAGTTTCTCCAAATCCCGGTGGGCCGTAGGCGTGAATCTCCTTGATGACTCCGTATAGGGTAACCTGTCGGTCAGTGGGTTCGGTCCGAGCTTGGGCATTACCGAAGGCTGCGAGAACCATTCCGCAAACAACCATTATTAACGCGATTTGCCGTGCCATGTGATCACGTTACGCCGGACGGCTTCTAAGTGTCACGATAACTGTCGAAATCAGGCGTTATCATAACCGATCGCGTCCAGTGCGCCATATTCAACTTGCTTCCAGGCTGACCTGAACCCACACATTCGAAAACCGCGAACGTGTGGGGCACCCGAGAGGAATCAGGTTCGGTGAGTCCCGTGTCTCGAAAACCGCGAGACCCTTCGACAAGCTCAGGGCAGGCTATGGGGCACTCATGTTTACCGCGCTCGCGAGCCCTGGTCGACGTACAGCGTCAGGTCGAATTGCCGGGTGGCGCCGTTCGGCTGGATCAGTACGTTGACCTTTACGTTCGGGAAGCCGCGGTCGTGGTAGAGCTGAGCCACGGTGTTTTCCACGTCGTTCAGCCCCTGGCAGTCGCCGCGGCGCATGGCGTCGAGCGGAAGCTGTTGTGCGAGTTGCTGCGTGGGGATGGTCTGGTCCCACTGCACTTTGAAGTTACGGAGCGAGTAGCGAAGGCCTTCCTTCACGGTGGCGTGCAGGGTGACATCGTCGGCCGGGCCGTCTTTGCGAAACGCGGAGAATAAC
The DNA here is from genome assembly GCA_035482295.1 of Verrucomicrobiia bacterium. Classification (GTDB taxonomy): domain Bacteria; phylum Acidobacteriota; class Terriglobia; order Terriglobales; family Acidobacteriaceae; genus Bog-257. Next base: position 23,998 of record DATHQX010000127.1, read on the forward strand.
TCGATGTCGGGATTGAGGTAGCACTCGCTCTTGAACGCGGCGGTAAGTGCGTGGCGAGCCGTGTCCATCAGGTTTTCGGTCGTATCCGGTCTGCCGAGGACCGAGTCTTTGACCTCGCGGATCTGCGAGGAGGACAGGTCGTTGCCGCCGGTGATGACCAGCTCCTTGTAGGTGATCCGCTCGTCCGACTGAGCTGCACAGAACAAGGCGGTAATGATGGCGAAGACAGCCACTGCACAAGAACGGTTCATTCGTTCCTCCACGGTCTGGGCACTGGCGGTAAAGGCTTATCGTAAACGAGCGATCGTCTCAGTCGTAGAAGTTTCTATTGATTTCGGCGGCGACGTGCCGAAATGAGGCAGGCGCAGCGGCATGAATACACTTCCGCCGTTGTCGAGAGCCTTGGAGTGCGAGCAGCAACGTGATCCCACTCATTCGAAAATCGCGAATAAGTGGGGCACCCGAGAACCGGCACTCGAGCAAAAGATGCGTAACGGTCAACATTGTTCAGTGCCACTACGTGACGAAGAACGGCGAAAAGCAGCACGGCAATCAGGATCTACACCAATGGCGCGGGCATAGACGCAATCAGTGTACTCGGACGCGCAAGCCGGACGAGCAAACAAAGTGCGATGGCGCGCCTCCATTGGAGCCTTGACGACGCCCAGATCAGGGTTCGCTATGCAAATCGTTTTGGTACGTTCCGATACGAAGCGAAGTCAGCTTTGCGCAGGCAAAAAACGAAACCGGCCCTGGCATAGGCCAAGGCCGATCATCTTGTCGTCAAAGTTTTGACCGATTCTTAGTCGGTTGCTCCGTGCCGCTGCCGCCGGTATCGGGGGCCCGATGAATACCAGTAATCGACTTACTGCACCGTCACTACGCAACTGTTGCTGGTGACGAGTTGGCCCGTGGTGGTGTTAGTAATCGTCGCGGTGACGGTCGTGGTTCCCGCGGTGGTTGCCGACAATAGCCCGGCGCTGCCGCTGGCGCCACTGCCGATGGTAGCCACGGTCGTATTCGACGAAGTCCAATTGACGGCGGTCGTAACGTCCTGGCTCGCGGACATGTTGGCGTACGCGAAAAACTGCAGGGTTCCCGGCACTCCGGAAATCGTCGCAGTGTTTTGCGGCGTGGTACTGCCCTGGGTCGTAGTGATGGAGAGAGTCGTCACATTTTGAGGGCTGACGCTGACGGTGCCCGTGCCGGTGATGCCCTGCGCGCTGGCCGTAATGCTCGCAGTGCCCGAGGCGACACCCGTAACCAGTCCACCGGGAGAAGTGATCGTCGCGATGGTGGTATCCGAAGACGTCCAACTGAGGGTCTCCCCCGAAATCTGTTTCTGGCTGCCGTCGGAGTATGTGCCGGTGGCAGTCAACTGGACCATGCTGCTGACAGCAACCGTGGACGAAGCGGGGGTGACGAAAATCGAGCTTAGCGAAGGATTGATAAAGAAGCCACTGCAGCCCCACGTGACGAAGAGGATAACGGCTATGCCGGCTGTGAGTACAACACGAACCTTGGTTGCTGAACGGGGGCGCGGGGCCGACAAAATCATGACAATCATATCCTCGCAAAACACCGACTCCAAATATTATACGGCTACGGGAGCCTCACGCGCTTGTTGGGGATATCTCGGAAGAGCGCTGAAAATCAGTAAGGATTTCGATTGAGGCGATGTCGTGGTCAGCAATCCACGATTTCGACAATCAAGGAATAGATTAAAGATAACTTCGCAGCGGTGACCTATGTGACCGAAGAGGCGCGAAGAAGCTACAATGCTAGGAAATGGAGTGAGTTGTGAAGGACACGCAAAACGCCAGGCCAACAGATTCCCACGTCGGCAGTAGAAACCAGTTCCGCGGAACGGACAGCTCGTCCAACGGTAACCGTGGTGAATTTCCCAGCGGTGCAGGTGAACGTCGACCGACGCGAGTCCGCGGGCGTCTGGTGCTGGCCATAGCCGTGGCCCTGTTCGCGTCCGCATTCCTGCAAGGCTGCAGCGGCAGCTTCTTCAGTGGTCCTACTCTCGGCTCGATGTTCATCACCCCCGCTGCGCCCATGATAGCGGCCAGCGGTACAACCCAGCTGGTCGCAACTGGCATGTACTCCGACGGCAACCAGAGCAGGATCAGCGGCGATAACATAAGTTGGTCGAGCTCGGACCCCACCGTAGCGACCGTCACTTCGCCCGGCGGTTTGGTGACGGGCGTTTCTATTGGCACCGCGACGATCACCGCCTCGACGACCTCGGCGATCCCAAGTTCGGGCTGCAGTGTCGAGCTTTCCGGCGGCGGCATAACGAAGACCTGCCGCGGCGGCAGCTCTGAGACCATTACCGCGACGGCCACCGTCAACGTGACGGAAGGTAGCGAATAAGATTATTGTCACTACCCAGGGAAGCGCCGTGTCTTAAACAACGGCGCAAAGCTCCTATCCGGCCCGCAACCCTGAAGTTTTGCCCAAGCCAAATTGGTAAGAATGCGTCGTCAATGCCCTTCGGCATTCACCGGCGCGGACATGCCTGAGAGGATGAGCCACTTGCCATCGGGGCCGCGCAGCCAGGTGTGGATGATACGCGAGGTGGTCGTAATGTGCTGGCCATCGGGAGCGGTCCAGGTTGCGCGCACGCGGTACACCGCCGTAGCGTAGTTGCCGCTTACCTCGACGACCAGACGCTCCATATTGTCGAGCTTGAAATGTTCGCCTTTATGCGTGTGGATCGTGATCCAGTCGGTGATGTGCTCCTTGCGCAGCGGCTCGGGACTGGATAATGGCCAGCCAACGAAGTCCTCGTGCCACAGCGAGCGATAGCCGTCGAGGTTGTTGGCCTGGACGTAATTCCAATAAGCCTGCTCCTGCGACCAGACCTTGTCGGCCTCTTGCGCGAAGCACGCGGTGGAGAGAAGGACAACAACAGCAAAAACGGCGATGCGATGCATAGTGCCTCCGGAGAAATGATAGCGTGTCGCCGGCTGAAGCCGGCTTTTGATTTTGCGGATGCGTGTCCGGCGGTTACGCGCCACGCTCAAAGACGCTATCCGACGCTTGAATGATTCGCTTTCGGAATTCGTTTCTCCCACACAACGAAAAGCGCGTTGTGTGGGGCACCCGGTGATTGTTGCTTGCACCACTAGGACCCAGGTCTCGAACACCGCGAGACCTGGGGCACCCATTCATGGAATGGCTGCGGATATTGTTTTCGTGCATTCCGGATAGCCGCTGACAAACATTTCGGATAGCCAAACCCGGTTTCGCCGGCTCCGTAACATGCGCCCCCAATCGCAACTGCTTGGAAACTCAGCACGCAACGGAAGCGCGGCGCGAACGGCGAAGTTTGGACTGCGGCTTGCTCTATCTCAAGGCAACAGGGATCAAGTGAGGCCGCCAACAGGGGCGGCTCACAACAAAGGGTTGAAGGTGTTTCCGCTTAATGCGTTTCAGCCCGAAGGAGGATGTATGAAACGGAATATCGTTGGTTTCTTCAGCATGCTGGCAACGACTTTGTTGCTTGCCTCTCCTGCGCTGAGTGCGCAGAATCGGATCGATGCGTATGTGCCGTTCGACTTCTCGGTGGGGCAGACGGTAATGGCCGAGGGCAACTATCAGGTTCAGTCGATCAGCGAAACTGTGGAGGTGGTACAGAATGAAGCCTCCCATGCTTCCGCCAGTCTGATCAAGGCAATCCACGTTCAGTCCGCCGGAGATCATGGAGCGATGCTGGTCTTCCACCGCTACGGTAACCAGTATTTCCTGAGCCAGATTTGGGACGGCCGCAGCAACGCCGGCATTGAACTGCCCGAGTCGAAGCGCGAGAAGGAGCTGAACCTGGCAGCGAAGCTCACCAACGATGGTCCAGAGACCGTCCTCGTGGCGATGAATTGGAAGTAGACCTCGGGGTTGTACGAAAGGCCCTGCTCTCGCCGGCTGAAACTGGCTGACGAAACAGGGCTAAAAAGAAAGCCCACTCGAAACAGGCGATCGAGTGGGCTTTTTGTTTTCTGTGCCTGCGGCATTGCCGGTCGCAAAGCGTTGTCGGACGGCATACAGGTATAGAGGTCCTTCGACTACGCGTCCGCCACGCCGCAAAGGCGGCGGCGGAAAAATCACGCAGACGCTGCGCTCAGGATGACAATCTTAAGGTGCAGTAGGGCGAATTTCACACCGAGTCTTTCCTCATTGTTTGCTTCCGAACTAACACACTTCACATTACTAATTCACACTCCGTCGGCCGGCGCACGGCTGACGAGGAGGTTACTTTGTCGAACAATCTGTCATACAGCCAGAAGGGTCTGTCACTCACCGAACAGTTTGAAGGTCTGAAGCTGAACGCCTACCGGGATTGCGCCGGTGTCTGGACGATCGGTTACGGGCATACTGGTCCGGACGTTCATCCCAAGCTCACCATTACCGAGGAGCAGGCCAGCGCACTGCTGCTGAAGGATGTGGGTGGGGCGGTGGCGGCCGTCAACAATCTCGTCACAGTGGCTTTGACGCAAAACCAGTTCGACGCGCTGGTGGATTTTGTCTACAACGCGGGCGCCGGCCACCTCGCCAACTCCACGCTGCTGCGAGACTTGAATCAGGGTCATCATGCGGAGGCTGCGGTCCAGTTTCTGGTGTGGGACCACGCAGCCGGATGCATTGTCCCCGGACTGCTGAAACGGCGTCAGGCTGAGCAGGCGCTGTTCCTGGCCGAAGAAGTGGCAGAGAAGGTCGGAGCGCAGCGGCAGAAGGAAGCCCTGGTCCACCATCGAGCAACTCGACACCAAATGGGAGCCGCTTTTCGTCCAGTCTTCTGTCTTTGGCCGAACTCGCGCTATCGAGAAACTACCGTGGGCCGTACTTCGTTGCAAACTGATTGACACGAGCTTTCCTGCTGAAGCAGAATTCAGACACTTTGTTTTCCGGGCTCGCTCCGCGTAGCTGTCACTCCTTTAAAGAGTTTCCAGCATCGCCACCTTGCACCTGTTACCGGTCGGAGTCCGGAACTGTGGGGCGATTACTGTTTACTTGAACCGTTGCTGAATCACGAAATTGAAATTGAAGAAATGAAGAGAAGAGAGGACTGTCTTGACCAAGAGATTTCTTTTAGCGCTTGGCGCGTTTTCGCTTGCCGCTTTTAGCCAACTGCAGGCACAGACTCTGACCAACCTTACCCATCAGCCGCCCGATGGCGCTGAGATCGCGATGCAACTGACCGACGGCACCGTGCTGGTGCAGGGATATCAGGGTCAGGACTGGTACAAACTGACTCCGGATATCAACGGCAGCTACATCAACGGCACCTGGACGCAGGTGGCCAGCCTCGAATCCAACTACGATCCCTATGCGATGGCCGAGGCCGTGCTGGCTGATGGCCGCGTGCTGATTGAAGGTGGAGAATACAACTTCGGAAGCTTCTCGTTCACAAACCTGGGCGAGGTCTACGATCCAGTGGCGAACACCTGGACTCCGCTGACGCCGCCTACGGGCTGGGATTACATCGGCGACTCGCCTTGCGCGGTGTTGCCCAACGGTGACTTCCTGATCGGCCGGAAATTCGATATGCAGATGGCCGAACTGAATCCGAGCACGATGACGTGGACGGCGATGGGTTCGTCCGGCAAGAGCGACTGGAACGCCGAAGAGGGTTGGGAGCTTATGCCCGACGGTACCATCCTCACCGTCGACGTGCTGAACAATCCGAACTCGGAGCGCTACATTCCGTCGTTGCAGGAGTGGGTGTCGGATGGTCCGACGGCGACCAATCTGCAGGGTCCGCCGGAAGTAGGTTGCATTCAGTACGGAGGCGGCCAGTATTGCCCGCCCGGAGAAGTTGGTCCGGCGATCCTGCGGCCGGATGGAACCGTCTTCGCGACGGGGGCAACCCACCAGGGAGCGCGCGCCGGTCACACGGCGGTGTATCACCCGGGCTCCAGCCCAACCGACCCTGGCACCTGGACTGCCGGCCCTGACTTCCCGAATGACGACCAGGCTGGCGATAACTTCGCCGTGCTGCTGACCAGCGGCAGGGTGCTGGTGGAAGGAAACTCTGGAGACTTCTACGAGTGGGACGGCACGAACTTCAGGGAGACCGTGAGCAGCTTCGGCGGCAGCCTGATGATGCTGCCCAACGGACAGGTCCTGGTGGGCGGCTCGCAGGTTTACATTCCCAACGGTGGCGCTCTGCAGTTTTTGGCGCCTATCGTCACCATTTTCCCGGCGACGGTTACGCGCGGCCAGAGCTACTCGGTATTCGGACGGCAATTCAACGGCTGGTCGCAGGCTAATAACTTCGGCGACGAGTTCCAGACGGCGACGAATTATCCGCTGGTGCGAATCACCAACATCGCCACCGGTCACGTGTTCTATGCGCGTACGCATGACCACAGCACCATGGGCATTGTCACCCGTGCGGCGCCGACCTTCACCCACTTCGACGTGCCGGCGAACATGGAAACGGGCGCCAGCAGGATGGTAGTGGTGGCGAACGGTATCCCCTCCAACCCGGTCAATATCACTGTCCAGTAACCTCGACGTAACGTTAACCCTGCTCCTCCTGCGCTTACCAGCCGGGAGGAGTTTTCTTTTTGGGGCACGTGATGAGCTGGGTTCGGGAGATTGTCTTGGCGAGCGATATCGGAGATGCTTAACTGTTGGGTGGTTGACTCGCAGCTCCCACATACTTCCATGGACGTTCTCCAACAACTATTCGAGAAGCACTTCGGCGCTCCAGCTGAGAGCGTGCGCCCGTTGGGCGGAGGGCTCGGCGCCTCGGAAAGAAAGCTGTTCCGTCTGCGTCGGGCCGAGCAGAGCGCGATCGGCGTTCTGTACGACTCGCGCGAGGAGAACCGGGCGTTCCTGGAGTTCTCGCGTCACTTCCGCGGACACGGACTGCCGGTTCCCGAGATCTACGCCGAGAACTTGAAGCGAGGGGCGTATCTGGAAGAAGATCTCGGCGATCTGACATTGTATGAGTTCCTGACGAAGAACCGCTCCGCTGCAGCGATTGCGCCGGAGGTCACGGCTGCGTATCGCAAGGTAGTGGCAGCGTTGCCGCGCTTTCAGGTCGAGGCCGGGCGCGATCTGAATTACAAGGTATGTTATCCGCGCGCGCGGTTTGACCGGCTGTCCATCGCATGGGATCTGAACTACTTCAAGTACTACTTCCTGCGGCTTTCGGGAACGCCCTTCAACGAACAGCGGCTGGAAAACGACTTCCGCCGGCTGACCACGTTCTTGTTGAAGGCCGACAGCGATTATTTTCTTTATCGCGACTTTCAATCGCGCAATGTGATGCTGCGCGAGGGCGAACCGTACTTCCTCGACTATCAGGGTGGCCGCAAGGGAGCGCTGCAATATGACATCGCTTCCCTGCTCTTCGACGCTAAGGCCGATTTGCCGCCGGAGTTTCGCCAGACGTTGCTCAATGCGTATCTGGACGAGCTGAGCAAGTTTCTCACCCTCGACCGCGAGGCGTTCCTGCGCGACTTCTACGCGTTCGTCTACATTCGCATCATGCAGGCGATGGGCGCTTACGGCTATCGCGGTCTCTACGAGCGCAAGACGCACTTCCTGCAAAGCGTGCCCTACGCGCTGAAGAACGTGCGCTGGCTTCTGGAAAATGTTGAGCTGCCGATTAAGCTGCCGGAACTGATGAAGGCCTTCCGCGCGATGAGTTCGTCCGAACGGCTAAGGCCGGCTGCTGAGCCGGAGCGGTTGACGGTACGCGTCTCAAGCTTCTCGTTTCATCGCGGCGTGCCGCAGGACAACACCGGCAACGGCGGAGGATTTGTCTTCGACGCGCGTGGGCTGCCCAATCCCGGACGCGAGGAGCGATTCAAAAGCCTCACCGGACGGGACGCTGCGGTGATCGAATATCTCGAGCAGTATCCGGCGGTGCACGAATATCTCAAACACGCCGAAGCGCTGGTGAATGCCAGCGTCAGCAATTATGGCCAGCGCGGCTTCAAGAATTTGATGGTGTCGTTCGGATGCACTGGCGGCCAGCATCGCTCGGTCTATCTGGCCGAGTCTCTGGCCAAACATTTGCGAGCGCAAAACGGCGTCGACGTCGTACTCACCCATCGCGAGTTGGAGAAGCTAGCCTGATGCGCGCGATGGTGCTGGCGGCCGGATTGGGAACGCGGTTGCGGCCGCTGACCAACGATCGTCCCAAGGCGCTGGTCGAGATCGACGGGCGTTCGCTGCTGGAGATTGCGCTGGCCCGGTTGCGCAGCTTTGACATCACCGACGTTATCGTCAACGTGCACCACTTCGCCGACAAAATTGTCGACTACCTCAAGGGTCACGATAATTTCGGCATGAATATTGCGATCTCTCGCGAAGAGGTTCTGCTTGATACGGGGGGCGGCTTGAAGAAAGCTTCGTATTTCTTTCTTCAGGGCAGCGCGGACGAGCCATTCATCGTCTATAACGTCGACGTGCTCAGCTCGATCAATCTCTCGTGCATGGTAGACGCTCATCGCAGCGGCGAGGCCCTGGCGACGCTGGCGGTGCAGCATCGCGACAGTTCGAGATTGCTGCTTTTCGACCAGGATTCGCAGTTGTGTGGCCGGCAATCGCGCGGCGCCGCGCCCGAAATCGTGCGCCCGGCTAGCGAAATACGGTCGCTGGCTTTTTGCGGTATCCACGTTATCTCGCCCCGCATCTTTTCCAGCATGAATGAAACGGGAGTGTTTCCCATCGTGCCCGTATATTTGCGGCTGAGCGGACAAGGCGAGCGCGTTGTCGGGTTCCCGGCTGACGATTACTACTGGCGTGACTTGGGCAGGCGGGAAAGTTTGGAGCAGGCTGCTCGCGACCTGCGAGAAAAAGTTGTGTTGCAGTAACAACGGCCGGGAGTGTTGGCCGCATCCCTAGCATTGATATGAAGTGCTGGATTGTTCTGCTGTTGGTGTCCCTTGGCTCGTCCCTGGTTATGGCGCAACCTGCCACCAGCCCCTGCATCAACCAACTAATTCGCTGCTTCGCCCTGGATGAAGATACGCTGATGAAGACCGGGCCTCTGTCGCCGTCGGTCGCCATGTCTCGTCCGGTGGTCATGGAAATTCGGGCCTCGCATGGTGGCGTGCTCGCGCATCACTGGGTGGAGCTGAAGACCTCAGACGGAATCATCACTATCGGATACGGGCCGGCCAGCATGCCGTTCATCGACGCCGGACAAATTTCGATCTGGGACGAGTTCGGCAATGAGGAGAGCTCGGGACTGCATATCCTGCCGACGCACTTCAACTACGCCAAGCCTCCGGGAGTGGGACGCGTCGTCGGCACACCCATCGAATTGACGCAGGCACAGGCCGACGCGGTGCTGAAGAAAGAAAGCCATCGCAAGGCCATCTTTCCCTACATACCCATCTTTCACGACTGCCGGACCTTCGTGTGCACGGTGAAAGTCACGGCTGACGGCAAGTCTACGCTACCCTGCTATTTGCTGTTCAAGGGCTACTGGTAGTCCGCGCGCAAATCTTCCACACAAAAAGAAAGAGGGCAACCGTTTGGCTGCCCTCTTGTTTTGAAACGCTGGGTTGAAGTTTACGGCTCAGGAACAGACGCGAATTCCACGTTCTGAACCTGAACGCCACCCACAGCCACGCGGCCGTCGGTCCAGGTGACGAAGGCATTCTGACCCTGCGCGGTGTTGTAGTCGTAGTCACCGGCGTAGCAAGGCTGGACGCCACCGTCGTTCTGGGTGGGCTGCGGGATCAGGGTGTCGCTGATCTGGATGTTCGAACCCCAGGTCTGACCGTTGTCAGGCGACTGGACGCCGTAGCGATAGTAGCTGCATCCGGGATCGGTAGCGACGTTGCAGGAGGTGGTCGCCTGACGGCGATCGTACCAGGACACAGTCACCTTCGACTGCGGCGTGAAGCCGGCAGCGTTGAAGTTAACCGACAACGAAGGCATCCACTGAGTTTTATACTGGCCGCCCGGATCGTCGTTCAGCTTGATCGGAGTCGACCAAGTCGAACCATTATCGGCGGAGCGGACATAGTAAATGTCGCCGTGATCGTTCTGCGCCTGACCCTGACCGGCATAGGCGTAGTGAACGATGCCACCAGCGCCAACGCCCGGCTCGCCCCAACCCATGTGCCGCCAGATCGGGTAGACATCGGCAAAGTAGCTGTTCGAGGCGCACACACCGTCACCAACAGGATTAAAGCGAGGGCCCATCGTAGCCGAGGTCCAGGTAACGCCACCATCCATCGAGCGGAACATGATGTTCTGGCGCGTGGAAAGCCCGCCACCGCCCTCATCCATACCGGCAACAAAAACGGTGCTGATGTAGCCGGCGCTTGGCGGCGGCGGCCCGATGGGCGAACCGGTCACCTGAACGTCGCGGATAAAGGTGTTGGTGTTGGAGAGGGTTACGGTAGTCCAGGTGTTGCCGTCGTCGGAATAAACCAGCTGCAAGGCGCCAACGCCGACAGCATAGTTGCCGAAGGAGATGTACATGCGGCCATACTTGCGGCTGAAGGGATTGTTGTCGACCCACAGCGATTCGCGGTCATCGGAGGAACCGGTGTGCGCGCAGGCGCCGGTCGACCAGTGGATGCCATCGGGCGAAGTCCACAGGCCGATACCCTGGCCGCCGCAGCCTCCGCTAACCAGGTCGCCGGCAAACCACATGTTCAGCTTGGAGTTGAACACGACGATAGGATCGCCGTAGTTGGTGCCGTGACCACTGGCGAACGGAGCCGGCTCAATTTCCGTGAAGGTCTGGCCGCCATCCGTCGAATAGGAGGTGCCGGAGTAGCCGTTGCCGTTGTGATCGTTGTAGTTCACAACGATGGTGTTGTCGCCCACGCGGGTGCTCTTGTACACCATGCTTTCGCTCTTGGTACAGCTGCTGCCCGAAGTGCAGCTACGGTTGCTGACCAGAACGTTGGGGGGCTGAGGAGCATCGTTGTCCATCGCGTCACCGTCGACGTCCACATCGGGACGGGGAATGACGCCGCATTCCATCAGAGCCAAACCGGCGCGCATGTTTTCCTGCTCAAGCAGGTGCAGCGCGGCGATCTGAGAGCAGTCAATACCGGTGGTTGTCATCTGGGCCTGCGCCAAGCTTGGCCCAAGTGTTAACGCCGCCAACCCCAGGGCTGGGAGCGCCAAACGGAGCATGCTTCGTGTTGTACTCATCTCTCTCCTCTGTCCGCGCCAGACTTAGCCTGGCCCGAAACTTCAGGCTGCGTAGTAGGACTTGGCACTGGAGATTTCGAGGCAAAGTAATCCTCGTCCATCCAGATACCGGCTTTCTCTTTCATGGAATTCAGCTCTTCGCGCAACTGCTCCGCTTGAAGCTTCTTTTCGATTTGCGACGAAACTTCGTTCAGATCTTTACGGCTGCGTTTCACCAACTGGATGAAAAGATATTCATCGGGCCCATCGCTGAGCTGCGCCCACTCCCCTTCCGTCTTGATCTCGAAGGCGGGCTTGTCCATAGTCGGAGGAAGCTCGCCCCGCCCGAAGGTCAGCGGATCGGGGTCGGCGACCACATCCGTGCGCTGGTGGGGGATTCCGTTGATCGTGGCGATCACGTCCTTGTGGGCGGCAATCGCCTGCTTGACCGAGTCAGCCATTGCCTTAGCCTGGGCACGATTCAGACCCTGGCCGTTCTGCGGATGCTCGGCTCCCAGAATGAACACTCGGCGAATCTTCACCACGTCGTAGTCATCGAGATGGTTGTCGTAGTAGGCCTTGATCTCGGCCGGCGTCGGCTCCGCTTTGTTCTTCAAGCGCACGAACTCGGCGTTCGACAGGATCTGTGTGCGGTCAATCGCAAGCTGACGCTGCACCGCGGGCGTCTGGTCGAGACGGTTCGCGACCGCCTGCTGCGAAAGCATCAACAGCGAGGAGTAGTTCTCGCCAAGCTTTTTGCGGGTCAGGTCGGCCGGACCCTGCTGGGCTTCCAGATCGGCGATGTACTGCTCGAATTGCCCTTCGGTGATTTGCAGATCGCCGACTTTCAGGATGACCTTGTTTTTGTCGGCGGGCTTTGCCGTCGTGGTCGAAGCTGGACTCGCCGCAGGATTTGCGGCTTCGGAAGGAGCCTGAGCTTGTCCGGCGACAGCGAACGAAGCAGATAACAAGAGGAAGGTAACAAGATACGTACGCAATGAGGCGTAACCAGTGAAATCCCTGAGCAAGTAATACCCCTTCGCCCCAAGGCAACAGAAACGGTCTTCCCTTCTGCTAGCTGCAGGGAGGGCTGTGACCCATCCTGACCTGGATCAATTCAGTACAGCAATAATGTTGAGGTTGCAGTTTCAGCTTCCAGCGAGAGCGCCCACAGAGCCCGGAGTACAACTGCCAGAAACTACAAGCGATAGTAGCCGAGACTCAGGATTCAAGCAACACAAAATTCACGTTTTCGTTGCAAAATCCTGCGGAGAAGTGGAGGACCACTACCCCTGCCCAGGATGCTCGTATCGTTCACCTAGCTGTAGCACGGCTCGGACTTTAACTTGGCTTAATCATCGCCTCTGCAAAAGTTTAACGAAAAATTATGTTTGCCCTGGAGCCGCGCGCTGCGTAAAGCAACACGCCAAAGCTGCTGCTCATCTACCCCGTCGTTAGCCATTTCCGTTCTGAGGCCCTCTATGTCCCGCCTGTTTTCTTCTGCTTTGTCCTTTTTGGTCGCTGTCTGCCTGCTTCTTCTATCAATCAATTGTGGAGGAGGGAGTTCCAGCAGTGGAGGCGACAATAATCCCGGCGGGTCTGGTGGGTCTGGCGGCTCGACGACTGTCTCCATCGCTATTTCTCCTACAACAGCAACCGTTAACTCTGGAGCGACGCAACAATTCCAGGCGACGATAACCGGCTCCACTAACACCGGCGTGACCTGGCAGGTGAATCAGGTTACAGGCGGGAATGCTCAGAACGGCACTATCTCTAGTAGCGGCCTGTACACCGCTCCCTCGACAAGCGTGGCATTTCAGATCACGGTGACGGCGATCTCTGTAGCCGATCCTACTAAGAGTGCCAACGCAACCGTGACCGTGAACCCAGTCAGTTCGCCACCACCTCCACCGGTAATTACCGTAACCATCGCCCCGACCACGGCGACCGTCGGCGCCGGTCAAACGCAGCAGTTCACCGCTACTGTCACCGGCACCACCAACACGGGCGTGACCTGGTCGGTGGATGGCGTTACCGGTGGCAACACGACCGTCGGAACGGTCAGCACCAGCGGCTTATACAGTGCGCCCGCAACCGCCGCCGGACACACGGTCACCGCAACCAGCGTGGCCGACACGACCAAGAGCGCGAGCGCCGCCATCACCGTATTGGCGATGACGATTTCGCCGACAACTACGTCCCTTACTCCCTACGGCACGCGGCAGTTCAGGGCGACCGTTCAGGGCACCAATAACAATGGGGTGACTTGGTCGGTGGATGGCGTAGCGGGCGGCAACCAATCCACCGGCACCGTCAGCAGCACCGGCCTTTATATCGCGCCCGCCAACCTGGGCTCACATACGGTGACGGCGGCCAGCGTTGCGCTGCCGACTTATAGCGTGAGCGCCGCGGTATCGGTCATCAACGCGCCGCAGGGCAGCGTCTCCATGCTGACCTACCATAACGACGATGTGCGCGACGGAGTGAACAGCAATGAATCGACGTTGAACGCCACCAACGTAAACCCGCAACAATTCGGCAAACTCGACGCGCTGCAGGTCGACGCCCAGGTTTACGCTCAACCTCTATATCTGCCCAACCTGACTATCGGCGGCGTACAGCACAACGTAGTGTTTGTGGCCACGGAGAACGACACCGTGTACGCCTTCGATGCCGACGGACTGTCCGACTCGGCGTTGTGGAAGCAGCACCTGGGGACGCCGCTGTCGATCAACGATGACGAGGGGATTTCTCCGCAACTCGGCATCACCTCAACCCCAGTGATCGATAGCACGACCGGCACGATGTATGTGGTGACCGATGGCCTGGAGAGCGGGAACAAGGTCTTCCGGCTGCACGCGCTTAGCGTTGCGACCGGCGCGGAGAAGTTCGGCGGCCCGGTAGTTGTCACCGGCACTTTCCCCGGCGACGGATGGGACAGCAACAACGGCGAAATCACGCTTGAGACCAATTGCTACCAACGCAATGGTCTGGCACTGAATCCTGCTACCAACTCGATCAACATAACCTTCGGGCACTGCAATCATGGCTGGATTCTGGCTTATGACAAAGCCTCGCTGCAACAGGTCGCAATCTATAACGTAACTCCCGATGGCGCGGGCGGCGGCCTGTGGGGCGGAACGCCGGCCATCGACGATCCCACCGGCGATGTCTACCTCATCACGGGCGTCGATCTGGGCGATCCCGCACCCGACTACAACGACTCGGCGATGCGTCTGCAAGGAAGCAGTCTGACGGAACTGGATTACTTCAAGCCGTCGAATGAGACCTACCTGCGCGACAATGATGCCGACTTCGGCGCCGGATCGCCGATCATCATGCCCGACAACCCGTCGCAGTATCCGCATGAGCTGATCGGCGGCGGCAAGGACGGACGCATCTTCGTAATCAATCGCGACGACATGGGCGGCTACCAGCAAACCGACCACGTGATTCAGGAAGTGCAGACCGGGACGCAGCAGTTCGATAACATCTTCGCCACCCCGACGTTCTGGAATAACACGCTGTACCTCCATTGCGCACAGGATGTGGTGAGGGCGTTCAGCTGGGATCCCAATACCGGCCTTCTGTCTACGCAGGCGATTCAGGAGGGCACCGACACGTACGGCGGCCACGGATCGATCTCGTCGCTGTCGTCGAACGGGACCTCCGACGCCGTGCTGTGGGAGATTGAAAGCACCGCCGCCCCGACCGGAGGGCCGGCGATTCTGCACGCCTACAACGCGACGAATCTCGCCAGCCAGATCTACAACAGCTCGAATACGGGAGGCCGAGACACCGCCGGCCCGGCAATAAAGTTCAGTGTGCCGACGGTGGTCGATGGCCATGTCTATGTGGGCACGCAGAGTGAACTCGACATCTACGGTTTGCTCCCGCAACAGTAACAACGTTGATCAACAGAAAAGCGGGCCTTCGCGGCCCGCTTTCGTTTGGTCGAGCGCTGGCGCTAGGAATCTTTCATCGGCAGCTTGCGCGCGGGGTCGGTCACGGCGTCAATCTTCACCGCGTAGGTGGAGCGGCTGGCGATGTCCTTGTCGGTGATCAGGTGAACGTCGAGCAGACCTTCGGAACGGAAGCCAGTGCGCAGGAAGTTCATTTCAGCCAGGCACTGGCTCCAACCTTCCATCCACAACGATAGTTCGCGGCGCTGATCTTCCGTCCCCTCGAAGTGCAGCAGGATATCGATATCGCTGCCGGGTCCGGCGGTGGCGTTCTTCGTGCTGCCGATGAGGTAAAACGCTTTCACGCCGAACTGTTGCGAATCGAGCTGGGCGGCGATGCACTGCGCCATGCGATAGCGCCAGCGCCAGTGCTCGTCGCCTGCACGACCGAACGCGGCGATGCCGGACTCGATCTGCGCGGCTTCGCGCAACGGCGGCGCCAGGAATCCCACGGCCTGATCGATCTCAGCGTTCATCAGGATGCGCAGAATCTGGCCGTTGGTCTCGCGCGGCACGTCGATGACCCGAAGAGTGTCGGCAATCGGCGCGAATTCGGGCAGCAACTCCTGCAACACGTTGTGCGATCCCTTCAGGAAGGATTCACGGAAGATGCTGTTGCCATCATCGGGGTACAGCGGCAGGTAGCGGATCGACGCTTCCACCAGGTCCTGGAAGAAGTGCGTGCCGAAGGAAAGGTCCGGGAGATAGTTGCCCTTCTGTCGCGCCACTTCGATCAGCATCGCCGTGTTGTTGATGTCGGAGTAGGTAACGGGCACGCCCAGCTTAATGTCGCCGCGGCTACCCCAGCGGCCCGGTCCGATCAAGATGAACTGGCGCTTGGGCAGCAGTTTGTTCAGCCGCCCGACGGCGCGGCCGATATCGCGCATCGATTTCTCGTCCGGAAGATGGCTGTAGCCTTCAAGATCGACGTAGACGATGTGCGTGATCTCCGGAACCTTGCCGTTGGAGACGAAGCGATTGGCGGAGAAGATGACGCGCTCGGGCGCAAGATCGGACGGTATCGCCACCGGCGCCGCATCTGCACTATAGCTTTGCGGACGGCACTGCAGCAGATAGAAATCGTTACCGTCGAAGGCGAATTCGACGTCGACCGGCTCGCCCAACTTTGCCTGCAGCAGCGTCAACAGCTCGCGCACATAGCTGACAAACGGCGTCTTGCGAATGAGGCCTTCGAACGTAAAAACGACGGTCTGCTTGTCGAGGTCCGGCAGCAACCCGACCGGCTGCTCGATGCGGTCGTGGTTCACGAACGACACGATGTTTCGCATCTGCGGATAGCGCGCGCCGGTGTAGCGCAGCAGTTCTGCAGCTTCGACCGTGTCAAAAGAATTCGTCTCCAGATTGATGACGTCGATTCTGCGAGGCGAATACCGCAACACCTCCTCGACAGTGACGTTGGCACGCAGATTCGGCTGGCCCGGTGCAATGAGGACAGGATAGTCGTCAGAGACGCGATCGACAGCGCGCGTGCCCAGTCCCGGCACAAGGCGAATCAACCCGTCGCTGCGGCTGATGCGCGCCGACCAGCGAAACTCGTTGTTGCTGAAAGCTACACCAGAGCACGCCGGGAAGAAGTATTTACCGATCGCCTGGCCGACGACCTCCTGGATCAGGATGCCCATCTCTTCGTGAACGTCCAGCAGGCCGCGCTCAGCGCGGTACTCCGTCGGATCGGGGCCGAAAATGGAGGCGTAGACCTCGGCGATGGCGTCCATGAGGGCGGCCATGCGCTCTTCCTTCGTGCCTTGATTACCGAGGAACAGGCTTTTGTACTTGCCCGAAAATGCCGAGCCGGCGCGGTCTTCCAGCAAGCTGGAGCTGCGCACGATGATCGGCTTGTCGCCCAGGTCGTCGAGCGCCAGCGACAATCCCTTGGCCAACTCCGAAGGGTAGGACGAACTCTTGAACAGCGCCACCAGGTGCGGATACTCCTGCCGCACCTGATCGATCTCCATGTATTTCCAGTTGAGTACGTCTTCCAGCTCGTTGTGGTGAACGAATTGAAGAATCCAGTCGGAGGTGATGTACCAGGTCTTCGGAATTTTGATCTGGTGCAGCACACTGTCGACCGGCGCATTCTTGTCGACAATCTTCTTCGCCAGGAACAGGCCCGCGCTCTTGCCGCCCAGTTTGCCGTGGCACCGCGGCGGATAGATGATGCGCCCTATCAGGTCGTAGAAATCTTTGACCATGATGGCGTTCTTGCCAACATTAATGAAGTCCAGGCTCTCGGAGAAGAAGCGCCGGATGAGCGAGACGCGCAAACCTTTTTGTGTGGACAGCGACAACTCGCTCTCATTGATATCGCTGTGGCGGAAGCGCTCGATGGCTTCAATGATGTCGCCCAGCGAGGTATCCAGCTCTTCCAGGGCGCGCACCAGGAAGCTGGATTTCTCTTCCTTGATCCACGAAGTGACGCAGGCCAGAATCTCGTTCTCGCTGAGATGTTCGCTCGCCAAACGGAATGCGTCGGCAGTGAGATCGGAGTTATAGGCCGCGGACTCACGCCGCATCGGGCGATTCTCTTCCCCTACCACGTGCTCCGTGGACGGGCTGCCGCTGGTGCGGAGCAATAACTCCTTGGCTTCGGCCACGCCCTTCCAGCTCAGGTGATTGACCAACTTGCGCGAGATACGTTGCAGCAGGACAGGATCGGTGTCGCGCAGAAAGTCGAGTACGATGCGCCATTCGCCACGCTGTTCGGCACGTCCGTCTTTCGTCGAGATCAGATCAAATGCCGACTTCAGGCGCCGCTGCATGATGTGTCCCGAGATGCGGTCGGCGATGGTCTCAATCAGCTTGCGCTCTTCTTTCAGGAATGGTCCTTCGTCGGAGCGTGGCATCTGCACGCGATACGAAACTTCGACGGTTCCGACCGGCACGCCCTGCAAAACCAGGTTGGCGCTCTGCGTCCAGGAGGTCGGCTGGAAATTCGCCGACGCAATGATGTCGTTCTCGAAGATGATGCGGGACTGGCAATCGTGCGGATACTGCCAGCCGTGGGGCAAAATCTCGACGATGCCGCGGAAGATCATCTCCAGCGGCAATTCGGGCCGGTTCAGCAGCTCGTCCACGCGGTAAAGGCAGTTCAACTCCTTGGCGCGTTCCTGCAGTTCGCGCAAGATGGTCGCAACCTGTGTCTCGTCTCGACTCATGATTCTTTTCCGTTCTTGCTGCTTAACCCGCCTGCCATGACCACACCGCGCGCCGCGCGTCCATCGACACGAACCATGACCGGCACTTTTGGCCGAATGTGCCGAACCAACTCGCTCTCGTTCACGATCGGCTGCCGGTTCAGCCAATCCCACTGGATGGGAAATGGCCCGTCGTGACGCACCATCATGTAGGTCGCGCGAAAACTCGACAGGTTATGAAAGAAGTGCGAACCCTGGCTGAGCTCCACGTTGATCTCCGGCAAGGTCGCCTCGACGATGGTTCTGGCGCCGGAAATCTGGCTCCAGTCTACTGGAATGCCCAGGCTTGGATGCGAACTGCCCCAGCGCCCGAAGCCGATCAGCACGTACGGCCGGCCTTCACCCTGCAGCTTGCGGTTGATCATCTCGAGATCTTGGGCGATCTCAGGCGTGCGCAGCGGCGAGAAGTTTTCCGGCCGGACATAGACGATGTCGTGAATCGCGGGCTCGATGCCGTTGCCCATCACGCGATCGGAAGCGACGATGGTTCGCGGCGCAGTCAGCTCCTCGGCCGAAACTTCGACAACGTCGGATGAAACGGCCATGGGCCGAACCTGGAGAAATCCGAAGCGAAGGCTTGGCGCCTCGTTCGACGGCTGCTCCATGGTCACGGCGAATTCGACTTCGACGTTCGCCGAAGTGGTGTTTTCCGCGGCTGCCAGAAGCGCTCGAATAATGTTGTTCAGCGGAAACTGCTCCAGCACCAGTAGCGGCGCGAAGTCTATGATCCTTCCGCCACGCGGGCCGGTACCGGGAATCACGCGGTTGCGCGTCGGATCGAAGGTCGAAGCCACGAAGCGCAGCGTCTCGTCGGCTTCGGCGTCGCTGAGATTGCCGCGCACCATGTGTTCGGTCTCGCTCACCGGATCGTAGACCGGCGGCTTACCCATGTTGACGGCCCAAAACTCCGTCTGCGTGCCGCGAAACATATCATTCACCGAGGCGAACGGCGGAGGCTTGCGCGGATACGCCGGCGAATAGGTCCAGGTAATTCCGCCATCGACGATCGTCTTCCCCAATCCGAGGGCAAGACTCACCACACC
>DATHQX010000128.1:0-53055 GCA_035482295.1 Verrucomicrobiia bacterium
GCCCAGGGTCTCGTTGTAGAAGCTGACGTTGCCGCCGGTGATAGGCGTCTCCAACTCTTCGCAGGCTTTGGTTATGCCGTCGATGACCTGAGAGAACTGCCACATGATGTGCGGCTTCTCGGGATTGCCGAAGTTCAGGCAATTCGTGGCTGCAATGGGCGTTGCGCCGGTGCAGGCCACGTTGCGTGCCGACTCGGCGACCGCGTGCATCGCACCCAGCTTGGGGTCGAGATAGCACCAGCGGCCATTACCGTCGAGCGCCATCGCCAGGCCGCGACTCGTGCCTTTTACGCGAATCACGCCGCCCTCGCCACCCGGACCTTCAACGGTGTTGGTCTGCACCATAGAGTCGTACTGCTCGAAGACCCAGCGCTTGGAACAGATATTCGGAGTGGCCAGCAGCCGCTTCAGTTCGTCAGTGAATTCGCTTTTTGTGCCGAGAGCGATGTTCCCCGGCAGCTCACGCGGAACAGGTGGCTCCCAGCGCTCCAGCGGACGACGGTAGAGCGGAGCGTCGTCGGTCAGGGAAGCGTTGGGAATTTCGGCGACGACCTTGCCATGTTCGAGCACGCGCATGGTCGGCTGATCGATGACCTTGCCGATGATCACGCCGTCCAAGCCCCACTTCTGGAAGACTCGCAGGACTTCGTCTTCGCGGCCTTTTTCGGCCACCAGCAGCATGCGCTCCTGCGACTCGCTAAGCATGATCTCGTAGGGAGTCATGTGGGTCTCGCGCTGGGGTACCAGGTCGAGCTCGATCTCAAGGCCCACGCCGCCGCGGCCGCCCATCTCGCAGGTCGAGCAGGTGAGGCCGGCTGCGCCCATGTCCTGAATGCCGATGACCGCGCCGGTCTGCATGGCTTCGAGGCAGGCTTCGAGCAGCAGCTTTTCCATGAACGGGTCGCCGACCTGAACGTTCGGCCGCTTCGCTTCGGATTCCTCGCTGAACTCCTCGCTGGCCATGGTGGCGCCGTGAATGCCGTCACGGCCGGTTTTGGAGCCGACGTAAATCACGGGATTGTCGGCGCCTGACGCCTTGGCATAGAAAATCTGGTCGCGCCGCACCAGGCCAAGCGCGAAGGCGTTGACCAGCGGATTGCCCGAGTAGCAGCTTTCAAACTTCACTTCGCCGCCGACGTTGGGTACGCCGAAGCAATTCCCGTAGGAGGCAATACCGCTGACTACGCCTTCCAGTACCGAGTGATTCTTGTGCAGGGTCGCCTGGTCGATCGAAAGCGCAGGCGCCGCATTCTTCTCGCCCGCATTTGGCGAGAGGGTGGGCGGAGTGATCGGGCCGAAGCGTAAAGAGTCCATTATGGCGACCGGACGCGCGCCCATGGTGAAGATGTCGCGCAGGATGCCGCCGACGCCGGTGGCTGCTCCCTGGAAAGGCTCGATGAACGACGGGTGATTGTGCGACTCGATTTTGAAGGCACAGGCCCAGCCGTCACCTATGTCGATGATGCCGGCATTCTCGCCCGGCCCCTGTACCACCCGGCGGCTGTGCGTGGGCAGGCGCTTCAGGTGAACGCGCGACGATTTGTAGGAGCAGTGCTCGCTCCACATCACGCTATAAATCCCAAGTTCCGTGAGAGTGGGTTCGCGGCCGAGCGCCTTCAGGATGCGATCATATTCTTCGGGCGAGATCCCGTGGTCGCGAAGCACTTCAGGAGTGATGGTGGGTTCTTTAGCGTGGCTGGGAGCAGTCTCTACTGGATTCATGGCGAAAGGGTGGAAGTTCTATTTTCGCATGCCAGGAGGGGTACATGCCGTAAAACTTGCTCCCCCTATTTTGCGGTATCGATTGCCTTGGCTTGCGTCCCGCCAGGGGCCCCCAGTTGTTTGAGTTGCTTCTTCACTTCGCCGATTGGGACGTCGTCCGAGCCCGTCGAGCGATAGCGGATGACCCCATCCGGCCCGATCACGAAGAAGGTAGGAAAGGCCCGCACCGCGTACATCGTACGGATGTTGTCGTTCGCGTCATATACCTGTGCCCAGAGGGGTTTGTCACTGGCAAGGAAGTCGCGGAGCTTCTCCTCGCTCTCATCGGCGCTGATGCTAAGGAACACAACCGGTTCGGACGATAACTTGGCATATTCCTTCTTCAGCTTGGGCAGAGTCGTACGGCAGGGATAGCACCAACTCGCCCAGAAATCCAGAAGCACGACTTTACCCTGTAAGCCATCAATGTCGATGCTTTCGCCGTCCAAGGTCTTGGCGGAAAACTCCGGCGCGAGATCGAGCTTCGCCAACTCGGGATGGTCGATGAGCCTCTGGAGACGGGTTGAAGGCGGAGATGCGATCGCCTGCGCCTGCTTCAACTCGGCGATACCTTCGTCCACGCGGCCTTGGTAGATCAAGACGAGCCCCAGATTCATATGGACGGACGAACCGTTGCTGTTAGTCAGCGCCGCTCGGAATTCCTCTTCGGCCTCCTTCAGTAGCTTGTCGTTTTTCTTGTTGCTGGCCTGAACGAGCGCCATTCCGGCGTAGTTGTGTACCAGTGCCAGTGATGGCGGGTCTTTCTCCAGAGTGATGACCTTCTGGCACGCAGCAGCGGCCTCTTTGTACTCGCCGAGCTGATAATGAGCGCGAGCCTCGCCCCAGAAAGCCTGCGCCGAGGTGTTGTTCGAACGCTTCTCGGCCTTCTCAAAATCGAAAAGCGCGGACCGCGCCACGCCTTGCCCCAGTTCCTGATTGCCGTGCTGGATCAGCTTTTGTAGTTCGGGGTCGCTGCTTTCAGCTCGAGCGGACAAAGCAGCAGAGAGAATCAGCAAACCATAGCAGAACAGACGAAGTGACATGTGGCGTTCCCGATGTGACAGGAGGAGCTTAGCTGATTTTGGAGAGAGGTCAAGCCAGTTCTATTCGTCGGATTCGCGCCACTGGTAGCCGCACATCAGGCACTTCCAGCGGTTACCGAAAAGGGTCGGCTGTTCAGGAAAGGGGATGGCCGCCGACCAGAGCATGATCTGGCGCGGCATGGTGTTGGGGATCTCGCGAATTTCCAGCGATTCGCATTCCGGACAGCAGGCCACTTCTTCGACTTCGTCGTCTTCCTCTTCGGTACGATCCAGCGCCAGCGTTTCAGTTTCCTGCGGCTCGAAGTCGTCCAGCACCTCCAGCGCACGAACCACCTGGCTATCCGGTACTTGCAGTCGAATTCCCCCTAAAGCCATGCCCATGTGCCAGTTCATGGCATGCATGTTCTCGTCGCAAACAAATGCGGTAATGCCGGCTGAAACGAGCTTACCCTGGGCTAGCTTGGCCTCTCCGAGACTCAGGAATTTCGAGATGGTAACCAGTTCTTCCAGCATGGCTGATGGGGGTAGCGTAGGCTAGGTTTCTGCCTGAGTCAATTGCAACAAATTCGCGCGGCGGCTGTGCTCGGCAATGGTGTCGACGACCTGCGTGGCCACCGCTAAAGCCCGGCGTCCGTCCTCCAGCGTGACCTCCGGAGTCGAACGTTCATGCACTGCCCGCAGGAAGCTGGTCAACTCTGACCGCAGCGGCTCCTGTTGTTCCACCTTCGGCTTAAATGGTGTGATGCCGGCAAACGCTCCGGCAGTCACACTGGCCGGATTGAACGGATCGGCTTCGGCGCTCGCGCCTTCGTCCACCGTCAGCACCAGCACGTCCTGCCGCGAGTAGTCGATCGAAACATATTGATGCGGCTGGAAGAAGCGCAGCTTCCGAATCCGCTCGGTGCTGACGCGACTGGCGGTGAAGTTGGCCACGCAGCCGGAGTCGAACTCCATGCGCACGTTGGCGATGTCGACTTTTTTCGACAAAATTGGCAGCCCTACGGCGCGGATTTCCTTTACCGGCGATTTCACGAACGACAGCACAACGTCGAGGTCGTGGATCATAAGGTCGAGAATGACATCCACATCCAGCGAGCGCGGGGTGAACACGCTGAGCCGGTGCACCTCAAAGAACATCGGCTGTTTTAGGAGAGGAACCGTTGCCCGAACCGCGGGATTGAAGCGCTCCAGATGCCCGGCCTGCGCTACCCGTCGGTGCTTGCGCGCCAGGGCGATCAGTTCATCGGCTTCGGCAACGCTCGTCGCCAAGGGCTTTTCGATCAAGACATCGACGCCGTTCTCGAGGAGCTTGCTCGCGACCTCAAGGTGCGAAACGGTGGGCACGGCAACGGATACGGCCTGGACGCCGGCAGCGATCAGCTCATCGGGAGTGCGAAAAGCTTGCGTGCCGAATTCGGTGGCAATGGTCCTGGCCTGAGCGCTATCGCAATCCGCGACGCCGACAAACTCCACGTTCTGAGAAGTGTCTTTGTGAAGGTCGCGATAGACGCGGGCGTGATTTCGGCCAAACGCCCCGCAGCCGACCACTCCAACGCGCAGCGCGCCGTCTTTACTGGACATGGTTCGATTGTCTCCGATTCGCCGCTCAGGAAGCAAAGAGCCGGAGGCGGTGCGCCGGCCACTCGTCGCTTAGAACCGCCCAGCGATCGTGATCGCGCCAGTCGCCATCGATGAACAGATAACGAGGAGAAAACCCTTCCTTGCGAAACCCGAGCTTCGAGACCAGTGCGGCAGACGCAGTGTTCCCCGGTTGAATGTTCGCTTCCAGTCGATGGAATCCAAGATCGCCGAAGGCATGGTCCAGGACGAGCGCGAGGCCTTCTGTCATGTAGCCTTGCTGTTCGAATCCGGCGAAAGCGTAAAAGCCCAGATACGCGCTCTGGAACACTCCCATAACAGGCTCGCTGACGTTGATGACGCCGGCGAGTTGCCCGTCGGATCTCCGGCGCATCAGGAAGGGAATAGTGCGACCGATGCGCATGCGATCGAGGTATTCAGCAAACTGCGTGTGCGCTTGCGGAGCGAAGACCCATGGCTGGTGCAGCTTTTCGCTGTTTTGCGAAGCCGCGATAAATTCTTCCTCGACGTCAGCGGCAGGCTGGGAGAGATATACGCGGAAGTCTCTCGGCTCGGAATTAGATTGCGAGCGATTCACGGTCACCCCCACGTGAAGATTAGGGCATCTGCGATACGGCGGTTCGAGGTTTAGGTCTGATGATGCGGGATGTGCCTGACTGCCGTCTCGGCGACGATACAGATTCCGGCTTCATTCGCCTGCACTAACACGGAGTCCTTGTCCAGCATCAGGCAACGGCCGGCATCCAGCGCCAGGCAGGTCGCACCCGCCTGCTTCATCGTCTCGATTGTGTGGATGCCCACGACCGGCACATCGAAGCGCATATCCTGGTTGGGCTTGGCCACCTTAACGACAGTCAGGGAACGGCTCAGGGTCGAGGGCTCCTCACCGAGCGCAGGCGACTTCATGATTTCGCCGGCGCGCAGGATCGTCGCGTCGGTGCCTTCCATAGCCTCGACGGCGACGCAGGCCGCCTCGGCGATGACGACTGTCTGGCCGATATCGAAGCGCGACAGATGATGCGCCACCGCTCGTCCGTAAGTGATGTTAGTCTGCTCGGCACCGCTCGGGCTCCGTTGCGTAAGTACGCCATCGGTGGCCAGCATCGGTTCCAGCAGTTCGGTGGAGTTCATCAGGGTGATGCCTTCGTCCGCTAGAACCTTGGTGACGGCGCCGATGAGCGAGTCGGTGTTACGCGTTGTGAGCGACAGCAGAAGTTTCGCCAGCTTCCAGTCCGGCTTGATGCCGCTGAAGATCTGCTTGTGCTTGACCTGCCCCGCCATGATGGCGCGCGAGATGCCTGCGGCCTTGAAGGTGTCGATAAGCTTCGACAGCTCTCCCAGCGAGAGCCAATGAACCGCGGAGGCGCCGTGCTGAGCGATTTCAGGAAGCGTTTCTTCCTTGATGGCAGCCACGACCACGTCCAATCCCTTGGAGCGCGCAGCGTCAAGTACGAGCAGCGGGAATTTGCCGTTCCCCGCAATCAGGCCGATCTTGTTTTGCTTGTCGGACATTTAGGTTTACTGCAGTGAACGCCGCCGCTGCCACGGCTCGACGTCAAACTCTCTGCGCCGTGCCCCGGGCTAACGCTTCGGACGCCGCTTCGGCAACTGCCTTACTTAATGACTCCGCGTTCCGAGGCCTCGATGAAGTGCAGCAACGCCTCGACGTCGTCGCCCTGGCCGCCTTCAGAGCGCAACTTCTCAATCGCCTGCGACGTGTTCATCTTTGAGGCCAGCAAAACTTTGAAGGCGTGGTGGAGGGCAGAGATCCGTTGCCCGGAAAATCCGCGTCGCTGCAATCCAACCTTGTTCAGCATGTAGGCGTGGGTGTCGCGTTCGGCGCTGGTCATCGAATAGGGCAGCACGTCCTGGGTGATGGTCGTGCCTCCGCCAACGTAGGAATGCGCGCCGATGCGTACATACTGATGCACCGGACACAGAGCTCCAACAACCGCCCATTCCTCGACGGCCACGTGGCCTGCAAGCGTCGCCGCATTTACCAGCATGGCGTGATCGCCGATCGAGCAGTCGTGCCCGATGTGCGCGTAGGCCATGATCAGGATTTGGCTGCCGATGCGCGTGATTCCGCCGCCCTTTGTCGTGCCGCGGGTGATGGTGACGTATTCGCGGATGACGTTGTGATCACCGACCTCAAGCCGCGTGGGCTCGCCTTTGTAGGTGATGTCTTGCGGATCCATGCCGAGCACGGCGAAGGGATAGATCTTGTTATTGCCGCCGAATCGGCTGGGGCCGCCAATCACGACATTCGAGATGAGTTCGCAGTTCTCGCCCAGCTCGACACCGGCGTGGATGATGCAATAGGGGCCGATGCTGCAGGACGCAGGAACTCTTGCGGACGGATCGACAATTGCTGTCGGGTGAATGCTCATTGGCTGAAGTTTAGGAAGTTTCGCCTGCGGGTTCAGGTTCTGCCGCCTTTGCGGCTCCGGCCGGCGGGCGGGTCAGCAGGCGGCAGGTAACGACCGCCTCGCAGGCGAGCTTGCCATCGACATAAGCTTTGCCTTGCAGGCGTCCGGCTGTCCCACGAAAGGCGAGCACATCGACCTCGATGCGGAGTTGGTCGCCGGGCGTTACCGGGCGGCGGAAACGAGCACGCTCGATCCCGGTGAAGACCAGCAGCTTGTCGTCGCGCTCGGTCACTTCAGTGAACAGCAGCGCAGCGCCGGCCTGGGCCATGGCCTCCACGATCAAGACGCCTGGCATGATCGGGTAGCCGGGAAAGTGTCCCACGAAAAAAGGCTCGTTGATGGTTACGTTCTTGATGGCGACGATGCGCTTCGCGCGCTCAAGCTCCACCACGCGGTCAATCAACAGGAGCGGGTAACGATGCGGCAGAATCTGCATGAGCCCGCCGATATCGAGCTTCTCGGGAACGGATTTGGGCTGATCGCTCATTGTGTCATCGTGAAACCCACGATTATACATTTAGCAGTCGTGCAATTTCTGAATCTCTCGCGCCCACCGCAATCCGAGGATTAGGATGACCACGAGAACTATGCGAAAAGCCGACAACAGCAAACTCGATCTTCAAGCTGTGGCGCAGTGGTTGAACGACCGGCCGGATGAGATGATCGCCAGCGTTCGCGAGATGGTCATCCGGGAATCGCCAACTCACAACAAAGCGGCATGCGACGCGTTATGCGCTCACCTGGCCGGCGAGTTCGCATGCCTGGGCGGAGAGGTCCGAGTCCACCGTCAGCGGAAAGCCGGCGACCACTTGCAGGTGAACTTTCCTGGCACAGCCGGCCGCCGGCCGATTTTGCTGCTCGGCCACTTCGACACCGTTTATGACGAGGGCACGCTGGAAAAGATGCCCTGGCGCGAGTCCAGAGGCAAACTCTTCGGACCCGGAGTCTTCGACATGAAAGCCGGAATCGTACAGATGATGTTCGCGCTGTGGTCTCTGCGCGAGATTGGCGACAAGCTGCCGAGGCCGGTGAAAGTCCTGCTGGTCTCGGACGAAGAGGAAGGCAGCGCGACCTCCCGCGCTATCACCGAGAAATTGGCAAAGCAATGTGCCGCCGTCCTGGTGTGCGAGCCTTCGGGTCCCGGCGGTGCACTGAAGACCGCGCGCAAAGGCGTCGGCTCGTTCACGCTGCGGGTAGCTGGGGTGTCGGCGCATTCCGGTCTGGACTTCGAGAAGGGTCAAAGCGCCATCGTCGAACTGGCGCACCAGATTTACGCTATCTCACGGCTGACCAATCTGAAGCGGGGCATCACTCTCAATGTCGGTGTCATCCGCGGCGGCACGCGGACAAACGTGGTTGCCGCCGACGCCAGTGCCGACATCGATCTGCGCATTGCGCGCAAAGAAGATGGCAAAGAGATGGAGCGCCGCGTACAGGCGTTACGTCCCGTCAACCCTCGCTGCCGGCTCGAGATCCAGGGCGGTATCAACCGTCCGCCGCTGGAGCGTACCGAGCAGGTGGCGGCCTTATTTGAGTTGGCGCGAAGCATCGGTCACGAGCTCGGGTTTCCGCTGAAGGAGATCGCAGTCGGCGGCGGCTCGGACGGCAACTTCACCGCGGGACTCGGAATCCCAACTCTGGACGGACTTGGCGCTGTGGGCGACGGGGCGCACGCGACCCACGAGCACGTGATCGCGGCGGAACTGCCCCGGCGGGCGGCGCTATTGGCAGGGTTGATTCAAGCCATTGCTTGAGGAAAGCTTGTTTTGACGCGCTCGAGGAGACGGCCTAAAATTCACTCAGTTGCACCCGTTGCCAACCGGAGATGCACCGGGCTGTGCTCAAGGAGGTTGATATGGAAGGCCTGTTCCAGCCCATGCACCTGATCGTCATCCTGATTATTGTACTGCTTATCTTTGGCCCCAAGAAGCTAGGCGAGCTGGGCAAAGGTCTTGGCGAAGGTATTCGCAACTTCAAGTCATCGATGAACGAGGGCAACGCCAAAAACGCGGACGCTTCAGCAACCAAGACGAATGCTGCGCCCCCAGCGATCCCTTCAACCACGACCACCGAAGAAAAGAAGTAGACCGCGCAATCAGAGAATCGTCTGCCCAGTTTCTGCTTCCACCGCTTTCAACAGCCGGTATACCCGCGCGACCGGCAATCCAACGACGTTGAAATAGCAGCCCTCGACGCGCCCGATCCATCGCGACGCCATTCCCTGGATGCCGTACGCTCCGGCCTTGTCCATGGGCTCTCCACTACGGACATAGTCGGCGATCTCCTGTTCGGACAGTTCGTTGAAGAAAACCTGCGTCATCTCGGCTTCGGTGCGCTCGAATCCCGACGCGATCACGCTGACTCCCGTGATCACCTGATGGTGTCGCCCCGAAAGCAGGCAGAGCATCCGCGCCGCGTCATCTGCATCAGTAGGCTTCTCGAGGAGAAGCTGGCTAACCACGACTATGGTGTCGGCACCAAGAACGGTGTCTTGCGGGTGCCGTGCGAAGACTGCGCGCGCTTTCTCACGGGCCAGGCGCCGAGCATAGTCCAGCGGACTTTCGTCGGCGAGCGGTGCTTCCGGGACATGCGCCGGATCAACCGTGAAAGAAATTCCTGCGTTGCGAAGGAGCTCGGCACGGCGAGGCGAAGCTGACGCCAGAATGAGCATATCCTTCCGATTGTATCGGGCGTGGCGGGTGCATCCTCTACTATGCCGTTCACGTCTGATGTGAGGTGAAAATTGTGACCCAGGCTCTTCCTTATGGCGCGACATTGCGCGCAGGCGAGGTTGATGTCCGCGTGTGGGCGCCGATTCCCGAGAAACTTTCCTTGCGCCTATGGCGCCAAGGTTCCGGTCCGCAGGATTTGCCGATGCAACGCGACGGAGAGGATTTTGTCGCGACGGCGCCGGCGAGCGTTGGGGATCGCTATGCGTACGTGTTCCCAGACGGAATGGCGATCCCTGACCCCATCTCTCGTTTTCTGCCGGATGGCGTGCAAGGCCCCACACAGATTGTCGATCCTGAAGCGTTTTGCTGGAGTGACGTAGGGTGGCGCGGGCTGGAACTGCGCGACTATGTCCTCTACGAGCTGCACGTCGGCACGTTCACTCCAGAAGGCACGTTTGACGCCGCGATTCTGAAGCTTCCTTACCTGAAGCAGCTTGGCGTCACGGTCATTGAAGTCATGCCAGTCGCTGCCTGCCCGGGGACTCGCAACTGGGGCTACGACGGCGTGTCGCCGTATGCTGTGCAGGCGAACTATGGTGGCCCCGAGGGGTTGAAGCGGTTCGTGAACGCCGGGCACCAGGTTGGCTTGGGTGTGATGCTCGACGTGGTCTACAACCATCTTGGGCCGGAGGGGAATTACCTGCCGAAGTTTGGTCCGTATTTCACGGCTCAGCACAAGACGCCGTGGGGCAACGCCGTGAACTATGACTGCGAAGGTTGCGAGCACGTCCGCCGGTACGTCGTGGAGAATGCGCTGTACTGGATCGGCGAGTACCATGTCGACGGCCTGCGGCTGGACGCAGTGCAGACTATCAAGGACGATTCGCCGAACAACATTGTTGCCGAACTTCAGCAGCGTGTGCAGGAATTGGCGCACGAGCTGAATCGCAGCGTCTGCGTGATCGCTGAAACGGACGAGAACGACTCACGCTACGTCAGGTCGGCTGGCGCAGGCGGCTACGGCCTGAACGCCTTCTGGAGCGACGATTTCCATCACGCTATCCATGCTTTTTTTACCGGCGAGCGGCAAGGCTACTACCAGGACTTCGGCGATCCGCAGCAGATTGCGCGGGCTCTGCGCGAGGGCTACGTCTTTCAGGGCGAGCGCTTCGGCTTTTGGAATCGGCCACGCGGAACGAGCGCGAGGGACGTGCCGCTACCGGCGAATGTCATCTGCATACAGAACCACGACCAGGTTGGCAATCGCGCCAAGGGAGAACGGCTGACTGCGCTAGTTCCTCGCGGCGTCCGCAAATTGGCGGCGGCGTTGCTTCTCTTGGCGCCGCATACTCCGCTGCTGTTCATGGGACAGGAGTACGACGAGGCCGCTCCCTTCCAGTTCTTCGCGGACTTTCAGGATCCGGCGCTGAAGAAGGCCGTCAGCGAAGGACGTCGCAGCGAGTTTAAGGATTTCGATTTCAACGAGGTCCCTGATCCGGAGGATCCGGCAACGTTTGAGCGCTCGAAGTTGAAGTGGGCTGAAGGGGCGGAGAACCGCGAAATGTTGGAGTGGTATCGGCGTCTACTGCAATTGCGACACGAGCGGGTTGTGAATGGTGAAAGAACGGCCGAGGCGAAGTATGAAAACGGAGTGCTCTCGATGGCTGTTCCGGCGCGCGACCCAAAGATATTCGTGCAGGCTGCTTTGAAAGCGGGAGCATCATTGCCGCGTGTCGCGGACGGGTGGCGCAAGATGTTGCATTCGGCAGAAGATGAATATGAAGTTGGGGTGTACGTGCGCGGATGAAAAATGTCGCTGAGCATTTGCCTCAGACGCTAAAGCTCATATTCATGACAACTCGAAAATGCACGCCTGAAGGCGCGCTCCACCCGATGGATCATTGCTGCGGTGTTACCTCGCCATTCATCAGCAAGCCGCGTTTGCCTGTTAGAATCTAACTAGCGCTTCGCTACCTCGCATGGATCCATCACTCATCCGAAATTTCGCGATTATCGCCCATATTGACCATGGGAAGAGCACACTCGCCGACCGTTTGCTGGAACTCACCGGCTCGCTGACGGCGCGCGAGATGCAAGCCCAGGTGCTGGACGCGATGGACCTGGAGCGCGAGCGCGGCATCACCATCAAGGCGCACTCGGTCCGCATGATGTACCCGGCGGCCGACGGAAAGACGTACCAACTCAACCTCATTGACACGCCCGGGCATGTGGATTTCAGCTACGAGGTCTCGCGTTCGCTGGCTTCCTGCGAAGGCGCGCTGCTGGTCGTCGACGCATCGCAGGGCGTCGAGGCGCAGACGCTCGCGAACGCTTACATCGCCATCAACAACGGGCTGGAGATCATCCCAGTCATCAACAAAATCGATCTGCCCAGCGCCGACATCGAGCGCACGAAAGAGATGATCGAGAGCGCAGTTGGTCTTGACGCGTCACACGCGCTGCCGATTAGCGCCAAGACCGGTCAGGGCGTGCCCGACATATTGGAGGCGATCGTTCAACAGGTGCCTCCGCCCAAAGGCCGCGCTGCCAACCAGCTTCAGGCGCTGATCTTCGATTCGTGGTTTGATTCCTATCGCGGCGTCATCGTACTGGCTCGTGTGATCCAGGGCGTGCTGAGCAAAGGTCAGCGAATTCGCCTGATGTCGAATGGCCGCACCTTCGATGTGGAGACTCTCGGAGTCCTCACCCCCAAGCCAGTAGAGGTCGATCAACTCTCGGCGGGCGAAGTCGGCTTTCTCATCGCCAACATCAAGAACGTAGCCGACACCAAGATCGGCGACACCGTCACCGACGACCATCATCCAGCGATTGAAGCGCTGCCCGGCTTTGAAGAGTTGAAGCCGATGGTCTTCGCCGGAATCTACACCGTCGACGCGCACGAGCACACGCTGCTGCGCGAGGCCCTGGAGAAGCTGCGGCTGAACGATTCGTCATTCTTCTTCGAGCCAGAAAGTTCCGTCGCGCTTGGCTTTGGCTTTCGCTGCGGCTTCCTTGGATTGCTGCACATGGAGATCATCCAGGAGCGGCTGGAGCGCGAGTACGATCTTGATCTGATCACCACTGCGCCGAGCGTGCGCTACAGGATCACGCTGACCGATGGCGCGGTTATCGAAGTGGATAATCCGTCACGCTGGCCGGATCCGAGCGAGATTGCGAAGATCGAGGAGCCGGTCATTCTAGCGACCATTCTTACGAACGAGGAATACGTCGGCGGCATTCTAAAGCTGGTGGAAGACAAGCGCGGAAAACAAAAAGCGTTTGAGTACGTCAGCGCGACCCGCGTGATGTTGACCTATGAACTGCCGCTAAATGAGATCGTGCTCGACTTCTACGACCGGCTGAAGACTGTCTCCCGGGGCTATGCGTCGCTCGATTATCACCTCGCTGGCATGTGGGAATCGCCGATGGTGAAGCTCGACATTCTTGTGTCCGGCGACCCTGTAGACGCGTTGTCCATCATCGTGCATCGCGACTTTGCCTATGATCGTGGGAAGGCGCTGGTCTCCAAGATGCGCCAGCTGATTCCTCGGCAGATGTTCGAAGTGGCCATTCAGGCGGCTATCGGCGCCAAGATTATCTCCCGCGAAACCGTGGCGGCAATGCGCAAGAACGTTATTGCCAAATGTTACGGTGGCGACATCAGCCGCAAGCGCAAGCTGCTGGAAAAGCAGAAGGAAGGCAAGAAGCGAATGAAACGTATCGGCCGCGTTGACATTCCCCAGGAGGCGTTTCTTGCCGTGCTGCGCGTTGGCGAGGACTAATAACGTCCTTCGCTCGTAACGCTCGTCTAATGCCAATGACTTCGGTTGAGTTTCGCATTCTAGTTGCAGGTGACGCCGCCGCCTGGCGGAAAGTGCGTCTGGAAGCGCTCGAGAATGATCCGGAGGCGTTCAGCGCAACCATTGAGGCGCACCAGAAGCTGACCGATGATGAGATCCTATCGCGGATCGTTTGTGACCCGTCCAACAAATTTGTTTTTGGCGCATTTGCCGGCGGCGAACTGGTCGGCACCGCTGGATTCGTTCGCGAGCCAGGATTGAAAGAGCGACACAAGGGATTCGTGTGGGGTGTCTATCTGCGGGCCAGCCATCGCGGCGAGGGCGTTGGCCGGCGGATGATGATGTTACTTCTGGATCACGCGCGCAAGATCGAGGGGCTTGAGCAGATCAACATCAGCGTGGCTACTACGCAAACAGCGGCGATGTCGTTGTACCGGTCGCTGAACTTCGTTCCGTACGGATGCGAACCTCGCGCGTTGAAGGTCAACGGGCGCTATATCGATGAAGAACAGCTGTGGTTGCGATTGTCGTAGTGACCAATCATCCTCGAGAAAATACCGCGGCGATGCGAACATCACCGCGGTCACAATCACGAAAAATTACTAATCGACCCTATGCATGAACAAGCACATGTTTCTCTACGCGCGCTCTGCCCTCGGCGTCAGCAGCCTTGAGGGCTGCAAACACCCGTTGCGGGGTGACTTCGCAGGGTGCGTTGTGAATGGTCTCGCCGGGAGCGCAGGATGCGGTCGCCACGTCCATCAGCTGCTTGTCGGTGACATTCTTCAAGCCGATCTGCTCCAGCGTAATCGGCAGACCGACGGTCTCGCAGAAGTCGAAGACTTCTTTGATGACGGATGGAGGACGATCGGTCAGCATCAGCAGCGCCAGCGTGCCGATGGCGACCTTCTCGCCGTGCCAGAAGTGGTGCGTTTCGGGCAGGATGGTCAGGCCGTTGTGGATAGCGTGCGCGCCGGACAAGCCACCGCTCTCGAAGCCAAGTCCGCTCAGCAGCGTGTTAGCTTCCACGATGTGCTCCAGGGCCGGAGTCACGACGCCAGCTTCGCTAGCCCGTTTCGCACCCTCGCCGTAGTTCAGCAGCGTGTCATAGCAAAGCCGCGCGAGCGCATACGCCGACATGGACCCGACACGTCCGGTCATATTGCCGGCGTGCTTGATCTGGCAGTCTTCGGCTTCGAACCATGTGGACAGTGCGTCGCCCATGCCCGACACCAGGAAGCGCACCGGGGCCTTGGAGATGATCGCTGTGTCGACGACCACGACTTCCGGATTGCGCGGATAGATCTGATAGCGCGAGAACTCGCCGGTCGGCGTATAAATGACCGACAGCGCGCTGCAGGGAGCATCAGTAGAAGCCAGCGTCGGGACAATCGCAACCGGCTTGCCGAGAGTGAACCCGACAGCTTTCGCGGTATCCAGCGACTTGCCGCCCCCGACGCCGATGATGACGTCACAGCTCTCCTTACGCGCGAGGGTGGACAGGCGCTCGATCTCGGGATCGCAGCACTCGCCGCAAAATTCGTTGCACACGAAAGTCACGCCATCGCCTGACTTCAGGTACGGCGCAACGATCTTTTCGACGGAACGGTCCACCACCGCAAGGGCCTTCTTGCCCAGGCGTCCGATCTCCTCGCGCAACGAATACAGCGCTCCGGCGCCCTGCACATAACGGCCCGGGAAGATGGATGTGGTGATCTTGGTGGGTACTTCAGGCTCAGTGATCTTCTCTTCGACCACATTCGGTTTATTAGTAGGTTTCAAACTACACCTCCTCTACGTGTCTTGAGAGACAGAAGTCTGCATCTCAACGCTATGCTCCAAGGTGCGCGCATTCAGTGACCGGTATCACGGTGAACGGTAACGGACTCATTTTGGGAAGTGTTGAAGACAAAAGAAAAAGGTGCGGCTTGAGACCGCACCTATCTTGAATGGAAGCGATTTAGAGGATGTAGCGCGACAGATCCTGGTCTTTGACGATGTCGGTGAGTGCGTTGCGCACATAGTCGGCGTCTACCACGACGTGCTTCTCCTGCATGTCTGGGGCCTCAAAGCTGATGATGTCCAGCACCTTCTCCATGATGGTGTGCAGACGGCGCGCCCCAATGTTCTCGGTGCCTTCGTTTACTTTGAAGGCAAAGTTTGCGACTTCCGCCAACGATTCCGGGGTGAACTCGAGCTTAAGGCCTTCGGTATCCAGCAGCGCCATATACTGCTTGGTCAGCGACGACTTCGGCTCCGTCAGAATCTTGATGAAGTCTTCGACCGTCAGCGACTGCAGTTCCACGCGGATTGGAAAGCGGCCTTGTAACTCGGGGATCAGGTCGCTCGGCTTAGAAACGTGAAACGCACCGGCGGCGATGAACAGGATGTGATCGGTGCGCACCATGCCGTAGCGCGTGTTGACCGTCGTGCCTTCTACGATGGGCAGAATGTCGCGCTGCACGCCCTCGCGCGAAACGTCAGGGCCGTGTCCGCCTTCGCGACCGGCAATCTTGTCGATCTCGTCGAGGAAGATGATGCCGGAATTTTCCACGCGCTCGACGGCGATACGCGTGACCTGGTCCATATCAACCAGGCGTTGTTCTTCTTCCTGGATGAGGTATTCGAAGGCCTCGCTGACCTTCATCTTCCGCTTCTTGGTGCGCTGGCCGAAGATGTTCGGCAACATGTCTTTGATGTTGACGTCCATCTCCTCCACGCCCTGATTGCTGATGATCTCGAACGCCGGCATCGACTTTTCGCGGACATCGAGTTCCACCATGCGCTCGTCGAGCTTGCCCTCGCGCAGCTGCTGGCGAAGCTTCTCACGCGTGCGCGAGCCGGGTTCGCCGGCGAGAATTGGCTCACTGTTGATGTTGAAGCCAATCTGCTGTTGGTCGGCCGCTGGTTTCATCGGCACCTGCGCCGGCATCGACGGAAGCAGCAGGTCGAGCAGGCGCTCCTCGGCATTCAATTCGGCTTTGTCGGCGACGTCTTCGAGTTTTTCTTCGCGGACCATGTCCATGGCGATCTCGACCAGATCGCGGATCATCGACTCGACGTCACGACCGACGTAGCCGACCTCGGTAAACTTCGAGGCCTCGACCTTCAGGAAGGGCGAGTTGGCGAGCTTTGCCAGGCGGCGCGCAATCTCGGTTTTACCCACGCCGGTGGGCCCCATCATGATGATGTTCTTGGGGATAACCTCTTCGGCCAGCTCGGGCGTCAGCTTCTGGCGGCGCATACGGTTCCGTAGCGCGATGGCGACCGCGCGTTTCGCTTGATGCTGACCTACGACGTACTTGTCGAGTTCGCGAACGATTTCGCGCGGGGTGAGCTCGTCGAGTGCGACGTGCTCATCATCGGAGGTTGCGGGAAGATAGATAGCCATAATTCAGTTGCCAGTTCTCAGTTGTCGGTTGTCAGTTGGGCTGGAAGGTTGTCGAGTAGTCTTAACTGACAACTGACAACCGGCCACTGACAACTGCTTTCTTACAACTCTTCAATCGTGAACTTGTCGTTGGTGTAAATGCAAATCTTGCCGGCAATCTTCATCGCTTCCTCAGCAATCTGCCGAGGCGGAAGCTGCGTGTGCTCCATCAGGGCTGTCGCCGCCGCCGTGGCGTAAGGACCGCCGCTTCCGATGGCCGCGATGCCGGAGTCGGGCTCGATGACATCGCCTTGCCCGCTGATCAGGAATGTCTGTTCCTGATCGGCGACCAGCAGCAACGCCTCCAGCGATCGCAGCATCTTGTCGGTGCGCCAGTCCTTGGCCAACTCAACTGCGGCACGTCCCAGGTTCCCGTGATACTGCTCCAGCTTCGACTCGAAGCGGGCGAACAGCGAGAAGGCATCGGCAGTTGAGCCGGCGAATCCGGCGAGAATCTTGTCCTGGTAGAGGCGGCGAATCTTACGGGCGGTATGCTTGATCACGCCTTCGCCGAGCGTGACCTGGCCGTCACCAGCCATCACCACTTTTCCATCCCGACGAACGCAAAGAACTGTAGTAGAACGAATTAGACGTTTCCGTGCCATGAATAAATTTGATTATAACAGGGTTAAAGAAGGCAGCGCTAAAAGTTGAGTGACGGAGACTCAAGTTTGCGTAAGGCCGCGGCCCAGTCTTAAGAATGCCAGCCCGCTGCGGAGGGCGAAGGTCGGCCACAAGGCAGAGCACGAACCAGACCGGGGAGAAGGCCAGCTCTGCTTCTTCTACTTGATCTCCTTCACCGGTAGCAGCGTGCCGTACTCCTGGCCGCTATTGTCGACGGCGCGGGCGACGATGGAATCAAAGGCGTCGCGCAGCTCCGGATACTTCGCGACAATCGCCTTGATGACGGCCATGTTGTCCTGGAACGCAATATTGGTATTGGTGGCGTTGGCATTCTGGTAGCGGATGCGCAGGTCGAGCTTGTTATCGACTGGAACGGCGGCAAGTTCTGTGATCTGAAACGTCTTCCCACTTGCCGACAGCGACATCGGAGCGCTTTGGCTGGGCATATCGCTGGGGCGGGCGCTCTGCATCTCAGACGAAATCTTGTCGAGCTGCGGCGTGCTCATGAAGTTGACGGGCGCCAGCAGGTCCCACGCCGTCAGATAGTAAAACCAGGCATCATGCAGCTGGTTTTTCGCCTTGTAGTCGCGGGCTTTGGTCAAGTACCAGTCGCCGTCGTGGCCGCCTATGGAGTTCAGCCGCGGGAAGTACCCGGCCAGCTTCCACCCTCCACCCATCTCCTGCAGAACCAGTGTCAGGGTGATCGGATTTTTCCCGTTCACTTTCTGAATGGCCACGGCATAGCGTCCGGGCGGCAGATTAGGAATGGAGAAGCCAATGCGATCTGACGAGTTATAGATGCCGCAGTAGAAGTCGGCCTGTGGCAGAGCAGCCTTAGCCTGCGAAGCGTCCAGAAGATACGTTCCAGTAATGGTCGCCTGTCCGTCATTGAAGTATGGCTTGTTGCTTACGACAGCTTGCTCGATCGAGCCGAAGTTGCCCGTGATGGCCGGGATGGCATTCGCCTTCAATCCGGCAACGTCGCCATTTTTTGACATGTTCAGGTATTGAGTGGCAGCGCTGTCGATGGCGGTCTTGGTGGCAGCATCCAGATCGGCTCCGGAAGCGCAGGACTGGGCTGATGAGAGCCGGCATCCGGCAAGAATCACTACTGTCGCAAACAACGAATACGAGACGGAGCGAAAGAAGGCTGCTAGGTTTTCAGGCATTCGACTCATGGCTTCACCCGCATGATGGCGCGGCATGGGGCCGCTTCTTAATCGTAAGATGCTGCCAGAGCTGCTGAACGTGGCCAGCTACCCGGGCATGAAAGAATTTCTGTTGAATGCAGTGGCGGCAATGAAACCGCAGTTTAGAATAGGGAGCAGTAGTGAAACCAAGCAGCCTCATTGACGTCCAACTCCCTATGGTACGCCTCGGGAAGAAGTTTGCGTGGTCAGCCCTGGTAGCTACGGCATTCGCGTGGCCGGCAGCAACGGCCTCTGCGCAGGTTAGCAACTCACCGGCTGCACAACCTGCTGCCACGGCGAAGCCTGCAGCGACCACGACCCCGCCCCCAGCGACACAGCCGCAAGCGACAACTGCGCACAAATCCCGAGCCCGTCGTAAGAAAGCTGAGCCCGTGGCGGAAATACCGCAAACACCGCCTCCACCGCCAACTCTGGAGCAGCAGGCTCCGACGGCGCCCTTCGTCAGCTACCGCAATGGACAGTTGACCATCAACGCTCCGAACTCAACGCTGTCGTCGATTCTGCGAGCCGTACAGTTGCAGACGGGTGCATCGATGGATATACCGTCGGGCGCAGGCAGCGAGCGGGTGGCTACTCAGATTGGTCCGGGGCTGCCGCGCGATGTTCTAAATACGCTGCTCAACGGCTCGAAATTCGACTACCTGATCCTCGGCGTGGCCGGTAATCCAGGCGGGATCCAGAAAGTGATTCTGACTCCCAAGCAGGCTGCTGGCGCTACGGCCACACAGACTGCCAGCGCCCCGCAGGCGTCCTCTTCCGACGATTCGGAGGATGTGTCCTCGGCTGATGCTGGTGGCGAGTCAGAGTATCCGGGGCCGCAAGAGCAGCCGACACCGCCGGGCGCATTCCGCCGGCCGGGTGGAGCTCCGGGTGGGCAGTCGTTCCAGCAACAGCAGCAGCAGCAGGTAAACGAGGACAACCCCACACCGTTCGCTACGCCTAACGATCCCAATATCGTGAAGACTCCCGAGCAGCTGATGCAGGAGTTGCAGCAGATGCAGCAACAGCAGCAGCAGTATCAGGAGCAGCTGAACCCTGCCAACCAGACTCCGCAGTAGCCCGCGGGCGCTAGACCTTAGCTGTAGCGGGCGCGCCTGCCAATTCCTGCAGTGAGGGCCCATAGGGCTCGCGTACGACGCCGCGCTCTGTGATGATCGCCGAGACATACTGGTGCGGTGTCACATCGAAGGCGGGATTCTCGACCATCACACCGTCTGGGGCGATCTGTTTTCCGGCAAGATGAGTTACCTCTGTGGCCGATCGTTGTTCAATTGGAATCTGGCTTCCGTCCGCCGTTTCCAGATCGACCGTCGAGAACGGCGCCGCAACATAGAACGGAATGTCGTGCTCTTTGGCTAGAACGGCCACGGTGTAAGTGCCGATCTTGTTGGCGACGTCACCGTTGGCGGCGATACGGTCAGCTCCCACAATGACGGCTTGGATCTTGCCCTGACGCATGATGGCGCCTGCCATGTTGTCTGAGATGACCGTGGTAGGAATACCGTCTTTCATCAGCTCCCACGCTGTCAGACGCGAGCCCTGAAGGAAAGGACGGGTCTCGTCGGCGAAGACCTGGATTTTCTTGCCGGAATCGAATGCCGCGCGAATCACACCCAGCGCGGTACCGTATCCGGCGGTCGCCAGCGCGCCGGCGTTGCAATGCGTGAGCACGCCGCCGCTGGAAGGCAACAACACCGCGCCGTGCTGGCCCATCGCTTGATTGCTGGCGATGTCTTCCGCATGCATTCTCTTGGCTTCGGTAACGAGCGCCTGCTTGATTGCCGGTATCGGCTGATCGCTGACTTCGGCAAACTTCTGCTGCATGCGTCGAATACCCCAGAAAAGGTTCACAGCAGTAGGACGCGTCGCGCCGATCACTTCGCAGATCTGAGAGAACTCGCGCTTCAGCTCTTCTTTGCTGGTGGCCTGCGACTCCCTGACGCCGAGAGCAACCCCCATGCCTGCGGTGACTCCGATCGCCGGCGCTCCGCGCACGATCATGGTGCGGATCGCGTCTGCGACTTCCTGGTAAGTCTTGCAGGTGACATAAACTTCTTCGGTGGGCAGCTTCGTCTGGTCGATGAAGCACACACCGTCTTCCGTCCATTCCACAGTCTTAATCATGGGTTTACTGAATGTCTCGCCCTCAGGAACGATGAGCCTCGCAACGGTTGCCCGGAGTGTTGGTCACGGCAGGCCGGTCGCAAAAATCGCACTTCGCGCTGACCGCGAACATCGGCGGCGGACCGTTCTTCACGTGCTCGGCCCTTACGTCATTCGCGGTAAACAGTGCCACGAACGGCGCGGGAGCCGCCGCCTTTTCGACGTTGGCCCGCCCTCCAGCTTCCTCTCGTTCCACCAGGCACAGCACGCCGACAATCTCAAATCCGTATTCGCGAGCTGCCTCGATGGCCTGGATCGTTGAAGCGCCGGTGGTGCAGACGTCGTCGACGACCACAACGCGCGCAGGCTTCTCGCGAAAGCCTTCAATGCGCTGGCCCGTGCCGTGAGTTTTCTCGGCTTTGCGCACCAGGAAGCCGTTAATCGGCTTCCCATGCTGCGCGCTGATCACCGAGGTCGCGACTACGATCGGGTCGGCGCCCATGGTCAAGCCGCCGATGGCATCGGCCTTCCAGCCCTCGCTTTGGATCTCCTGCAACACCGTCTCGCCGGTGAGGAGGGCGCCTGCCGCATCCAGCGTGGTCAAGCGGCAATCAATGTAGTAGTCGCTGGTGCCGCCGCTGGAAAGCTTGAACTGTCCAAGGCGAAACGACTTCTGAGCCAACAGTGACAATAGTTTTGCGCGAGAGTTTGCTGCCATATTTTCACGATACCATCTTCAGCCGGTCACCTTTTCCAGATGACGGTAGTGATCGCTCGCCAGCCATAGAGCGGCGAACAGCGCGAAATTGTACCCGCAATGCATCAGGAAGGAAGAAGCCACGGAGTCGGTTTTGACGCGGACAATCGTGAACACAATCCCCACAACAAAGATGCTGAGCACCGGCGCCCAGGCGTAGGCGAGTTGCGCGCCGTGTATCCCCGCAAATGCCAATGCGGTCAGCAACACACCAGTCACCAATCCAAACGCTCGCCAAAGTAGCGGATACAGTAAGCCGCGAAAGAAGACTTCCTCCAGCAGTGGCGCCAGGGTCACCCCAAACGCCGCCATCATGTATGCGCTGCTGGCGTCATGAAAATAGGTATCCATCGGGAGCGACTTCGGAATGGGCAGAAATCGCGCTAACCCGTCCACGACCAATGCCAGAATCACGCCGCAGGCGATAAACGCCGGAGCTGTAGCTCCGGGCCAGTTCCAGCGGATTGCTTCTCCAAAAGGCTCTTTGGAGCGCGACCGCACGAGCATAAACATGAACAATAGAATGACCGGGTAAGCTGCGGCCTGCGATCCGATGACGATCTTGGCGTTGGTCGCCAGCTCAATGAAGGAAGAATGCCGGAACTCGGGCAAGCCGCGAGCCACGAACAGCGCGATCAAGGTGAAGACGAAAATCGTAACGGCAGTGAAGACCGCAATTCCGAGTACGTCCCAGCCTCGCCACGCGGGAAACGGCGGTTCAGGCGGGGGAACTACGCCTTCGGGTGGCGCGAAGCCCTCACCCTCGACGATTGGTGCCGGCAGCGGGGTTCCTTCAACTGGCTCGGGCAGAGACTCTGGTGTGAATGACATGCAATCTTCGCTTGTAGGACTCTTAGGAGCTCGAAACCGCTTCGTCGCTCGTCTTCATATTGGACGCGCGCGGCAACACTTTCGCTAATATTTGTCCGGTGTAGGACTTCTTCACCCGCGCCACTTGCTCCGGCGCGCCCTGGGCAACGAGGCGGCCGCCTTCCTCGCCGCCCTCCGGGCCTAGATCGATAATCCAGTCCGCATTGCGGATCACGTCTAGGTTGTGTTCGATGATAATGATGCTGTTTCCCAGGTCCGTCAACCGGTGAAGCACTTCCAGCAGCTTGCTGACATCGTCGAAATGCAGGCCGGTGGTCGGCTCGTCGAGCAGATACAGCGTCTTGCCGGTCTGACGCTTGCTCAGCTCACGCGCCAACTTGATGCGCTGTGCTTCGCCGCCCGAGAGCGTCACCGCCGACTGACCCAGGTGAATGTAGCCGAGGCCGACGTCAACCAGTGTCTGTAGCTTCTGTTTGATCTGGGGAATATTCTCCAGGATCGGCAAAGCGTCAGCCACCGGTGTCTCCAGTAGGTCTGCAATCGATTGCCCCTTGTACTTCACCGCCAGGGTCTCGTGATTGTAGCGCTTGCCGCCGCACACCTCGCACAGTACGTAGACGTCCGGCAGGAAGTTCATCTCGATGCGGCGCTGGCCCTCGCCCTGGCAGGCCTCGCAGCGTCCGCCGGGAACGTTGAAGGAAAACCGTCCGGCCTTATAACCGCGTTCGCGCGACTCCGGCAGCATTGCGTACAAGTCCCGGATCTGCGTGAATACACCCGTGTAAGTCGCAGGATTCGATCGCGGCGTGCGTCCGATGGGCGACTGGTCGATGCGGATGACCTTATCGATGAACTCGGTGCCGGTAATCGACTTATACTCGCCTGCCTCTTCACGCGAGCGATACAAGCTGTTAGCTAGCGCGCGATAGAGGATGTCATTCACCAACGTTGATTTGCCGGAACCCGACACACCGGTGACGACCGTCATCACGCCGAGCGGGAAGCTGACATCGAGATTCTTCAGGTTATTCTCGCGTGCGCCGAGGATCGTGATCGCCTTACCGTTTGGCTGCCGTCGAGCATGCCGATCCATGATCTGCTTCTGCCCGGAGATGTATTGCCCGGTCAGAGAATTTGGCGCTGCCTGGATCTCATCCGGAGTGCCGCTGGCGACCACCTCACCGCCATGACGGCCGGCGCCTGGTCCCAGATCAATGACGTAGTCGGCACGGCGAATCGTGTCCTCATCGTGCTCAACCACGAGGACCGTGTTGCCCAGATCTCGCAGCGACTCGAGGGCGCGCAGCAACCGATCGTTGTCGCGATGATGCAGGCCGATCGAAGGCTCGTCGAGCACATATAGAACACCGCGCAGCTTGGAGCCAATCTGTGTCGCCAAACGGATGCGCTGACCCTCGCCGCCACTGAGCGTGGCCGCCGAGCGGTCGAGCGAGATGTATCCGAGGCCGACGGCGTTCAGAAATCCTAGCCTCTCTGCAACCTCTTTAAGAATGCGTCCGGCAATCTTCTGCTCGCGCTCCGACAGCTTGATCTTCGCAGCTGCGTCCACCGCGCGCGACACGGGCAAGGCAGTGAAGTCGGCAATCGACATGCCGTTGACCTTGACCGCCAGGCTCTCGGGACGCAGGCGCTTGCCGTGGCATGCCGGACAGGTCGTCGCCGACATGTGATCGAGCAGCCAGTCGCGATAGGTCTCCGATGAACTCTCTTCCATCGCCTGCCGCAAGTAGTGGAAGATGCCGAGGAACCCACGCTTCTTGCCGTTCGCTTCCGGCCCATAAAGGATGAGGTTCTGCGTCTTGCGCGGCAGCTGCTCAAACGGGGTGGACAGATCGAAACCATGAGCCTGCGCGGCCAGCTGCAACGTGCGAATCAGGTTCTGCGACGCCGAACCCGGTCCCAGTCCACCATCCAGCAGCGGCTTGGACCAGTCGGAGATGACCTTAGCCGGATCGAAATCGTACTTGCTGCCCAGGCCATTACACTCCGGACATGCCCCGTATAAGCTATTGAACGAGAATGAGCGCGGTTCTAGCACGGGCACGTTGATCCCGCATTCGGGGCAGGCCAGCTTCGAGGAGTACAGCCGCTCCTCGCCGCCAACCACCACCACCTGCACCAAGCCATTGGCCATCTTCATCGCCAATTCGACGGAGGCAGCCAGCCGCCGCTCGATGCCGTCCTTTACCAACAGACGATCGACCACCAATTCGATGGTGTGGTTCTTTCGCTTGTCGAGCTTGATCTCTTCATCGGCGATGTTGCGCAGCTCGCCGTCGATGCGCGCCCGCGTATAGCCCTGCTGGGCCAGCTTATCGAGTTCCTTCTTGAACTCGCCTTTGCGGCCGCGAACGATGGGAGCCAGCACCATGACGCGATCTTCCGGCTTCAGCTCCATTACCTGCTGCACAATCTGGTCGGCCGACTGCCGTGAGATGGGGCGTCCGCATTGCGGGCAGTGCGGCACGCCAACCGACGAATACAGCAGGCGGAGATAGTCATAGATCTCGGTGATCGTGCCTACGGTCGAGCGCGGGCTGCGGCTGGTCGTCTTCTGCTCGATGGCGATCGAGGGGCTCAGTCCGTCGATGCTGTCCACGTCGGGCCGCTCCATCTGATCGAGAAACTGCCGCGCGTAGGCCGAAAGCGTCTCGACATAGCGGCGCTGCCCCTCGGCATAGATGGTGTCAAAGGCGAGCGAAGACTTGCCCGAGCCGCTGAGGCCGGTGATCACGGTCAAGGTGTTGCGAGGGATCTCGACGTGAATGTTTTTCAGATTGTGCTGGCGTGCCCCGCGGACGCTGATACTCGAAATGCCCATGAAACGATTCGGTTCGATATGCTTCCCGGCCACCCGATCCCTACATTTCGGCGCATGGTCGGGTGTCACCCAGCCCCGAATTTCATCCTGCACGGCTCTGGAAAGTCCGGAAGAGGAAGAACGCAGTTCTACTCACGTATCTTAGTGGTCAATACCGGCTGGAGTCAACGCGAGGTAAAGTGGCACCATCAGAGTTATGGCTTGGCGCGGCTATAGGGGTTCCGCCCGGCTAGCCGGCGCTCCAGCTTCATTTGGAGTGCGGGATAACTGAACGATATGACGACTTTCTTGCTCTCAACCATGCTCCTGCTCACGATCATAGCGGCGTTTGCCTTTGGCGTCGCAGCAGGATATTGGGTTATCTGCGCATTCCTGAACCTGTTCAATCCCACGCGCACACGCAATAAGCCGACGCGCGCTCCGGCGTTGGCGCCCTCCAGCGGCGACTAGCATTTTTCCACTGCCACCACTCCTTAGCGTTTCATCACGGCATGCCCGTCTGGCCCTCTGCTTGTCTACTGGCTCCTGCTA
Source organism: Verrucomicrobiia bacterium (assembly GCA_035482295.1). Classification (GTDB taxonomy): domain Bacteria; phylum Acidobacteriota; class Terriglobia; order Terriglobales; family Acidobacteriaceae; genus Bog-257. Next base: position 25,634 of record DATHQX010000128.1, read on the forward strand.
GATTGGAACGGGAGTCACTGCCATGAGTAAGCGCGAATTCTCGTTTGTACAGCTCGACGTCTTCACCTCACACCCGCTGGAAGGGAACCAGCTCGCGGTCTTTGCCGACGCTCGCGGATTGTCGGACGACGAGATGCAGAAGCTGGCGCGAGAGACCAACCTCTGCGAGACCACATTCATCCTGCCGCGCGATGCCGAGACTGAGCGCAGAGAAGGTCGCAAGGTCCGCATCTTCACGATCTTCGAGGAGCTGCCGTTCGCCGGACATCCTACGCTGGGGACGGCATGGTATCTGCGCCAGTATTCCAGCGACGATGAGATCGTGCTCGATCTGAAAGTCGGAAAAATTCCGGTCTGCTTCGAAAATCGCGATGGCCTGCTTTTCGGCGAGATGCGCCAGGCTGAGCCGCAGTTTGGCCGAACGCACTCGCATGCGGAAGTCGCCAAGGTACTGGGCGTGCCCGCGGCCGAGCTAGACGAGAATCTCCCGATCCAGACCGTTTCTACCGGCATGCCATTCACCATAGTGCCGTTTCGCTCGCTGCAAACTCTACAGAAACTCAGCGTCGGCTGGAACCAGATGGCGCCGTATCTCGCGACGATCGGCAGTCCGGCGTTTTTCTATCTCGTCTGCCGCGAGACCGTGTCTTCCGCGGCGACGCTGCATGCGCGAATGATCTTCTACAACGGCGAAGATCCGGCTACGGGCTCAGCCGCCGGATGCTGCACGGCGTGGGCAGTAAAGCATGGCGTGCTGGCATCGGACACGCAAGGCAGGATCGAGCAGGGAATCGAAACGCGACGACCGAGCCACATCTACATTCGCGCGAACAGAGAACACGACACCGTCACCAACGTGCGAGTAGGCGGTAACGTAGTTCATGTGATTGACGGGAAAGTTACGTTGTGATTTTTTTGAGGATATCTTGTGCAAGCTGAAAACCCGCTCTGGACGCGGGTTTTCGCGTAGGTAGAAAACCTGACGATCACCATTCATGGTGCTGTTACATTTTTTCCTTCCACCGAAAAATAAATCTCGTAATTGATCTTTGCAGTACTTGTGCGGGGCGATGGAGCGGCTTAGTATCCGGAACACGCGCTACTGCTCTGGCGTACAAAAAACCACTTGGTGATTGCCGCACGCGACCGGCTTAACAGGTTTGCACGGGACGCGGCTGCGCAAGCACTCAGAGAAGGCTTGGTGTGAGGTACATGAAACCGAAACGTACGATTCTCTGCGTCGACGACGATGAACGCTCTCTCTCCATCCGAAAAGTAATTCTTCAGACCCGCGGGTACCGAGTTCTGACTTGCTCCGATCCAGACGATGCCATCACCATCTTGAAGGCCGGTGGCGTTGACCTGGTGATGACCGACCTGATGATGCCGAAGCTCAACGGCGCGCGACTCATCGACCAGCTCAAAGCCATCGCTCCTGAAACTCCAGCCCTGCTGTTTTCCGGTTCCGTCAACTGTTGCAGCGAGGAGCACCTTGCCGATGCCTGGCTACCGAAGGGAGAGTTCGCTCCCATGGAGCTGCTGGAGCGGATCCGCGTGCTGCTGATTCGCAAACGAGGACCGAAGCGTCCGATGAACGTGCCGCGTCAGCTCGCTTCCTGACATCGGCGCTGTTGATGTCTGCAAAAACTGAGGCTGGCAGCGTTGGCAGCGTGCCCCAGCGAAGCCGAGCACATATCCCGCGTCAGTGCATGAATTGAATATTCTCGAAAGGTTGCTGACGCGGTGAAACCCTGCGACAGAGCGGCGCGGTCCGCGTACAATTTCACCACTCCCCAAATTCCCCAATAGGAGTGCGAATGAAACAGGGTATTCGTAGCGCGTTGTTCGTACTGACCCTCACGCTGGCCACCAGTGCCTTCGCGCAGTGGTCATCCGATCCTTCCCAGAATCTTGATCTTTCCAACATCGCGGGCGCCGATCAGGTTCAACCCAAACTTCTCCCCTTGCCGAACGACACGTGGTACGTCAGCTGGTTCAACAACAATCCCAACGATCCTCCGCCCCAGGGATACGACGTCTACTATCAAATGCTGAACGCCGATGGATACGAGCAGTTTCCGCATGACGGCGTGCAGGTCGCGGAGCTCGGTCTCAGCTCGACCCAAGATTACGGTCTGGCCATCGATGCCAACGGCAATGCGCTGCTGGCGTTTCAGGACGACCGCAGAAATCCCAACAATCCGCAGATCACCGCCGCCAAGATGAGCCCGACCGGCCAGGCGATCTGGGGTCCGTTGGGCGTGCCGCTCACCTGGGGTACGGCTTCCTACAACGTCCCCAAGGTCACAGTGACCAGCGATGGATATGTCGTTGTCGGCTGGACGGCGAACAACGCTGTCGTGCTGCAGCGGCTGAATCCGCAGGGCCTTCCGACCTGGGTCGGTAATAACGTCTTCAACTATGGGATCACCTTGCAGGAGCCGAATTACAACTACACTTTGGCCGACCTGCACGCCGCTGATAACGGTTCGGTGATCGTCTCGTTCGTGCGCAACCAGGGCTTCGGCAGCAACAATTACCTATATGCAAACAAAATCTCTTCCAGCGGCCAGGTGATGTGGGGCTCCGGACACGTTCACATCTACGATGGTGGCTCGCTCCAGTTCGGCGAATTCCCTTATTTCACCTACGACGGCAACGGCGGAGCGGTGTTCTCGTGGTACTCGAGCAGCCCGCTGCTCCAGTCTTTCGCGCAGCACATCCTGAGCAACGGCACGGAAGCCTTCCCACACAATGGTTCGCTGGGTTCGACGAACACCAACGACATACAGGTCGAGCCGTCGGCTTCCTACAATCCGACGACGCAGGAGACGTTTCTCTTTTGGACCGAGCAGGACCAGCTGCAGGACATGAGCGGCGTTTCGGGACAGAAGTTCAACTCGGCAGGCGCCCGTCAGTGGAGCGACAGTGGATTGACCATCGTGCCGATGAACGGCAACACGCGTGACTTCATCACGAACGTACAGATCGGCACCGGCGCTCTGGTCTTCTGGAACGATTCGCCCGGTTTCGGCTCCGGCACGATTCAGGCGACCAAGCTGGATGGCACTGGCGCGACGGTCTGTCCGCAGTTTGGGGTGTCGACAGCGTCGTCGGACAAGTCGCGTCTGGCTGCCGGCCTGGCATCCTCAGGACTCACAGCCTTGGCGTGGGAAGACGATCGCAACGGCGAGAACGATATCTACGTTCAGAACGTCAATCCCGATTGCACGCTGGGGATTGAGAACCGGCTGATGGTAAGGAAGTAAAAAAGCAGCTGTCAGCATTCGGTTGTCAGTCAAAACTCAAGAGGGTGCCCCACCCAAGCTGGTTTTGCTTGGGCGGGGTTTTTCGTTTGATCGTTTTCCGGACTGAAGTCAGCGAATCAAAGTCCAGATGGCAGCTCACGCATGCAAGCGGCGCCACAGAACCGTAGATCCTTCGACTCCGCGCCCGCCCGCCGCAAGAACGGCGGCGGAAAAACAAAAGCGGGCGCTCCGCTCAGGATGACAATTCATCAGTGGCACGGCGTCACTCGAACAGACTGAGCTCAGCAAAGCTAAGGGCGGCCGTGAAGGCCGCCCTCTGCTTTGGCTAATTGCCAAGTGCTAATTGCCAACTGCCGCCGCTTTACGCCTGCGCCGGACGCTCTCCCGGAGCCACATTCGGCTGCTGCCCCGGAGCCGGCTTCAGCACCTGCTGCACGTCATCCTTCACCGGAGGCGGCGAATTCGGATTGACGCGCGCCGGAAGCTCCTTGCCCGCGATCAGCAAGTTGATGTCATTGCCATCAATGACTTCACGCTCCAACAGCGCCATCGCGATCTTCTCCATCACGTCGCGATGGGTTTCGAGGATGTGGCGCGCCGAGTTATACCCGTCATCCACAAAGCGGCGAACCTCAGCGTCGATCTTCTGCGCCGTTTCCTCGCTGAAATCGCGATGCTGGCTGATCTCACGGCCCAGGAAGATCTGCTCTTCCTTCTTGCCGAAAGTGATCGGCCCGAGCGACGACATACCAAACTCGCAAACCATCTTGCGCGCCAGGTCCGACGCCTGCTCGATGTCGTTACCGGCACCAGTGGTCATGGTGTTGAGAAACAACTCCTCGGCGATACGGCCGCCCATCATGATGGCCAGCCGCGTTTCCAGGTAGTCGCGCGTGTAGGTGTGCTTGTCGTCGATGGGCAACTGCATGGTCACGCCCAGCGCCATTCCGCGCGGGATGATCGTAACTTTATGCAGCGGGTCAGCATGCTCACGCATGGCAGCGACCAACGCGTGGCCGGCCTCGTGATACGCGGTAACCTTCTTCTCCTCATCCGAGAGCAGCATCGACTTGCGCTCGGCGCCCATCAGCACCTTGTCCTTTGCCTGCTCGAAGTCCCACATCAACACCGTCTTACGGTTCTGACGCGCGGCCACCAGAGCAGCCTCATTCACCATGTTGGCCAGGTCAGCGCCCGAGAATCCCGGTGTGCCGCGGGCCAGTACGCCCAAATCCACATCGTCATTGATGGGAATCTTGCGGGTATGGACGCGCAGGATCTCCTCGCGGCCGCGAACGTCGGGACGCGAGACCACTACGCGGCGGTCAAAGCGGCCAGGACGCAACAGCGCCGGATCAAGCACATCGGGACGGTTGGTCGCGGCGATCAGGATCACGCCTTCGTTCGACTCGAAGCCGTCCATTTCGACCAGCAACTGGTTTAGCGTCTGTTCGCGCTCATCGTGTCCGCCGCCAAGACCAGCGCCGCGATGACGGCCGACAGCGTCGATTTCGTCGATGAAGATGATGCACGGGGCGTTCTTCTTGCCCTGCTCGAAGAGGTCGCGGACGCGGCTTGCGCCAACGCCGACGAACATTTCTACGAAGTCCGAACCAGAGATGCTGAAGAACGGCACGTTGGCTTCACCGGCAACAGCACGAGCCAGCAAGGTCTTGCCGGTTCCCGGAGGTCCGACCAGCAGCACGCCTTTCGGAATGCGGCCGCCCAGCTTCTGGAACTTCTGCGCCTCGCGCAGGAACTCAATGATCTCCTTGAGTTCTTCCTTGGCTTCATCCACGCCGGCGACGTCCTTGAACGTCACCTTCTTCTGCTGCATGGAAAGCAGGCGCGCGCGGCTCTTGCCAAACGAGAGCGCCTTGTTGCCGCCAGTCTGCATCTGGCGGATCATGATGAACCATAGCGCACCCAATAGGATGAACGGCGCGAGATTAAGCAACCATGTAGGCCAACCTCCACCCTGCGCGTCCTTGACGGTGATGTTCACACCCTTGTCACGCAGTTCCTTGATCATGTCGGTGTAGCCAGACATGATGGTGGTATGGAAGCTCGCCTTATCGTTCTTGAACTTGCCGTGGACCTCCTGCCCAATGATCGTCACCTCGGTGACGTTGCCTTGGTCCACTTGAGAGAGAAACTCTGAGAAGGTGAGGTCTTTGTCCTTCGCGCCCGAGTTGGTGTTCTTGACGACCTGCCAGAGCAGGACGCCGGATAACACAATCACGAGCCAGAAGACGACCGTCTTGACCGTCGAATTCACTAAAAACTCCTGTGGTTAGCAGCCCGACACGCACACGTGTCCTTCGTATAGATGCTGCTCGCACCCGCCGGATACCAAATTCCGGCGCACTACTGATTGTAACTCGCAGCTAAACAGAACGGCACGAAAGACTTGTACAAAAAATGATCTTAGTGGCGGCACCTTAACCGGTCTGGGAAAGCAGCAATCCTCAGGCATCTTCGTTGCGTCGTTAGCCACAGATTGGACGCACCACGCTGCAAGACGTGAGGGAGGTTACGACCTCCCCTGCAGTAACCGGCGCGTTGGTGGCTGTGTGAGGAGTCGACGGTGGACTCTAACCCTCCGTGCTCGCAACCACTTCAATCCGCAGGGCTTCACCGTCTGCGCGCCAGCGGTGGGAGTTGGCAACCGGGAAGCTTCGCACCCAGACGATGTCGTTTCCCGATAGAGCGACCGGCCAGCTTGGGCGCTGCTCGGCTGGGATTTTCTTCTCCAAGAAGAGCCGCTTCAGCTTCTCGTCCGAGCGGCTGTGCGCCGGGCGAAAGCGATCTCCCGGAAGCCAGTTGCGGACGGTCAACTCAGGCCCGACCAGATCGAGGCTGAGCAGCTCGCCCGGCGGAGCTTCCTTGGCGAATTCTGGCAAGACCACGTAGGCGCGAATGTTTAGGCTGAGTTCCGGAATGGTCAGCTCGCCAGGAATGGGCAAGATGTAGGAGTAAGAGGTGATTGTGGGCTGCGCCTCCGGTGGCTGGATCGATAGCTCTTCGCCGACGCGGGCGGCGATTAGTCCGCCGGGCAGCTCTGTTCTGGAAAGCTCACCCAGCGCGCATAGCCACAGATGCTCGATGTGCTTGAAGTCGAGGGTCAACTCATTGCGCTCGGCGAAAACCTTCAGCAGCCTGCGCTGGAGGGCGAGCGGAAGCTGGTTAAAGCTCTTGAGGTTGAGAGCGTCGCATTGTGCTCGGCCGGTTAGCTCGTGCTCAACCTGATCTTGCCAATACTCGTCCTCCGCGCGCGCAATCTCAGCCGCGTCGTTCAACGCCTCGCGGATGTTGGGATTGAACTCGCGCTCCAGCAACGGCAGTAGATCGTGCCGCACACGGTTGCGCAGGAATCGGCGATCCAGGTTGCTCTCATCCTCGCGCCACTGCTGGCCGAGCGAAGCGAGGTAGGCCTCGACCTCCTGCCGCGATACGCACAGCAGCGGGCGGACGATGCGATCTACACGACCATCGTTGTTCGGCACGCCTCCAGAGGATTCATCAGCGCTCTCCCGAAGGTTGTTGTCATCACGAGCGGAGCGAGGGATCTGCTCGTTCCTCCACTCGAGCGTCATGTCGCGTTGTAAATCGACCACGGGATAAATCCCAGCCAGTCCCCTTGTCCCCGCTCCCCGCAGAAACTTGAGCAACACCGTCTCGGCCTGGTCATCCAGGGTGTGCGCCGTCGCGATGGCATCCAGCCGCTGCTCTCCTGCTAAGTCGCCAAACCAGCGATAGCGCAGCTCGCGCCCGGCGGCTTCGATGCTGAGCTTCGACGTCAACGCGTACTCGCGAACATCCGCTCGCCCAACGAAGCACTCCAGGCCGTTCTCCTTCGCCAGTTCAGCGACGAATGCCTCGTCCGCAGCCGACTGTTCACCGCGGAGCTGGTGATCGAAGTGCGCAACTGACAGCACAATCCCCAGCTCGGCCCGTAGCCCGAGCAGGACGCGGAGAAGCGCGACCGAGTCCGCGCCGCCAGATACAGCCACGGCGACCCGATCTCCCGCGTGCAGAAGAGCTTTTTCGTTGATGTAACGGAGGACCGTCTCGCGCACGGGGTTATAGTACGGCAAAGCCGGAACGCTGGACACGGCAGGCCTGGAGGAAGCAAATGAGATCGATGAGGCGAGGTTTCTGGCTACTCCAACTTACGCTTGCCTTTGCTCCCTTCGCACTTGCCTCCGATACGGAAAATCTATCCTGCCGAAACGACTCGCGTGTGGTAGCCGCATGCTATTCGGTTCACGGAAGGGTCTCGAATTGGAATGGAAATCCGACGCGGCGAATCTGGGTCGCCGGCACAAAAAGGTTGCTGGGTGTGCGCGATGGCGCTCCGATGCCCAAAGTCCTGGAAGACACGCTTACCAGTTTCGATGTCGAAGTATATGGAGACTTCGAGTTCTGCCCGTTCAAACCGCAACGGCCTGGCGTGATGCAAGTCGGATGCGTAGTCAAGGTTGCTAATTATCAGATTAAAGCGCGGAAGCAATAGCGCAGGTCCGAAAAAGCCGCGGAGTCTATTTCGAGAGCGCCCCCAGTGCTGCCCGGAACATCGCATCGAAGTTTTCACGGCCCGCCGACTGCACAGCCCGCTCGACGGCCTTCTCGGCCAGCCCGCGCTGGTAGCCAAGGTTCGTCAGTGCGGAGATGACGTCTTCTTCGGCCGCGGAATGACTCACCACGGCCTGCACTTCGCCAAAGCCTTCGAGCTTGTCGCGCAGCTCGACGCACATGCGCTCAGCGGTCTTGCGGCCGATGCCGGGGATCTTCGTGAGCCGCGCCAGATCGTTGCCGCGGATCGCTCCCACCATATCGGAGGTCGCCATGCCGCTGAGGATGGTGATGGCCAGCTTCGGTCCGATACCGCTGACGGTGATCAGCTTCTCGAAGAGCTGCTTCTCTTCTGCGCGCAGAAACCCATAGAGCGCCAGCGCATCTTCGCGTACATGGGTGTGGATGTGCAAGGCGACCTCCGCTCCCGTCGCCGGCAGTTCAGAGAATGCCGGAACCGTAATGACTACGTCGTAGCCGACGCCTCCGGCTTCAACGATGGCCTGATTGGGATGCTTGGCGATGAGACGGCCGCGCAAGTGTGCGATCACGCGGTCATTGTAAATGGCGAGCGAACCTTACCGGCAGAGGTAAACCGCAGGTCCCTCCACTCCGCTTCGCTCCGGTCGGGATGACAACCTTTAGGGGAGATAACTGGCCACCGGCCACTGTACTACTGCCTTCTCCGGTGGTACACGGCGAACTCAAATCCTGGATTTGGCGGGAACAGCTCGTTCACCTTGCGCAGGCGCTCGGCCAGCGCATCGGGGGCCAGCAGCGGGTAATCGCGCTCGCGCAGGTCCTGGTAGTCGACGTCGAGAAAGAGCGACAGCATGTAGACGGCGATCGAGTCGGCGAAGACCGCCAGCAGATATTCATGCTTGGCCTTCTCAGCCTCGGGACCGCTGGTGGTCGCGACCTTACGCAGTTCATAGGCGTCGAGCGAGGTCTCGCCACGCACCCGGCCTTCCACCTGCTTCCATACCAGGTCGGCGAACTCCTGCGAGACGCCTACGCGGTCCACGAAGTTGTGGCCGATATTGATGAAGAACTCGAAAGCGATGGCGAAGCTGTCTTCCATCAGTCGGGTGGAAATGAACACGCACTGCGAGTCGCCAAGCGTCTGGTCGCGGTGGCAGACCGCGCTGTCGGACAGCTGAACGTCATAGCGGTCGGCGATCATGGTGTCGTCGCCCAGGTTCAGCGTCAGGGGAACGAAATAATAAGCCTTGCGATTCAGCGCAGCGGCAATCGTGCGCGGCGCGGCGTTGACCATGCGATCCAGGTCTGTGATGCCGTTGGTAATTTCCCCCATCACCGAGTAGCAAATGCCGTTGTTCGCCTGGGTCACAGGCGCCATGCGAACTACTTCGGCCGGGGTTCGAGTTACAGCTTGGGAAGTCGAGGACATTAATACCTGATTGTAACGCACTGGCAACAGGGTGGCTTTTCTTCCCGGCTTCGCCTCCGGATGCGAAAACTCCCAAGAAGGCATTGTTGAATCTGCGGTTTGTGCTATAGCTCTGCCAGAAGGACAGGTATCTATGGATCACCACAAGAGCTTGACCCGGCGGACGCAAACGCTGGCCGCACAGATGGCGTTCGTTTGCGGGATCTGCTCTGCCAGCGGATTTACGCAGCAGGCAAAGACCAATGGAGTCGACTGGAAGGCGTTGGCGACTCAGATGGAGAAGGCTCTCGGCGGTCGGTATTCCGATTGCGACGAAAACAGCAGGGGGATCGCAGTTATGAACACCGCCGACATCGGTTTCCCAGTGGCGCTCGTGTCTTATTGTCATATGGGCGTTGTCATATGGGCGCCTACACCTCCGACACTACGGTATTCCGTCTGGAACGCGGGCGCCCCGTGCCAGCGGTGTTCCGTGCATCAGGCAAAGTTGTTCATCCGGAGATGCTGGATGGCTCCTCAGTCATGAACGGAACTGGGGTAGAGCTATTCCAATAAGCGCGCGATCTTTTCCGTAACCACCAGGCAATGCGCTCTGATTGCAAAAGACGAGAACAAACTCAGGTCCAATCAATAACGTAGGCCGACCTGACAGAGCGACCTTTAGCGGCTAGAATCGTAGTGAGTATGACGTACAGCGCCACCGTGCCCGCCCACCGCACCAAGTTCTCGATCGCTTTCACGTCGACGGTGCGGGTGCTTGTCACGGCGTTCTTATTCGCCGCGGCGGGAATGGGTGCCGGGCTGCTACTCGGAATTATTGGTACGCTGCTGTACGGACTGGTCGGCGGCCACCAGATTGATATGACCAACGCCTACCGACATGTCGCTATCCCGGTCGCCATCCTGATCGGCTCCGTCGCGCTGGTTGGCTCCGCGGTGCTGGAAGTGCGCGCGCGCCGCCAGCGAACATCCCGCTAAGCTTCGCGTCCGGGCGAGGCTGCGACGGGCTCGTCATTGCCCTCGGCTTCTTACCTCCGATAGACTCAATGATTCGGGTAGAGCAGGCCTTCAGGCCTGCGTTCAGCCAGTTGCAGAGTCTAAACAAGTGGCATCCGCCGACGCGGACCTGAAGGTCCGCTCTACCGTTATCGCGTGGGCGCGCTTAAAGCGCCTCGCAAAGGTTAAAGATAGGTTTTGATCATGGCTGAAACCATTCATGTGAAATTGCCCGATGGCAGCGTCAAAGACGTGCCCAGCGGGACCACCGCCCTCGATATCGCCAAAAGCATCAGCCCGCGTCTGGCCGACGCCGCGCTGGCTGCTCAGGTGAAGCCGTTGTCGTCCAACGGCGGCAACGGCCACCATCCGCCGTCCGAAACTACCGGAGCTGCCGCGGCTCAGCCGGCGAAGAACGACGGCGCCAGCCTGGTCGACTTGGCGCGTCCGCTGGAGCAGGATACCGAGCTGCGTATCTTGACCGAACGCGATCCCGAGGCCCTCGAAGTCTTCCGTCACTCGTCCGCCCACCTGATGGCTGCCGCGGTTCTCGAGCTTTTTCCCGAGACCAAGCTCGGCCACGGCCCGGCGACCGAGAACGGCTTCTTCTACGACTTCTATCGCGAGAAGCCCTTCACCACCGAAGATCTCGAAGCTATCGAGAAGAAGATGCAGGAGTTGGTGAAGCAGGACCTGCCCTACGCGCGCGAGTTCCTGCCTCGCCAGGAAGGATTGGAGCGCTTCAAGTCCGAAGGCGACTTCATGAAGTGCCACTTTATCGAGCAGTTCACCCAGCCCGATGAGAAAATCTCCATCTACAAGACCGGCAAGTTCACCGACTTTTGCCGCGGGCCGCACATTCCGTCGACCGGGCGGATCAAGGCGTTCAAGCTGCTGAACATTGCCGGCGCCTACTGGCTGGGTGACGAGAAGAATCCGCAGCTGCAGCGCATCTACGGCACCTCGTTCTACTCGAAGAAAGACCTCGACGAGTACATGAACAAACTCGAAGAGGCTAAGAAGCGCGACCATCGCGTCCTGGGCAAGCAGCTCGACCTGTTCTCCATCCAGGAGCTGGCCGGGCCGGGATTGATCTTCTGGCATCCCAAGGGCGGCCTCATCCGCAAGGAGATGGAAGACTGGATGCGCACCGAGTATCTGAAACGCGGGTACTCGCTGGTCCACACTCCGCATGTGGCGCGCGTCGATCTGTGGAAGACCTCAGGCCACGAGGGCTATTACGCGCAGAACATGTTCACCCCGATGGAGCTGGACGACGCGGTTTATCGCATGAAGCCGATGAACTGCCCGTTCCACATCCTCATCTATCGCGACTCGCTGAAGTCGTATCGCGACCTGCCGGTCCGCCTGGGCGAGATGGGTACTGTCTATCGCTACGAACGCTCTGGCGTAATGCACGGACTGCTGCGCGTTCGCGGCTTTACCCAGGATGACGCCCACATCTTCTGCACTCCGGAGCAGATCGAGGACGAAGTCGTCGGCTGCATCGATTTCGCCCTGGCCACGCTGCACACCTACGGCTTCGATAAGTTTCAGGTCGAGCTTTCGACCTGGGATCCAGCGGACCGCAAGACCTACGCCGGACGCGACGATCAGTGGGAGTTGGCGCAGCGCTCGCTGGAACAGGCGCTGAAGCGGGGCAACATCGAGTACAAAACCATTCCCGGCGAAGCCGCATTCTACGGGCCGAAGATCGACATCAAGCTGGTTGACGCCATCGGCCGCCTGTGGCAGCTTTCGACTGTCCAGTTCGACTTCACCCTGCCCGAGCGCTTCGGCCTGGAGTACGTTGGCGAAGACGGCAAGCGCCATCAGCCGCTGATGGTGCACCGCGCGCTTTACGGCTCAATCGAGCGCTTCTTCGGTGTGCTCATCGAGCACTACGCCGGAGCGTTCCCGGTGTGGCTGTCGCCAACGCAGGTCGTTGTCGTGCCCATCGGCGAAAAGCATCACGCTTACGCGAACGAAGTCGGCGAGAAGCTGAAGGCTGCCGGTGTGCGGGTGCACGTCGACGCACGCAACGAGAAGATGAACTCCAAGATCCGCGAGCACGCCATGCAGAAAGTGCCGTTCCAGATCGTCGTCGGCGACAAGGAAGCCGAGGCTGGTGAGGTCAACGTGCGCGTCCGCGGTCAGGAAAAGGGCGAAGGCTCGGTCAAGGTCGAGGTATTCGTCGAGCGCGTGAAAGAGTTGATCGACAGCAAGAGCGCGACGCTGTAGCTGCTCGGCAACGGAACTTTTTCGGTCACGACGCCGTATGTTCCTGCAGTCACGAAGAGGACTTGCATGAATATGCGGCATATTTTTCTATCTCGAACCCTGCTTTTGTTTATAGCCGGCTTGTGTGGTGGCACTGGCGCTTTCGCTCAGAGCTCTGGAATCGAACTGCACGCTAACGACAAGGCGAGCGCCTCCGAGGTCGGCCTGCCCGGTTATCCGGGTGCGGCGCTCTACAAGGATTCCGACAACGACGCGACCTTCAACCTTGGCTACACCTTCGGCGATTCCAGTTTCCGCCTGATGGGCGTCAACTACATCACCAGCGACTCCGCCTCACAGGTGCTGTCCTTCTACCGCAAGCCCCTTTCACGTTACGGCGAGGTGCTGGAGTGCAAAGACGGCAAGCCCGTCGGTTCGATGACCGTCACTCGAAGCGGGCTGAGCTGTTCGGACAATCATGGTGGCAACGTTCAAATCAATGGACATAGCGACACGAAAGGTGACGAGCTTCGGGCCGGTACGCCGCACGAGTTTCGCATCGTAGGCATCGACAAGCCTGAACCGAAAGGCACCCGCTTTAGCCTGGTCTATGTCCAGCTACCCAAAGACAGCGACTCCGACAAGAAGTCGAAGTAGCCGCTATTTCGCTGAATTGTTTTCGGCTTCGACCAGTGTGTGCTGCGAATAGACTGCTCGCCATGCACCCTCCTGAAAGGCGAAGATGTCGGCCATGTATTGGGCAGGCTGTTTGCCATCAGGCGAAGCTGGCTTGAAGAGCCGCATAACGCCGGTGTTGCCGTGGACTTCAAAGATCATGCCCGGCGTCTCCGGAATCGGTGCGGTGCTCCCCTGATTCTTTCGGGCATGGTCGAGTTCCCATATCCGGTCGTGCGTTCCTTTGGGTGAGACGCTCAGGTAGTCCGCAGCCAGCAAACATTCCAGATAGTCCGCATGGCCGTGCAGGAAGGCGTCGTTCCACCGCTCTTCCACCTGCTGTAGCGATGCTGTATCGGCGGCTTGCCGTCCCAACACAGAATGACAATCCTGCGCGAAACCTGGGAATGCCACCAGACACAAGAAAATGGCGATGCGCATAAAGTCTGCGCTGAGCGATTTGCTAGCCATAGCTCTTAATCGTTCGACTTCGCGGTGTGCTGCGAGTACACGGCGTGCCAGGCGCCATCCTGGAAGGCGAAGATATCGGACGAATACATCGCGGGATACTTGCCGTCGGGCGCTGCCGGTGAATCGGATTGAACAACCGCGGTGTTGCCGTAAATCTGTATTGTCGGATCGGGAAGCGACGGCATCGGCGTATCCTTCCCTTTGTTCTTCTCGGCAAAGCCAATGATCGCCGAGCGGTCGTGAGGCACGCCCTTCGCAGAAACACTCACATAATCCTGAGTCAGCAGGCATTGCAGATAGTCAGTGCCGCCGTGGAGGAAGGCTTCTGTCCACGCCCGCTCCACGCGCTTAATCGATGCTGCATCCGCCGACTGTTGTCCCAGCACGCGGCGACAGTCCTGGGCGAAAGCGGCTAAGGCCAAAGAACAGAACAACACAGCAACAACGCATGCCTTCACAGGTTTCTCCTCGCTTGTAGTGATGACGCAATGCGTTGGACTTTGAGCCGCTCCATTCGGGACCGCAGCTTAGCCCATCGACCCGCATTTCATCTATCCCGTATCGCAAACCGGCTCTGCCTCTCTCTCACGATAGGATGGATAACGCAGCCACCAAGTTCTGATGTCCTCCGACCGACCCCATCCCGTTCCGGTCTCACACACCACCGCCGTGTTGCTCATCGCGTCGACGGCAGTGGTCTGGGGATTCGGCTTTCCCATGACGCGCTTTGCGCTCGAGACCGGCATTTCAGTCGGCGCACTGATGAGCCTGCGCTTCCTATTGGCTGGGGTGGTCTTTGCCATCATTCTTCGAGCTAAGAGCATCCGCATTGTTAGGCGCGGCGTGCTCGACGGACTGTGGCTCGGCATCATCCTCGCCGTCATTTTCTGGTCGCAGACCGACGGCATGCGCTTCACCACCACGGCAAAGTCCGGTTTCATCACCGGGTTGTACGTGCTGTTCACGCCGCTGATCGCGGTGGTCGTCGGACAGGGCATCAAGCTCACCACCGCTATCGGCACGGTCATCGCGACGTTTGGCCTTTATCTGCTGGTGCACCTGCCCGGCGGCTGGTGGTCGGGCTGGAATCGCGGCGACGTGGAGACGCTGCTCTGCGCCTTCCTCTGCGCCATCCACCTGATCCTGATGGGCAAGTTCGCGCGCCGAACCGACGCCTGGCTGCTGGCCAGCTCGCAGGTTATCGTCGCCGGAATCATCTCCGTGCTGGTGACGGCGTTCTTGCCTGCGCCCTTCGGTTATCAAAACGTTTCGCAGATGCTGAGCAAGGTGAACGTCATCGTGCCCACGATTTATCTCGCGCTGGGCTCGACCGTCTTCGCCTTCTGGGGACAATCGCGCGCGCAAACACAACTGGGTCCGGCCGAAGCCGCGGTGCTTTTCTGCATTGAGCCGGTGACGGCGGCGTTGCTCAGCGTCTTCTGGCTGAAGGAGCCGATGTCGACGCAACAGGCCTTCGGCGGCGTGCTGATCGTCGTGGCGATGATCGTCTCCGAAGCCCTGCCCTACATGTTCCGCGAGATCACGGTTCCGGACACGCGCCCCTAGGTACTTTCTTACCGTTGCGCCGAGTAGCAGCACGGCGTATCGTGCGCCTCAATGAGGCAGTCGAACGACATAGGCCCCATCCTCCGCACGGTGCTCTATATCGCGTGGATCGCGGGCGTTAACAATCTTGAAGCTAGTCATCCGCTCGTTTTTAACTCTCGCGTCGTGGTTAGCGTATCGGCTGCTCTTCCCCTGGTCATCGTCGTGGCGGGTTTTTGCTATCGTCTTCCGCCCGCGTGTGGGGTACTTGTCCCGCCGCTCGGGGATGGTCAGAACGTTTTCACAGTGGACGGAGTTCCCGCGCAAAACTTTCCTCTGGGCGTCGCCTATCGAGTGCACATGCGAAACCTGTGGTTGCTGGCAGCTGCTCCTCTCATGAGCTATGGGATATGGGCTGCGGTGGGCCTTCACTGGGTTGTGAGCGGCTCGGAGAATCCGCTTCCGGTAATTTTCTCCATCGCCCTTTCAGCCGCCGCATTTTACATCGCGATGCGATGGCTGCACGAACGCAGGATTCTGAAGAGCAATTGCAGTGGCCTGGCTCGCATTCAATCGATTGTGAAGTCGGAAGCTCGATACGAATTCTTTGATCATCGCGGAAACCGCCGCGGTGGCATGCAGCGATTCTATGGGCATATCGACGCTGAAAACCTGGCTCCCATTATGATCGACCTGCGCAATCCAGATAACTCGCGTCTCTATCTCTCGTTCTGGTTTCACTACTTCCAAGTTGCAGGAACCCGTCATATACCGTTGCAGTCGGTTCTTCGACCGACATCGTGATTGAGGAATCGAATTTGATACCTCTATTTTCGCTTTTCATTCGCTTACAAGGTGCTTGGTTATGTGCGAATATGAGATTGTTACGTGAATTAATCGTGATTTAATAGATTTTTTGAGGTGATATCTCTGCATCATAGTCCCCGTAAACGCGCTGTTCGAGGAGTTGCTGTGGCAAGCAAGGCGCTGCCGCGTCCCGGATTGCTGGCGCACCGGGAGTCGCTGAACTTGAAGTTTCCGGACCTGGTCGCACGCCTGACCGACGCGGTCGGTCGCAAGCTCACCGCCTACGTGGCGGGCGTCAAGGACGTGCGCGCCGTTGAGCGCTGGATCTCGGGCAGCCAGCCGTATGGCGATGTCGAATCGCGTCTGCGGCTGACGTTTCAGGTCGTACGCACGCTGCTGGACCATGACCCGCCGCAGGTCATCCAGGCCTGGCTGATGGGTGTGAACCCCGAGCTCGGCGACCGCGTTCCTCTTCGCTTGCTGCGCGAGGGCGACCTAGCGGTGGTCGCGCCGGAGGTGCTCGCCGCCGCACGCGCCTTCATCGCCGGGGGATAGCTTTGGCGCTGGAGCTCCGGACACCAACACAATCCGTCTATCGCGTGGCGCGCTATCCCGATGCGTGGCAGCTACCCGACTGGTCGCGCGCCAAAGACGGCACCTTCGGCAATCGCTTCGACGATCCCGAAAGCGACTACCGCGTGCTCTACGCCGCCAGTCAGGAAGTATCGTGTTACGTCGAGACACTGGCACGCTTCCGTCCAGACCTGACGCTGCTGGAAGAGTTGCAGGAGATCGAGGGCGACGATGACTTTCTGCCCGTCGGCGAAGTGCCGCTGAGTTGGTGTGAGAATCGCGTTATCGGCACGGCTGCAGCAGATGGCAATTACGCTGACATCTACGCCGTAGAATGGATCGCCCTGCTGCGCCGCAAGCTGGTGTCCGATTGCCTGCGTCTCGGCCTTCGCGACCTCGATGCCTCGGCACTGCAGAACTCCTCGCCCCGCACGCTGACGCAACTAGTCTCGCGCATCGTCTACGAGATCGGTCTCGCGGGCGTTTACTACCGTTCGCGCTACGGTCACAACCTTGAGAACTGGGCGCTCTTTGAGCCCTGCCGCATCCATCGCACCAAGAGCAAGAGGGTCACCGCCGACGATCCTGCGCTAGAAGAGGCGATGGAAATTCTGGGACTGAAGTTTGCGAAGAAGTGAGTGGGTGGAGCACGCCTCCAGGCGTGCCGCAATGTAGAAATGGCGATAAGTGCGGTTCAGCCAGTCGGCAGCGTTCCAGCGCCAAAAGAAGCAGATCCCTCGTCGATCTAAAGATCTCCTTGTGATGACAATCTTCATTGGTTCGCAGCTTGATTTGATGCGCACAGCTTGATCGAAATCCAGGCTGGGGTTTCGCTTTTGTGTCAGGGCACGGCTTCAGTCGTGCCGACAAACGCTCTAGTAGATCCGAGCCGGCTTCAGCCGGCGACACCCGTGCGAAGCTTATCGATCACGAACTCCGCTCTCTCCAGCGCCCTCACTAGTGGCAGTTCGATCAGCTCATATCCGCACTCTAGATACGCCTTCGACATCACGCGGTATGTCTCCATTGCCTCAGCGAAAGTCTGCTTACGCTCGCTGTCGGTCGCGTAAATCTCCTGCCACGGCGGCGCAATAAACACCAGGCGGTTGTAGCGGTATTGCGCGCAAGCGCTCCGGATTTTATCTTCCTGCAGCCCAATCAGCCGCGCGTAGCACAACACATCCGGAATGCCGCGATCGAAGAACGTCAGCCGCGATGTTTCGCAGTGCTCCAGGAAGCCGGCGACGGATCGTCCCAGCATGAGCCCAGTGTAGTGTTCGCGATTACTCCAAGGCAGAGCATCTCCATCTGCCGCAACCTGCTCCTGAATGATTTGTCTAGCCACCTCGGCAACGCACACAGCTCCATGTTTCTCCAGCTCCAGCAGCAACGTCGTTTTGCCCGCTCCCGGGCCGCCGGTGATGACGAACAAATTCGGATTGTGAACAACACAGCTCATAAACGGTCACATCACGCACGCTTTCGCCTGTGCGACAATCGAGCGTTGCTCTACGGAGGACTTATGCGTGAAGCCATTGCAACCAACGACGCGCCCAAGGCGATCGGGCCCTATTCGCAGGCTATCAAAGCTAATGGATTTGTCTTTATCTCCGGTCAGATTCCGCTCGATCCCGCCACCCAGCAACTGATTCAGGGCGATGTGGCCGCTCAGACCGAGCGCGTGCTGCAAAATCTTTCCGGAATTTTGAAAGCCGCCGGCAGTTCGATGCAGCAGGTGGTGCGCTGCGGAGTCTTTCTGAAGAGCATGTCCGATTTTGCCGACATGAACGAAGTCTATAGCCGCTACTTCACCCAGAATCCGCCGGCGCGGTCCACGGTCGAGGTCGCGCGGCTGCCCAAGGATGTGCTGGTCGAAATCGACGTCATTGCCGTCGCCTAGCTCACCGACAGGTGACCAACCCGCGTGTTAAACTTGATGGTTTGCCCACCGATTCTTATTCCCACTGGGCGACATGCACCATGTTTCATCGGCGGATGCCCGCTGGCCTGCAAGTGGCGACGGCGGGAGATAAAGAGCCATTTTCATGTCGAATACGATGCTTGCTGTTGTAAAGCCGAAGCCCGCGCCGGGCACAGAGATTCTCGAAGTTCCTAAACCACAGTTCGGGCCGTCCGACGTCCTGGTCAAGGTCAAGATGGCCTCCATCTGCGGCACCGACCTGCACATTTACGAGTGGGACCAGTGGGCGCAGCGACGCATCCATCCGCCGCTCATCCCCGGACACGAATTCTGCGGCATCGTCGAAGCGGTCGGCAAAGAAGTCACCAGCGTGAAGGAAGGTGACTTCGTTTCTGCCGAGATGCATGTGGCCTGCGGCAAGTGCCTGCAATGCCGCACCGGCGAAGCCCACATCTGCCAGCATGTGAAGATCATCGGCGTGGACGCGAACGGCGCGTTTGCCGAATATGTCGTCATCCCCGAGTCGAACATCTGGAAGCTCGATCCGTCGATTCCGGAGGAGTACGCCAGCATCCTCGATCCACTGGGCAACGCCGTGCACACCGTTCTTGCCGGTGACATCGCGGCCAAGTCCGTTGCTGTGACCGGCTGCGGCCCGATTGGACTATTCTCCATCGCGGTCGCGCGCGCCTGCGGAGCGACGCAGATCTTCGCGCTCGAAGTAAACGAGCATCGCCGCAAGATCGCCAAGCAGATGAACCCCGACTTCGTGCTCGACCCCACCAAGGACGACGTGTACGGGATCGTTATGGACAGCACCGGTGGAACCGGCGTCGATGTCGTGCTCGAGATGGCCGGACGCACAGAAGCCATCCGGACAGGCTTCAAGATCCTGCGACTGGGCGGGCGCATGTCGCTGCTGGGTATCCCCTCGAAGATGGTTGAGCTTAACCTCGCCGAAGAAGTCATCTTCAAGGGCGCGACGGTGCAGGGCATCAACGGGCGCCGCATGTATCAGACGTGGTACCAGATGACGGCGCTACTGAAGGCCGGAAAGCTCGACCTGCATCCCGTGATCACCGACAAGATCGCGATGAAGGATTTCGCCAGCGGCATGGAGCGTCTGAAGACCGGCGAAGCCAGCAAGATCCTGGTGTATCCGAACGGCACGCGGTAGCCAGCGAACAATCCTCAGCGCCTTCGCAACTAGTTGGGTGATTTCGCTCTCTGAAGCGCCTTGGCGTCAGGGTACGGCTTAACAGGCTGCTGAAAACCTCGGCCGAAGCGAGCTTTGTGTCAGGGCACGACTTCAGTCGTGCCGCAAAACGTTCTCGAAGAGGTTGGGCTTTAGCCCCTGCAGACGCTGTGCAACGGCTAAAGCCGTCTTCTTTTCTGGCTCAATTCAACACGACTGAAGCCGGGCCTGACACAACGCCGCCCCAGATGTCCCATCGTTGCCGTGTGGAGCGAAGTTACGACTTTCACGAGGTACGTCAGCGCAGGCGCGTGAATCCATCCTCGCTCCACTCCTCACTGCCCACGCCGTGGTGAACGAAGAACAGGCCCTCCGGGTCATACTTCGCCTTCACCTTTTGCAGACGCTGGTAATTCGCTCCCCAGAACGAGTGCTGCCAGTCCTTCTCGAAGAAATTACTCTCCGAGACGTACGCGCCTGGCACAGGAGCGACTTTGCGCAACTCGCCCATCGCTCGGCCAACTGCCGCAGCGTCCTTTCGCGCTCGCTCTACATCCGGTTCGTGGCCCTGAACGCCGGGATACGAAGGTCCCGAGCCGCTGCCGATGATGGCCAGAGCGAAAGCGTCCAGCACCGCCGGATTCGTGGCCGTTTCGCGCGAAGCGGCGATCGCCTCAGCGGGCGCCCCAGCCAAGCCTTTGTTGAAGTGCAATTCGATGTCCCAGATGCGGCTGCCGGCGAATAGCGCGTCGGCCAGCTTCTCCTGCGAATCCTGCTTGAGCAATGACGCCGGCAACCACTGCGATTCATACGCGAAGATTGTCCAGCTCACCTGGCCGCCATCGCCGTTCCACCAGACATTGCCCGCCGAAGCGCCGGGCCGGTCATCCGACTTGAAAACGCCTTGATGATGCTCCTGCCGCCACGCTGGGTCCCACCAGCCTTGCGCCGGAATCGCGCCAATGATGGGCGGCGCAACGAATGAGTAGTCGGGGGACTGCTGCACCCAGTCCAGAAACGGCTTCCAGGTATTCTTTGTCTCCTCGGAACTCAGTCCGTGGCAAACCATCATGATGCCGAGCGTGTTGTCTCCGCTGAAGTGAGCCTGCTCGCCCCAACGATCGTTAAAAAGTTTCTCGCTGTAGAAACCTACGAACTGCCGCACAAGTCGGTGGTAGGCGGCATCTGAGTTTGCCTTGACCTCGAAGTCGGCGCCACCCAGCGTCGCGGGCAGCTCGTGAACGCGCAACGTAATTTTGGTGACTGCGGCGAAACTGCCACCACCGCCGCCTTTCAGCGCCCAGAAGAGGTCGGAATTTGTGCAGGCGTTGGCGATGCGAATCTTGCCATCGGCAGTAACCACCTCGGCTTCCAGCAAACTGGCAGCGACGCTTCCATAATGCTTGGAGAAGCTGCCGAAACCTCCGCTTTGAACCAGGCCGGCAACGCCGACCGTTGTGCAGCCGCCGCCTTGAACATACTTTCCCGCCTTGGTCATCACGGCGTCGTAAGCGTGCATCCAAATGACGCCGGATCCGAGCGTTACCGCAGGTCGCGGTGCGACGTTGCATCCTTGCGGCACAAAATCCGAGTGCAGTGTTATCTCGTCCATGTGCCGAGTCCAGATCAACAGCGAGTCGGCCGAATTCGAGGTGCCCTGGTAACTGTGGCCTCCGCCTTTGACCACCAATCGCAATCGATTCTCGCGAGCGAAATTCACGGCAGCTGCGATATCGTCGGCGGTTCTTGCCGCGACCACGTAAGCGCTCGGCTTCGACACCCACGCATCGACCCAGCCTGACGTCTCGGTCAGCCCCGGCTGATCGCCGACGTAGTAGGGATTCCTGATGTTCTTCGCGACAGCTTGGCAACCAGCGCTTTCGAACGAAGACTGGCACGCTGCGAGCGGGAACTGCACCGGCTCGAGCCGGCCGCCAACCTGTAGCTTCAGTTTTTCCCAGCTGGCAGCGCTCGGCCAATCGCGATCGGAAGGCCGCACCCGGCGGAACGGAGTGGGCGACCACGCCAGAGCTTTGGCCAGCGCAGGCACGCGCTGCGAGAACGCCGCCATCAGCGGCAGTGCTGTTAGGTCCTTGAGAAAGCTTCTCCGTTTCAACAGTGCGCCTGCTTTCGAAAGAGCAATTTGAAGTTCACATCCGGGAATGATTTCGATATTGGCGGCTAATGATATCCCGAATCGCGTTGAATCCAGACATTAACGAGCCGCATGACTCTTCCCTGCTGTGCGGAGCCACAACGCCAGCTTCCAGCGCGGCGCGGTAGAATATTCAGTCCCATTGGAGACGCTGAATTCATGGCTACAGCTACTCGCACCAATCCTCTTAGCTATCTCACCGACCAACTGAACGACCTGAAACAGAAGGGCACGTACTTCAAGCTGCGCGTGCTCGACGACGAGCAGGCCGCGGTCTGCACCTTCGACGGCAAGAAGGTCATCAACCTCGCGTCCAATAACTATCTCGGGCTGACCACGCATCCCAAGCTGCGCGAAGCCGCCCTCGAAGCTACAAGGAAGTACGGTGTCGGCTCAGGCGCGGTTCGCACAATCGCCGGCACCATGAAGATTCACATGGAGCTGGAAGAGAAGATTGCACGCTTCAAGAATGTCGAAGCCTGTGTGGTCTTCCAGTCGGGCTTCACCGCCAACGCCGGCACGGTCTCAGCCCTTCTCGGCAAAGAAGACTTCATCATCTCCGACGAGCTGAATCACGCCAGCATCATCGACGGCGCCCGCCTGTCGCGCGCCAAGATCAAGGTCTTCCGCCACAAGGACGCTGCCCACGCCGAAGAGCAGCTGGAATCGGTGAAGAACGAGCCCGGCCACAAGCTGGTCATCACCGACGGGGTCTTCTCGATGGACGGCGATATCGGCGCGCTGCCTGAACTGACCGCGCTGGCGGAAAAGTATGGCGCCATCATGATGGTCGACGACGCGCACTCCTCCGGCGTGCTGGGCCGCAACGGCCGCGGGACTATCGACCACTTCAACCTGCATGGCCGCGTCGACATCCAGGTAGGCACGCTGTCAAAGGCCATCGGCGCGCTCGGCGGCTATGTCTGCGGCACGCGCGACCTCATCGAGTTCCTCTATCACCGCGGACGGCCTTTCCTGTTCTCGACTTCCCATCCGCCATCCGTTGCGGCTACCTGCATCGCGGCGTTCGATGTGTTGGAGCAGGAGCCCGAACGCATGGAACAGCTGTGGGAAAATACGCGCTACTGGAAGAAAGAACTGGGCGCGTTGGGCTTCAACATCGGCGGCGTCAACACGCCGGCCAGCGAGACGCCGATCACGCCGATCATCATCGGTGACGGCAAGCTGACGATGGACTTCTCGCGCGAGCTGTTCAAGGAAGGCGTGATGGGAACCGGCATCGCATTTCCAACGGTGCCGGAAGGCAAAGCGCGTATCCGGACTATCGTAACGGCGACGCACACCAAGGAAGAGCTAGACCAGGCGCTCGAGACGCTGAAGCGCGTAGGCAAGCGCATGGGGATCCTGGCGTAAGGTGCAGGCCGCGACAAGAGAGCCTATGCAGATGGCTGCTTGTCGACGCCTCATTCCTATAGACACAGTGAAAAAAAGCCCGGACTTCAAGGTCCGGGCTTCCTCTTGCAAACCGCTGAGGGCAGCTGTTGCCAAAAGGCCTCGCTGCCACTACGGGATAGTCAGAGTGACGGCAGTCGTATGGGTCACGCCTCCACCCGTGCCTTTTACCGTGATCGTGTAAGTCCCAGTCCTCGCTCTTCTGTTTACCGTGACTGTCATGGTCGAAGACCCTGAGCCAGGTGCGGGTATAGAACTGGGGCTGAAGCTTACAGTGACCCTGCTTGGCTGGCCGGTCGCGGACAAGGCGATGGCCGAGTTAAATCCACCAGAAATAACCGTGGTGATGGTGGAGTGACCGGAATTACCCGGGCTAATTGAGAGTGATGTGGGCGATGCGCTGATGGTGAAGTTAGGACTCGTGCCGGTCACGGTCAGCGAAACCGTTGTAGTTTCCACTGTGCTGCCCGAGGTTCCCTTCACCGTGATGGCATACGTCCCGGGTGCCGCAGACGAGGACACGGTCACCGTCATTGCCGAAGTTCCTGCGCCTGTAATCGAGGTAGGATTGAACGTCACGGTCACGCCGCTCGGCTGACCACTAGCAGACAGGGCGATGGTCCCGCTGAAGCCGCCCGTCACCGAACTGGTGATGGTGGAGCTTCCAGCGTTACCCTGCGCCACCGTCAGCGAAGCCGGCGAAGCGGAAAGGCTGAATCCCGAACCGCCGCCGGAGCCGCCCGCGAGTGCGGTGATGAGTCCGCTTCCGTTGGGACTGCCCCAGCCGGTCGCCAGATCGTATCCCACGGTCGCCGAATAGCCGTTGCTGCCACTGGTTACGTCGTGGAAGTCGGAGTCGTAATTCGAGCCTTCACCAATCGTGTAAAGAGTTGGATTGATGAAGCCGACCGTGTGGTTCCCGTTAGCCACAGCCTGCTGGTTGACGAGAGCCAGATAGCCAGCCCACATGGGCGCGGCAAAACTGGTTCCACCATACTCGTTCTCAGTGCACGTCGTTTGATCGGCACAGACGTAGAAGCTGAAGTTCGCATTAGCCGAAACATCCGGGCCGTTGCGATAGGTCTTCGAGCACGAGGAACAGCCGTTGGCCGCGGTCGTCTGCCAGGAAGGAATGGCAAATTTGTCCGGCGAGATGCCGCCGCCACCGTCGACCCAAGCGGTCTCTGAACTCCAAGGACCACCGGCACTGCTTGTGTCTAAGTCCGTCCCGCCAACCGACGTGACATACACATCATCCGCCGGGTAGATCTCGGAAGACGATGTCCACTTGCCGCTGTCCCCGGCCGCCTGGAACAGGTTCTGACCTTGCGCCGCGAACTCTTCGAAGTAGGGGTTGTCGGTGTTGGGATCCGCCGGCGCCCACGTCCACGAAGAACTCAGCTGCGCGTTCAGCGGACTGTGCGTCGCCATCGCGTTGAAGATGGCTGCATCGGTCGATCCGACGTACATCACCAGGCTCGACATCCCCGGGGCCATGCCCAGCGCCTGGGTCATGTCCAGAGTCTGCTCCGTGTCATCGCAGCCTTGCGAATAGACGCAGCTCGTGCTGGTTCCGTCGGTGGACAACAGAGTGACAGGAACGTTGTTGGTCTGATGGACATTGGAATAGTAGGTGTTGAGGTCGGCGAGATCGGTGCCGTAATACTCCAGCAAGCCCAGTGATTGGCCGCTACCGTTGAGGGCCGTTCCTTCGTAATACGCCGCTCTCATGTCGCTGCCCAGGAACGACGCGCCAGGACCGGACCCGGTCGTCGCCAAAGGATGCTCCCCATGACGGACGTATTGCGGTTGCGGGATCGAGTAGTTGTCCAGGCCCGAGATGTGCCACAGCTGCACCGCAAGATCAAGCGTGGGCTCCTTGTCCGGAGCGTAGAAGGTGCGGTCCTCGTTGGGAAGCTTGTAGAGACCCATCGTGATATGAAAGGCTCCCTCGATACTCGCCACCGTTCCCGTGACATCCAGGTTCACGCGATTGCGGGACGTGCCAACCACCGTGAAGCCGTGCGTCTCGGCAAAATGAATGACTTCGTCGTAGTCCGCCTGTGCGGGACCAAACCTTGCGGTGAACTCGTCCACCGTAAGGAAGCGGCGATACGACGCACTGGACGGATCGTAAACTTCTTGCAGGAAGCTATCTAACGCCGCCTGGTTGCGGAGAGGCAGAACCAGGACAAGGCGCATAGGCTGGGTTGCGGGAAGCGGTCCGACATACTCCGCCTGTCCCGTTAGCGTTGCTTCACGTACGTGACGTGTCAGCAGCGATTGTTGAGCCTGACAGACAATACTCATGATCGACACAAAAGCGATCATGATCAGCAAGGACGTAGTTAGTCTTCGACTCATACTTTCTCCTTTGTACCCAATCGCAGATTTTGCGGTTGAAATTGCTTCCGTGAGAAAAGCAATCCGCAAAAAAAGTAGGCCGATTGTACGAAGGAGACAATCGGGACACCAGCCACAATCGTGCCGCGAGGATAGGGAAAAATCAGTGACTCACAATGTCGCGAAAGGCGCACTACTGTCGAGTAGAAGGCCATGTGAGACCGGGAGAGCGTCAACATCTCTGCTCGAAGCCAGGTACTCTGGAATCGCACTGATCGAGGAACACACGGGGTGCCCCTACGGATGACAGCGGCCTTATTACCCCAGCCTCCACCCCCCACGCCCCCATCTCCGGTCTATCCTCGTGGATGCTAAGATCATTGCCTTCGCACCTCGCGAGACACCCGAAGGACAATTTCTGTGAGATACGACTCGGCCAAACTGTTGCTGACTGTCGACCTGATCGGCACGTTCGTCTTTGCCGTGGAAGGCGCGACCGCTGCGATCCAGGGCGAGCTCGACCTCCTCGGCTTGATGGTGCTGTCGTTCGCCACCGCGCTGGCCGGAGGCATCATTCGCGACCTGCTGATCGGAGCGATTCCTCCGGGAGCGATTCGCGACTGGCGTTATCCGGCGGTGGCTTTCCTGGCGGGTGCGACAGTTTTCCTCTGGCACAACTATGTGAGCCGTGTGCCGCAGAATTTTCTGGTGGTAGTCGATGCCGCCGGGCTATCGCTGTTCGCGGTTGCCGGAGCGGCCAAGGCCCTTGACTACGGCATCCATCCTTTCCTGGCGGTGTTGATGGGTGGCATCACCGGCGTCGGTGGCGGCACGGTGCGCGACTTGCTGCTGGCACGAGTGCCCACGGTGCTTCGTTCCGACATCTACGCCGTGGCGGCACTGGCCGGCGCTGCAGTCATGGTCGCAGGCATGAAGGGTGGACTGCCTCCGACGGTGATGACGTTCGTTGGGGCGATTAGCTGCTTCGTGTTGCGCGTGGTCGCCGTCTGGCGCCACTGGAACCTGCCGAAGGTCGTCCACTCTTAAATCGTGAGCTTGATGCAGGCTGCTTGTCCTTCAAGCCTGCCCAGACCCCTGCTTCTCGATGACGCTTACCGTCAAGGTGCCGCTGGGATGCAGGAACGACGATTCCAGAATCACGGTCCCCTGCGACACCGTGAATTCGAAGTCGCGACCCATGGCCACGGATGGCAGCGACAGCCGCGAGGTGGGCGAGCAGATCGCTTTCACGCTTCCCCCGGTCATGTTGGCCAGCTCACCGGCAGCGTCGCGAATGTCCTGCGTGGAAAGATCGCCTGGCTCCAGGCCGACAAGATTCGCGCATGCCCGCCGCGCCAGCTCAAGATCGATGTCAAGTCGCACCGCTCCCTGCCAGTCCCCCACAATCTGTACCGCCGAGACAATGTAGCCACGGCCCTTGTCGAACGGAATCAGTGTCGGGCTGGCGCTCAACTCCAGGCCCGCCATCGAGCCGAAGATCTCGTCCACCACCGACACCAGGTCGGCCTTGCCGATGTCAGACATCATGCCATCACCGGTCCTTTAACTGATAACAGACATAGTTGCCCGACTGCACCGCGGCAAAGCCGGGGTCGAGGTTCAGGGTCGTCTCCGCGCATCCGAGAAAAAGAAATCCGTCGGGACGCAGCACGCGCCGCAGCCGGGTGAGAATCGCCTTCCGGGTTTCAATATCGAAGTAGATCAGCACATTGCGCAGGAAGACGATGTCGGCCGCCGGTACCACGCTGCCCCACGGCTCTGCCAGGTTCAGCAACTGCAGGCGCACCATGGCGAGTATCTCGGGCTTCAGCTGCCAATGCAGGCCTTGCTGC
>DATHQX010000129.1:0-30182 GCA_035482295.1 Verrucomicrobiia bacterium
GCAACGAGAAGCTTCTGTACTGGCTGCCGCTGGTATTTTTTCTGTGGGCGAACCTGCACATCCAGTTCATCTACGGCCTGTTCGCCGTCGGCCTGATGATGGCCGTGAACCTGTCGATGGAAATCCTTGGGAAGCTCGGCCAGAAGATCGACTGGGTGCAGCCACGCACCATCCCGGCCGCTTCGCTGATGACCGTCTTCGCGCTGTGTGTCTTCGCGACCTGCCTGTCACCGTACAGCTATCACCTCTACGGAATCGTTACGCGCTACGCGCAGTCGAAGGTCGCTTATCACATCATCATGGAGTTGCAGCCGGTGAACTTCAGCGTGGGCAGCCACTACGTCACCCTGCTGTGGATGGCCTTCGCCTTCTTCGCCGTCGGACGGCAGAAGAAAGTGGATCAGTTCAAGTTCATCCTGCTTTGTGCCACGGGAGTTATCGCCTTTCGCACCATGCGCGACTCGTGGTTTATCTGCATCTCCGGCGCGGCCTGCATTGCCGACGCCGCAGCCGACGCCGTTCTCCCTGATGCGGGCGACTCCTGGCTGGAACGCGCCGGCGTCGCCGTGCTGCTGGTCATCACCCTGGCGGTGGCCGCGTGGAAGACCGACTTCAACGACGTGCGCCTCGAGCAGACGATGGCGCAGACACTCCCGGTCAACGCGGTTAACTACCTGAAGGAGCATCCTGCGCGCGGCCCGCTCTACAACACCATGGACTGGGGCGGCTTCCTCGCCTGGTATCTGCCGGAACAGCCGGTGTCGATCGATGGCCGCACTGACCTGTACGGTGACCAGATGGAAGAGCTCTCTTACCGCACCGCGGCCGGCGCGCCGTCCTACATCAACGATCCCTACCTGAACGCCGCGGGCGTCGTGCTGTTACAGCGACAAAATCGCTTGTGGAACATCCTCGAAAACGATGCCCGCTTCCAGTTGGTCTATCAGGACGGAATTTCCGCAGTGTTCGTGCGCAAGTAGAGCGCAATAAGAACAGCGCATCTCGCGATGCGCTGAAAGCCAGGCCGCGTCTGCATCATTTGTGCGCGATACATTGCGTAGAGCACGCCTCACGCGTGCATGGTGGACATGGGTGCAGCACGCCTTCAGGCATGCATGAGGGACATGGGTGGGGCACGCCTTCAGGCGTGCGGGGCGGACACGGGTGGAGCACGCCTTCAGGCGTGCGGGGCGGACATGGGTGGAGCACGCCTTCAGGCGTGCATAGTCGACCCTGCTGAGGAATCCGCTTTAGCGGCTGAGGTAAAGAGGGCAACTATTACCTCAGCGGCTAAAGCCGGCTCTGATTAAAAGGCGTCGAATGTACGCCTGAAGGCGTACTCCACCCAGAGCCCCGAGCACCTTACCGGGCCTACTCCACCCGGTCTCCACTGCATTGTCAAAATGCTTAGGACGATCGCCTACTTCGCGTCGACCATCGGAATCTGCGAAGCCAGCTGAAGCTGGATCATGAGGTCGACCCGGCGATCGATCTGGCAGAACAGCGCCGTCTTCTTCGCCGAGATAACTTTCTCGAAAATTGGAACATACTTCAGGCGCAGTGCGATCACCTTCTGGTCGTTGTCGGATGAGCGCTTGATGTAGTCCTGCGCCTGCGCGTCCGTCATGGTCTGGTAGTTCGTCGCATAGTCCTGGATCAGCTGCCAGCGCTCGTCGCCATTCTTTGCCGCATCGGCGCGGTACTGGTCGTAGATGGGCCAGAACTTGGTGGCCTCATCCGGGGTCAGCGTCATGTTCGCCGCGGTGATCTGCTTACGCTGCGCGCGAATATTTTCGCGCAGCATCTGGATGTCCTGATCTCCGGCGGAACTGGGCGGAGCGCTCGCGCCCGGCGCGGCCTGCGATGAGCTTTGAGCAACAACCGGTACAGTAGCGAGCAACATTGCGCAGACCACGATCAGTAAAGCTGCAAAATTTTTCTTCGGCATTTCGCCTCCTCAATTCGTGAACGTTTCACAACGGCGGATTCTGATACTGCTGCGGGAGCAACGGTACTTATCCCTCTCGGAAGTGGCGGAAGAGGGCTTCGAAACGATGGAGCTGATTTGCACGAGGATTATAGCGGAAAGATGTTTCAAAACCTGCCGGATTCGCGATACCTTGGCGCCTGTGACCCGTCCAACGGGATGAAATGGAGGCGACCATGTTTTCACGGCTCGCGCTCGTTGTGGCCCTTGCTCTCGGCAGCGCCGCTCTGCTGGCGGCACAGCAGTCCGATTCCCCGGAACCCTACAACGATGACGAGGCCTACCGGGTCTATGATGTCTTGCTGCCGCACGACTCGTCCCCGAACACGCTGGTCATTCAGCAGGAGACAATTGGCCCTCTGTCGCGGGAAGGCTCCGCCTCTCTTGGGCCCGAGAACTGCCTGACCCCCGCAGCAGCCTCCGAGTTCAAAGATGCCATTCTGGATTACAACCGAAACAATCAGAAGAAATCGCTGTTGCAGAGAAAATTTTCAGTCAGTCGCCCATACGAGATCCTCGACGCTGGAACACTCAATGCCATGTTCCAACATCCGGATGGCTGGAACAAGTTCTACCAGCGCTTCCCGAATTCCGGCGGCATTTACAACATGTCGGCCGTGGGCTTCAACCGAGACAAGACGCGAGCCCTGGTCTACTTCGGGTCCGGTTGCCAGGGGCAGTGTGGTGACTGGAGTTTTCGTCTGCTGGAGAAAGTCAACGGCAAATGGGAGCAAGCCGGCGGCGTGACGTGCCACACAGCTGCGTGAGCGTGACCTGGTTCGGAGCTAAGGTAAACTCAGCCTGAATGAAGCAGGCTCTATCCAACGACGACTTCTCTCGCGCCGACGAAGCCGCGCAGTTCGTCCTTGCACGCACGGAACTGCGCCCGCGCGTCGCCGTCGTCCTCGGGTCGGGGCTTGGCAGTTTCGCCGATGAAGTTGGCGACGCCATCGCGATTCGCTACGAAGATATTCCGCACTTCCCTAAGAGCACTGCCATCGGACACGCCGGGCGTCTCATCATCGGAAGCGTCGAAGGCGTGCCGCTCGCGGTGATGCAGGGCCGCGTGCATCCCTACGAAGGCTACTCGGCGAAGGAAGTCGCATTTCCGATTCGCGTGCTCTCGAGCATGGGCATTGGCGCCGTTGTGATGACCAACGCTGCCGGCGGCATCAACGCAAAATACGGCAAGGGAGCGCTGGTCCTGATCAGCGACCACATCAACCTGCTCGGCCAGAATCCGCTCATCGGCGCAAACGACGATCGCCTGGGCCTACGCCATCCCGACATGACCGACGCCTACAACGCGCGCTTCCGGCGACTGGTTCTCGCCGAGGCGAAGCGCAACGGCGGCGAGGTCTACGAGGGCATCTACGCCGCTGTCGCCGGCCCCAGCTTCGAAACGCCCGCCGAGATTCGCTTCCTACGCACCATCGGCGCCGATCTGGTCGGCATGTCGACTGTGCCCGAAGTTATCGCCGCCCGGCACGTGGGAATGGAGGTGCTGGCCATCTCCTGCGTCACCAACATGGCTGCCGGCATGACCGGCGAGAAGATCACCGCCGAAGAAGTCTTTGAGACCGGTGCGCGCGTGCGCGAAAAATTTCTTGCGCTGCTGCGTGCGGTCCTGCCGAAGCTCAACGCTCTCCTCTCCGAAACAAAAAAATAAGGCGCGCCCGAAGACGCGCCTTTTTCCCGGAGGTAATCCCAACTAGTTAGGATCTGCGACCAACGGGATATAGAGGTTGTTTGCCTGGAAGGTTCCGATTCCCGTCACCAGGTCGTAGCCCGGTCCGGACATGCACTGCGCTCCGCAGTTGCCGTTGTTGCCGGTAGTGATGTCGTGGAAGTCGGTGTGGTAGTTGCTGCCGTAGAACTGCGTGTAGAGGTCCTGCGCCGCCATGGTGAATAGCGGATTGCCGGCCGCTGCGCGCATGGAGTTTACCAGCCCCATGAACGAAGCCCAGTCTGGACTGGAGATACTGGTTCCCGCAACCGGGAGCCATCCGCCCTCGCTGAAGGTGTCGTAGACCGGGATGTTCGATGCGTCAGACGAAATGTCGGGCACGCAACGATTGGTGGTCGAGAAGGCCGAGCAGGCCGGGTTCTGCCACGAAGGCTGCGCTTCTTCCGAGCTCACGCCGCCGCTGCCCTGGCTCCAGCCGTGTTCCGAGCCGTAGTTGATCTGCGTCGGGCTGGCAGGGGTGTTGGCCGAAGCCAGCGCCAATACCGTTCCGCCTACCGCGATGACGCAGGGGGAGACCGACGGATACTCGGTTCCGTGTCCGCCGTCACCGGTGGAGGCGAAGAACGTGACCGGCTTGCCGTCTTCGTTGGTGATGTTGCAGAAGACGCTGTCAGACGACTGCTCGCCGCTGAACTCGCCGCCGCCCCAGCTCATCGAAACGATGGTGGCGTGTTCCTGCTGATAGGCCACCTGCACGGCAGCCAACAGATCGGCAAAGCTGTTGCTGTTGGCTTCCACCAGCACGATGTTGGCCTGGGGAGCAATCGCGCACGCCTGCTCGACGTCCAGCGATTCTTCCACGTCCCATCCCTGACCCGTGATCGGGTTGCCGACCTTCACCTTGGTGAAGTTGCAGGGAGTGAAATGGAAATAGTTCGCATAAAAGGCGAGATCGGAAGCGATGTTGGGATCGTCAAAAGCGTCGACGAGGGCGATGGTCTGACCGGCGCCCTGGCTTGGAACCCGGTTGATGCCGTAAGCTGCTTTCCACTGCGCCGGCAACGTGCCGGTTGGATTGTTGGGAGAGAACGGAATGTCAGCAATGCGTATCGGTGTGTGCGCATAAATGTGATTCAGGTCGGGAGACTGGGCTATGGCGAGTGTCGCCAGCATACCGAGCATGCAGACAAGCGAAAGCGAACGAATTTTCATCAGTGAATCCTCTTTACTTGACGTCGCCTTGTCAGGCGGATAGCGCGATAACCATCACGACGGATAGTTGTCGGCGGTTCATCGGGCAGAAATCACACAGGTTGTGCAGCAGCTGGAAGTGGGCCGGGCACAATGTCGCGAGGAACTGATTCCTTCTTCGATTTTCGCAACGTGATTTCCAGGGTATCGGCAGGGGGATAGCAACGAATAATACCCTGCACCTCTGCCCTTGTCGATAAAGAAGAGAGCTATTGCAACGAAAAATTAGCTACGACCGTCGATAGTAGCGAAGTAGTGACGCTATTGGTTGCGCCCAAGCTCATGTTGGCGTTGATTTACTGGGATTTACGGAGTGCCAAGCATCTACTCTGCTTTGGGTCATGTCGTTGCAAGCAGCTTGCGATTACAAATTTTCTAGCTCCTGACTTCTCTTTTCTTTCGTAGGAAATAGAAATAAATCGGTAATCCGGAAATGATGATTGCCAAACCCCAGGCAGAGTTCCTGATGTTTTCTGTGAAGGTGTAATAGAGCAACACGGCGGCTGCCCCGAGAAAGAGCGCAGGTACCACAGGATAGCCCCAGGTGCGATAGGGCCGCGGCGTATCTGGCTCTTTCTTGCGCAGCACAAATACCGTGCTCGCCGAAATCATGTAGAAGAGCCACTCGGAAAAAATCGCCAGCGAGAATAACTGCCGGAAGCTTCCTGCGAACAGCAGCAGGATCACCGACAACACTAACTGCACAATCAGCGCGACCGACGGCGTGTGAAAGCGCGGATGCACTTCGGCCATCGCCTTGAAGAAGTATCCGTCGCGCGACATGGCGTAAGGAACGCGCGCCCCGCTCATTACCGTTCCGTTCAACGAAACCAGAATCGAGAGCGCCATGCCGGCCGAGACGATGGCTGCTCCCCACGCGCCCACCGCTACGGCAGTCGCATCCGACGCAGGCCGCTGCGACGCCGCGATCGCACTCGCCGGCAAAACATATTGCACGGCAGCGTTGGTCAGCATGTAGAGTGCTGCCACGACGCCCACGCCAAGAATCAGCGCGATGGGAATGGCCCGTCCGGGATCGTGGATCTCGCCGCTCACCATGTTGAGATCGTTCCACCCGTCGTAAGCCCACAGCGCGGCGATCAGCGCCGCCATGAATCCCGCGAAGCCACCGGTTGCGCCCGAGAACGTCGTAGCGAAGTTGTGCCAGGCGCCGCTTGAGGCGGTGAATGCCAGAAGCGCAACCGCGACGATGATCACGATCTTCAACGCGGTGAACACAACCTGGAAATCTCCGGCACGCTTGATGCCGATGTAATTGAGGCCGGTCATCAGTGCGGCGGCGGCGATAGCAACCAGTTGTCCGTAGGTGATGGTCAGCGGCGTGGCGATGGCGGTGTTGTTGAGGAACGCCAGTGCCGGAAACGTGCCGAGGATTCGCACCAGCCCGACGACCAGGGTCGCAATCGACGCGGGTTTGGCGATGGCGAACCACGTCCACGCATAGAGAAACGCCGGCATCGGCCCGTAGGCATCGCGAATGTAGACGTACTCGCCGCCCGCCTGCGGCTTCATCGCGCCCAGCTCGGCAAAGGTGATCGCGCCCGCCAGCGATAGAATGCCGCCGACAATCCACGCGACATAGACCAGCGCCGCCGAACCCACCGCCTGCATCATCTCGGCGGGCACCAGGAAAATTCCACTGCCGATGATGGTGCCGACCACGATGGCGCTGGCATGCCGCACGCCCAAGTCGCGGGAGAGAGTGGGAGCAGAGGTTTTCGGAGCGTCCAGCATGAGGTCTAAGAAAGTTTAGCTGACAATAGATCGCCCATCAGAAATGGGTGGAGCACCGCTTCAGCGGTGCATTATGCCTGTCGATCATGGCTCTCGGCTTTAGCCGCTGAGGTAGTCTCGCGAACCGGCAGCGTGACAAATGAGAACCGCATTAACCTTCGCGAGTGACTCTCATCACGGCACACCAACCGAAGCGTTTTGCAGAATGGCGGAAGCAGTGCATTGACAAAGAAAGCCCAAGAAATGACCTAGCTTTAGCTACTGAGAATGGGTGGAGCACCGCTTTAGCGGTGCAGACGACAAGGTTCTTGAAATTCGGCTTTAGCCGCTGAGGTAACAATGCCGATTCCGCACAGAGGATTCACCAGTTCGTCCACCTATTTTGTTACCGCAGGCACATTCAACAAGATGTATTCCTGCAGTCAGACACAGCTCCCGTTATGCGCCGCTGAAGCAAGCGGTGCTCCACCTTGGGACCCATCAGCTAACCCAGCGCCACCGGCGTCTATCCGGAATCGCCGCCAACCGACCCCAACCCCCAACATCTGAACCCCTAACCCCTAATCCCTGACCTCTGACCCCTGGTCCCTGCCTTCAGTCAATCTTGGTTGCCTTCGCCATAATCCGTTCGTACTGACGCCACGGCGTCAGACGCCGCAACCAGACCTGCATCTTTGCATCCGGACCAACCAGATAACGCAGCTTGGGATTCGGATCCTTCGCCACTCGCACAATCAGTTGCGCTACCTCGCGGGCATCGCGCCGCTTCGACGCGCGTCCCTTTATAAACTCGGAGAAGCGCTGGCTGCGTTCTTTGTTCGGCGACTTCGGATCGAGCGCATCTTTGCCGATGAACAGGTTGCGTTCCCAGATGTCGGTGTCATAGGCGCCCGGCTCGATCAGCACCACGCGGATTCCCAGCGAATGGACCTCCATTCGCAGGCACTCGCTCCATCCTTCCAGCGCAAATTTCGACGCTACGTAGCTGCTGACCATGGGCACGCCCGCGCGGCCGCTGATCGAGGCGATCTGGATGATGTGCCCCGAGCGCTGCTTCCGCATAACGGGCAGGACGGCTTTGGTCATCGCCACCGCGCCGAAGAAGTTGGTCTCCATCTGGTGACGCAGTTCGTGCAACTGCGTGTCTTCGGCGAACCCGGCAGAGCTGAAGCCCGCATTGTTCACCAGTGCGTCGATGCGTCCGTGATCGCGGATGATTCCGTCGACCACGCCCGGGATCGCATCGAAGTTCGTCACGTCAAGCTGCCGCGGGTCGAGGCGCTCGCGCACTCCTGCTTTCTGAGCCGCCTCTTCGAGCCGGGCGCTGCGACCGAGATCGCGCATGCTGGCCACCACGCGATAGCCATTCCTTGCTAACTCAATTGCCGTCAGCAGTCCGATGCCGCTGGAGCTTCCGGTTACAACCGCGATTTTTTCGTCTTGCATAGGTTCCCGCCAAATCCCGCATTTCGCCGAACAGCCGCCAAAGTGTGCATTTCAGGGCCAAGCAATTGCTAAGCCCTTGTGAATACGAGAAGATAGAAGGTTGCTCGGTCACACCGTTTTGTGTCAGGGCATGGCTTTGCCGTGCCACCAAGCTGCATCCATCGATGCGGCCTCAGCCCCTGCGCATGGCTTGCAGTGGCTTGAAGCCCGCCCTAATTCGAACGTCTTCGGCGCGACTGAAAAAGCCTGCCCTGAGCTTAATCGAAGGGTGTCCTGACACACGGCCCAACCGATGATGACTGCATAGCAAGTTTACATATTCGCTTTAAGAACGGACTGATAACGCATGCCTACAGATAAGAGCAAGGCTGGCGCGAACGAAATCGCACCGGCAAAAGGAAAGCTGGGGATCATGATCCCCGGCATGGGCGCCGTCGCCACAACCTTCGTGGCCGGCGTGGAAGCGGTACGTAAAGGAATCTCGAGCCCCATCGGCTCGCTGACGCAGATGGGCACCATCCGCCTGGGTAAACGCACCGAAGGCCGCTCGCCGAAGATAAAAGATTTCATGCCGCTGGCCGGCCTCAACGACCTGGTCTTCACCGGCTGGGACATCTTCGAGGACGACATGTACTCGGCCGCCGGCAAGGCGGGCGTGCTTGATCGCTCGCTGCTGGAGCAGGTGAAGCCATTCCTTTCGTCGATCAAGCCGCGAAAAGCCGTCTTCGACAAGAACTACGTCAAGAAACTCGACGGCCCCAATGTCAAGAAGGGCAAGAACAAGATGGAGCTCGCCGAGCAGGTGCGCGAGGACATCCGCGAGTTCAAGCAGTCGAGTGGCGCTGACCGCCTGGTCATGATCTGGTGCGGCTCGACCGAAACGTTCATCGAATCGGGCGCCGCCCACAAGACGGTGGAAGCCCTCGAGAAGGCGATGCACGACAACGACGAGAACATTGCGCCCTCGATGGTCTACGCTTACGCCGCGATGAAAGAGGGCGTGCCTTTCGCTAACGGCGCGCCGAATCTGACCGTTGATATTCCCGCCATGCACGCGCTGTCGAAACAAATGGAAGCGCCGATTTGCGGCAAGGACTACAAGACCGGACAGACGCTGATCAAGACCATCCTCGCTCCCGGATTCAAGGCGCGCATGATCGGCCTGCACGGCTGGTTCTCGACGAACATCCTCGGCAATCGCGATGGCGAAGTGCTCGACGATCCCGGGTCGTTCAAGACCAAAGAAGAGTCGAAGCTGTCGGTGCTCGAACACATCCTGCAGCCGGAGCTCTATCCCGAGCTGTACGGGAACATCTGCCACAAGGTGCGCATCAACTACTATCCGCCGCGGGGCGACAACAAAGAGGGCTGGGACAACATCGACATCTTCGGCTGGCTTGGCTACCCGATGCAGATCAAAGTCGACTTCCTCTGCCGCGACTCGATCCTGGCGGCGCCGCTGGTGCTGGACTTGGTTCTGCTGCTTGATCTGGCGAAGCGCTCGCCGGCACTGCGCGGCATCGGCATCCAGGAATGGTTGAGTTTTTACTTCAAGTCGCCGATGACGGCCGAGGGACTGTATCCGGAGCACGACCTGTTCATCCAGTCGATGAAGCTGAAGAATACAATGCGTCATCTGATGGGCGAAGAGATGATCACGCACCTCGGGCTGGAGTATTACGACTAAAGACAGGGGTCAGAGGTCAGGGACCAGGGTTTAGCAAGAACGTTCGCACGGGTATTCACAAACGGGTATTCACCAGAGGGTGCCCCATCCAAGCCGGTTTTGCTTGGGTGGGGCTTCTCTTCTCCAGAGAGGTCCCGTTACGTCCAGAGAGATTCCGCTTACGCCTTCAAGTCGCGCTTGATCAGGACCGAGTCCAGGAAAAAACCGAGGCCAACCGCGAACGGAATGATACCGAATGCGGCGGCGATGTGGGCATCGGGTTCCACGCGGGCCACCAAGCTGAAAGCGATAAAGTAGCCCAGCGAGCCAAAGACCAGCAAAATACCCCAGCGGCGGGAATGCGCAGCTTGCGTCAGTTCGGGCTCCATCGGTACGCTGACGCCGCGAGAAATTGCCGCCAGGCGCTCTTCGGTGCGCAGGCGGCGCACTCGGTAAAAGGCATAGATGGCCGCTAGCGGTATGGCAAAGACCATCACAACTGCCGCGAGTCCTACAAAGTTTCCGTCCATCGCTCCACTCCTTCCGCGGCCTGCGCTGTTTGCGGCGGCCGTCTCACGATGGGAGATACGGAGGCTCGGTAGGGAAAGTTCCGAGGGAATCTGCGTCGGCCGAAACCTGATACGACTGATGGACCAATGCAGAGTAATGAGCATTCCCGGCTCTTGGTTTGTAATCGCACGGTCCGGGAGAATGCTGCCGGGAGAGTCGGCGACAGCGAGCGGCGCTGATATCCTACGAGCGATTCGCTGAAGGGGGCCATGCGTATGACGCGACCAACCACGCCGGGGATCTCGCCGTTCTTCATCGTCAGCGACGTCGATCAAACCGTCGCTTTCTACCGCGACAAGCTTGGTTTTGAGACCAGAGTTCAGGAGCCGGAGCGAAATCCATTTTTCGCCATCATCGGCCGCGACGGAGCGCAACTGTTCGTTAAATCCGACAAGGACGTATTGCCGCTGCCGAACTCCGCGCGCCATCCCTTCATGAGGTGGGACGCGTATGTCTACGCGCCGGAACCCGATGCCCTGGCCGCAGAATTCGCTGACCATGGCGTAACATTCAGCGTACCTCCGGGAGACACGCCCGACGGTCTGCGCGGTTTTGAGATTCGCGATCCGGACGGCTACGTCTTGTTCTTCGGGCGACCCAGGTAGTTGGGTCAGCAACTTTGGGAGTTGCCTTCCCTCGGCGTCTGCCAGGTCCGGAGCTGCGCAGATCGCGCCGGCTTAATTTTGCTTGGCCAAGACTTCGGCTTTCTTGATCGCCGCTTCGTGCTTGTCGTAAGCAACCAGCGCCATCCTGGCGCCTTCGCGCGCGCCGGAGGTGCTCATCTTACTCTCAGCCTCGGCGAACTTGTCTTCGGCGTCTTCGTGCGCGTTGTAGGCTTCGTCGTCGGCATCGGCCACGCCCTTCGCCGCTGCCACGATTTTCGTGTCGGTCTTAACGGCGGTCGCGGCACTCCCATTCTTTGCGCCTTTGCGCGGACGCTTCGCTCCGCCATTCTGCTCGGCCAGCACGTCGTTATAAGCGATCTTGTAGTCCTCAGGCCAGGCGGCTTTCACCTTCTGTTCCTGATCGTCGAGCGCTGCGCGCGCCTTGTCCGCGATCACGCGCACGCGCTTTTTCTCCGTGAGCCATTTCCACACGCCCCAGTCCATGCCTTCTTTCATGATGGCGCGGGCGTCTTCCACTTCCGGCAGCTTCTTCATCGCAGACCTCGTCGAGCATTCGGGGTTTGGCGCAAGAACCGAGGGAGCCGGAGCCGGCTTCCCGAGGTTCGCCTTGAACCCTTCATCGTAGAGTTGAAGGCGGCGATTTTCCTGTGAGCTGTAACCGTCGCGCGCAGGGTCGCTCCCAATTCGGGAATGTCAAGGACATCTCAAAAAACGATTTGCAGTCGCCCCGAATCAGGCGCAGCCTAACAGAGGACTAATTTGTGGAGGACTGATGCGTCGCATCGCGTTTTTTTCTTTACTCACCCTGATTGCTGCTGTACCCATGTTGGCGCAGCAGTCCGCTCCCGCCGTTTCCGGGCCGACCTACACGCTGACGGTAGTCGTCGAAGGCGTTAACGAGCAGGGCGGCAACGTTGGCCTGCTGCTGTTCAACTCGCCTAAGGGATGGGCGGAGGACCGCACCGTTGCGCTGAAGGACATCACCGTGCCCGCGCACCCAGGGACGGTGACCGTCGAAGTTCCCGGCCTGCCCGCGGGTGAGTACGCGGCCGCGCTAGTGCACGATGTGAATAAGAATCACAAGCTTGATCGTAACTTTATCGGCGAGCCTAAGGAGCAGTGGGGTCTGTCGAACAATCCGCACGCGCTCATCAAAACCCCATCGTACAACTCGTGCACCTTCAAGCTGACGGGCAACATGGAGATTCACGTCAAAATGCAGCAGTAGTTATCGCCGAATGGTTCGCCACGGACGATTGCTTGACTTGCTGCGGCTAACTGGGGTATCAACAAAGCATCCTCAGGGTGAAGGAGTTCACCCTTAACCGCTGTCTCACGAAGTCCGGGACAGATGATGACTCCTGGCAAGCACGACTTGTCGCGGAGTCATGTCCCCGGCGAGTCTGCGAAAAAATTGAGTTGCAGAGTAGGTGCGCAAGGATTATGTCTTTTGCGACGTGGTGCGCGCCCTCGCGGCACGACTGAGGTCGTGTCCTGACACAAGACCCTGTTGCTTTGGAAAGGAACTTCGGTTTTGTTGAAATACTTCCTTATCGCGGTGGGCGGAGCCGCTGGCGCCCTCGCCCGCTACGTGCTCGGCAACTACATCGGAAGCCGCTATGGCTTTCGCTTTCCCTACGGCACATTCGTCATCAACATTAGCGGATGCTTCCTGATCGGCATGAGCATGGCGCTGTTCGCGCGCACCACGGCCGGTGTCTACTGGCGCTATCTGGTGCCCATCGGCTTCATCGGTGCATACACCACGTTCTCGACCTTCGAGTACGAAACGCTGCGCGCCATTCAAGACGGACAGATGGCCACCGGGCTATTGAATGTCGGGTTGAGCGTGATCACCGGTTTCGCCGCTGTGTGGCTGGGAGATCTGGTGGGGAAGGTGTTCGTATGAGCCTCGGTCGGGGGCTAAAGCCCCTCTTTTGTTGGCGCGCGTTTGGCACGCCTGAAGGCGTGCCCCTTCAAAGCAAATCCTATGGCGGAGTGAAAGTTGCGGCTTCGCAAAACGAGGAGGAGCGGTGCTGAACTCGGGACCAGCCAAGAAGGTGACCGTCTACGTCATCGAAGGTCAGAAGTATCATGGCACGGCGTGCTACGCGGCCATCCTCGATTACCTGTTTTTCCGCGGCATCTCGGATGCGACCGTGGTGCGCGGCATCGCCGGCTTCGGCACCGATCACAAGCTCCACACCAGCCGACTGGTCGAGCTTTCGGACCAGATGCCGATCAAGATCGAATTTGTCGAATCGGCTGAGCGCGTGGAAGAAGTACTGCCCAAATTGACCGAGATCGCCGCCCACGGCCTCATCGAGGTGCAGGACACGACCGTCATCAACCCGGCATCGCAGACGTCGAAGACGACGGAAGCCTTGCCAGTAGCCAGGTTGCAGTCGACGGCTAAGCTGATGCGCATTCTTATCGGTGAGAGCGATCGCTGGCAGGACAAGCCGCTCTACCAGGCGCTGGTACAGGCGTTGCGCGCTAACGACATCGCGGGAGTAACGGTATATCGCGGGATTCTGGGTTATGGCGCGAATCGCCGCATGCACAAGGATTCGGCGCTGAATCTCTCGCACGATGCGCCCATCCTGCTCAGCGTGGTCGATACCGAAGAGAAACTGCGCAGCTTTTTTCCGGTGCTCGATCAGATGGTGAAACAGGGCATGGTGGTGATGTCCGACGCCGAGGTCATCAAGTATTCGCACGCGCAGCCCGTCGCCCAAGAGGAGAAGCAAAAGTGAAGCTCGAAGGCAAAGCCAAAATGCTGCGCATCCACTTCGGGGAGGACGACAAGTGGAAGGGACGGCCGCTGTATGAAGCCATCGTGGAACGCTGCCGGCAACTCGACATCGCCGGGGCGACGGTACTGCGCGGCATCGAAGGCTATGGCGCCAGCACCATAATTCGTCGCCGGCATCTGCTGAGCTTTTCGGCCGACGCGCCCATCCTGGTGCAGATTGTCGATACGGAGGAGAACATTCAGCGTCTATTGCCGGCGCTGGAAGAGATGACGTTTGACGGCCTGATCGCCATCTCCGATGTCGAGGTGATCAAGTACGTGCATCAGCGCGGGCAGCATCCGCAGCAGTGACGGCGAAACTTCTTGGGGATTCCCGTGAGGTTAGTCGGCCCGAAGGCCGTCTCGCCCGACCTGGAATGTAGGGCTGACGCGGCCGCACTTGAAGGCGCGCCCCTTCAAAACTCTGCGCGTCTCCCAAGCTCCTGGCCAGTCTTCAAAGCTCTTGGCTATACAGCAGCAGGGGTCAGGCGCTTCTCAGGGTGTGCGCCGGTTCGGCATCGCCGAGATAATCCTTGATCTTTTCCAACAGGGCAGGGAACATCTGCTCTTTTTGCAGGCAGGCACTAACATCCTTGCCACCATCGATGTGGCCGTAGCCGGTGACGATGATGACCGGCACTGCGGGATCGGTTTTGTGAATCTGGCGCGCCAGTTCCAGTCCGTTCATACCGTCCATGCGGAAGTCGGTAACCAGGATGTCGAACTTCTCGCGTTGAAACTTGTCGAGCGCGTCGTGCGCATTGTAGGCGCTCACTGCGCGGTAGCCTTGCATCTCGAGGATTTCACAGCTCAGCCGGGCCAGGACCTCGTGATCGTCGACGAACAGAATCGCTTTCATAAGCACACCATCACGTTTCCCGGAGCAGAGTTGGAGTCCGGGTTAACTGATTGGTTTCACGGCGCAGCGGAAAAGATGCCTAGCGACGGAAGAAATTCGTATCGGCTGGCGCCGGGCGCGCCTCTTCCTTCTACCGTCGTTCGTCGACCAGGGGAGATGTGCCGGGTGCCCCATTCAAGCGCGGTTTTCGCTTGAGTGGGCGGTCGCTAGAACCTCCACGCCCCAATCCCTAACTCTCCCGACCCAGCCGCAACACCTCTACCGCATTCAGAGGCGAGCGCGGATCTTCTTCGTGCTTGAAGAAGGCGTAGGTCTCGACGCCGTCGGCGACAAACTTCGATATGCGCTTGGCCATGTCCTTGATCTGGTCGGGCGTGTAGCTGGGTTCGCGGAAACGGAAGTAGATATAGTTTGCCGTCTTCACTTCGGGCGTGCTCAGCTTTTCGGTCTCGGCGATGCACATGGTCGCGTTGCGGTCTGACAGCGTCTGATAGATCTCGTCACTGAACCAGGAGGCGTGGCGAAACTCGAAGGCTGTTTTGAAATTGCGCGGCAGGAGCGCCAGAAAATCGCGAAGCAATCCGACGTCGGCCTTTTGCGTTGGGCCAAGCTGAAAGAGCACCGGTCCGAGCTGAGCCGCCAGCGGCTGGAGCGTTGCCAGAAATCGCTGCACCGGCTCTTCGCAATTCTGCAGCTTGCGGATGTGCGTGAGGTACTGATTCGCTTTCAGAACGAAACGAAACTCAGGACCAACATCGGCCATCCAGCCTGTCGCGGCTTTTTCGGTGAGGCTGCGGCGGAAGGTGTAGTTCACCTCGACGGTATTGAGCTGCGTCGCGTAGTACTTCAGGAAGTTTTTCGCGGCGACGTTTTTCGGATAGAACTCCGGCTTCCAGATGGCATACGCCCAGCCCGACGTGCCGACGTACAGCGGAACCTGCGCAGATGTGTCGCTCATTCTCACCTCGAGACGCTTGCGGCAATTGTATGATTCTACCGATGAAACAAGTGATCCTTGCACTGACGATCACGCTGGGTTTGCTCTTGAGCGCATCCGCACAGCAAACCCTAAAGGACAGCTCCGCTCACGCCGCCTCCCTGACGCAGGTCGTGATGCTGGGCACGGGTACGCCCAATGCCGATCCTGACCGCTCCGGGCCGGCCGTCGCGATCATCGTCAACGGGCACAGCTATCTGGTCGATTGCGGTCCGGGCATTATTCGACGCGCAGCCGCCGCTACCCGCAATGGCGTGCCGGGACTGGAGATGAAGGACCTGCGCGTCATTTTCATCACGCATCTGCACTCGGACCATACGCTCGGCCTGCCCGACCTGATCTTCACGCCATGGGTGCTGGGGCGCACGGATCATCTCGCCGCTTATGGCCCGAGCGGCCTGCAGGACATGACGAAAAACATTCTCGCCGCGTGGAAGAAAGACATCGAGGTGCGGACCGAGGGGCTGGAGCACGCCAATCGCACCGGCTATCTCGTCGATGTGCACGAGATCAAGCCGGGCGAGGTCTACAAGGACGAGAACGTTACGGTGACAGCGATTGCGGTGAAGCATGGCTCGTGGGATGAGTCGTACGGTTATCGCTTCCAGACGCCCGACCGTGTCATCGTGATTTCGGGCGATACCTCGCCCGCCGATTCGATTGTGCAGGCTTGCAACGGCTGCGACCTGCTGCTGCATGAGGTGTACACCCAGGAGCCGCAGCATCCGATGAGCGCGGACTGGCAGACATACTTCGCGGCGTTCCACACTTCGACGACGGAGCTGGCGGGGATTGCCACGCGCG
Source organism: Verrucomicrobiia bacterium (assembly GCA_035482295.1). Taxonomy (GTDB): domain Bacteria; phylum Acidobacteriota; class Terriglobia; order Terriglobales; family Acidobacteriaceae; genus Bog-257. Next base: position 16,443 of record DATHQX010000129.1, read on the forward strand.
CCAAACCTAAGCTGCTGGTGCTGTACCACCAAATGTTCCACGGCGTGTCGGAGGGCCAGATGCTGCAGGAGGTTCGCGAGCATTACGCCGGGGCCGTGGTTTCAGCACACGATTTAGACGTGTATTGAGAGTTGATTCCGCAGTCAGGAAAATGCTTCCGGCTAGAGTGATTTGCCAGCGTGACAAACGCCGGGGAGCGTGCGGTAATAAGGTTTAGCTAATTGCTACGGCTAATTGCCAATTGCCAATTGCTGCATTATGGACTTCGACCAGCTGGAGACGTTTCTCGAGGTAGCCAAGCTCAGCAGCTTCTCGCGGGCGGCGGAGCGGCGCTTTCGCACCCAGCCCGCGATCTCAGCGCAAATTCGCCAACTGGAAGAAGAGGTGGGCGCCAAGTTGCTTGATCGCAGTGGCGGCAAAGTCGCGATCACCGCCGCCGGCAAGGTCTTCCAGAAATACGCTGAAGACACGCTGGAGCAACGCCGCGTGGTGCTGATCGCGCTGGCCGAGATGCATCGCATCCCGCGCGGCGAAATCGTCGTCGCCGCTAACGAAGGCACCTGCCTGCACATCCTTCCCGAGGTTTTCGCCGAGTTCAAGCGCCAATACCCGAGCGTGGCCGTCAGCGTGAAGCGGCTGGAGCACAACAAAATCCTCGAGGCCATCATCGAGAACTCGTGCGACTTCGGCGTGGTTTCGATGCCCGTGCCCGACAAGCGGCTGACAGTGGTGCCCATCCATCGCGACGAGCTGGTGCTGATCACGCCGCCCGATCATCCGCTGGCGGGACTCAAGAAGGCCAGCATTGCCGAGATCGCCGAGTATCCGCTGCTGCTGCCGAAGCTGGGACGCACCCGCGACGCGCTGGAGGCGGTGTTTCATGACCGCCGGCTGAAGCCGACAGTTTCGATGGAGCTCGATTCGAGCGAACTTTTGAAGCGCTTCGTGGCTGTCGGAGTGGGCGTGGGATTTATCGCGCGCTCGAATGTTGTTGAGGATTTGCAGGCGAAAGTGCTCTCGGCGGTTACGCTCGCCGATGTCAGCATTCAGCGCGATCTGGCGCTGGTCTTCCGCAAGGACAAGGCGCTCAGTCGAGCTGCGCTGGCGTTCATCGACATCGCGGTGAAGTTGAAGACCATGCCGCTGGCGGTGGGCGTGGCGGAGGAGTAGACTTCCGCCTTGTCAGGGTACGGCTACAGTTGTGTCGGCCGCTCACTTACTCGGTTATTGGGTGGAGCACGCCTTCAGGCGTGCATTATGGTTTGCCTCATCGGGAGTCAGAGCCGGCTTCAGCCGGTGGCATCCTCCGTCGCAGGCGACAGCAGATCCCTCGCTTCGCTCGTGATGACAATCTTCCAGCGCGGTTTTATTTGACCCGTCTTGGGGTGATCCTTAGGCCGCACTCCAAAATGGCATAGACCGCAAATCCGGCTGCAATCATCAGCACACCGAAGACGAAACTGTTCATGCCGAGAATCTGTTCGTGATCGCTGCGCACGATGGAGAAGGCCAGCAGCGCCATCGGCAGCACCCCGACCAGCACCGCGCCGAATGTGCCGCCGGGTACGCGGAAGGGCCGCGGCAGCTCGGGCTCGGTGAAGCGCAGCACCACCAGCGCGATGAACTCCAGCAGCAGGCTGCCGCCGTAGATGAGGATGTCGAGCGTGACCAGCCGCTCGAAGCCCAGACCGAGGCAAAGCGCCCATCCCGTCGCCAGCACGAGGATGGAGACCCACGGCGCCTGGCTGCGCTGCATAACGCGCGCGAATACTTTCGGCAGCAAGCCGTCGATGGCCATGGCATACGGCAACCGCGAGTAGCTCATCACCAGCGCGTTGAACATGCCGAAGGCGCTCATCATGCCGCCCAGCACCAGCCAGACGCGCAGCCAAGGTCCGCCGAGCATGTTGGCGATGTCGGCCCACGAGCCTGTATCCCACGCTGTAGGAGTAAGGCGCGTCAGCGCCATCGCTCCCACCGGAAGGATGTACGAGGCTGAAACCAGGACGACGGTAGCGATCATGGCGCGGGGATAGGTTCGCTGTGGCTTCTCGACTTCGGCAGCGATGGTCGAGGCGTTATCCCAGCCCATGTAGTTCCACATGGCAACCAGCAATCCGCCGATCAGGCTGACCTGCGACACTGTGGGACTACCGGCAACGTGGGCCAGCGAACCGACGTGAAATGGCGCCAGGACGACAATGACGGCGAAGGGCGCCGAGAGCAGGAAGAAAAGCCAGACCGAAGTTGTGGCCACGACCTTGATACCGGCGATGTTCATCGCCGCGCAGACGGCGACGACCGCTACGCCTACCAGCACGCCGCGATGTCCGACTCCGAACCACGGAAACAGCCGCGCCAGGTACAGGACGAACAGCGTTGGATAGATGGCCATGTCAAAGACGCTGGCCAACAGCGAGAGCCATGCTTCCTGAAAGCCCCAGCAGTTGCCCATGGCGCGGCGCACCCACGCGTAATAGCCGCCTTCTTCGGGCAGGGCACTGGCCAGTTCGCCGATCATGTAAGCAGTTGGCAGGCTCCAGAGCAGCGGCGTGATCAACAGGATGAGGATGGCTCCGCCATAGCCGGCGCCCCGCACTACGTCTTCGGTGCCGTAGGTGCCGCCGGACACCATGAAGAACGTCGCGGCCACCAGAGGCCAAAGCGTGACGCGGGCAGACTTCTTGCTGGTGGGCGGGTCTGGGAGTGTGAAGCGATTAGCCGATGACAATTTCGATGGCTGGCCCTTCAGCGGAACTCGGTCACGCGGACGAATTACCCTGTGACGGCGACTTCTGCGCGATGCGTCGTTCGAGAGTACGCGATAGCACCACGCAGTTCAACTGACGAGCTATCCAACTCTCCGTTTAGTGGCTGAGGTAATTCCAAATCCTTCACCTCAGTGGGCTAAAGCCGGGAACCTTTGGTTGATCCGAACTGCACGCCTGAAGGCGTGCTCCACCACGGATTATTTCAGCAATATGTTGCTGACCCATCCCGGCGTCAGATCCCGCTTAGTCCCAGATCTCCAAACGAGATCGTGCTGCTATAGGCCTGCGCCAGTTGTTGCAGTTGCGCCAGGTAAGCGTTCCAGATCGCCTGTCCGCGAGGCGAGGTCGACAGATCGGAATCCTTCAGCAGCCGCAGCGTGATGGTGACCTCCGCGCGGATCGGATTGAGCGTGGCGTCGAAGGCCTGCTCGATGATCTGCATGGTAGTGATATGGACGGGCGTGACTTGCCGGCTGCCGGTTACCCAGACCAGCACCGAGCCCGAAGCAGGGTAGAGCAATATTTGCAGCGCCGAGAGCGCAGGCAGAACGCCGGCCTGCTGCGTCAGCGGATTGCCGGCATCGAGTTGGTCGGCCGCGTCGAAGAAGACGGTGAAGGTCACGGTCTCGCGCGGAGGCAGCGCCGGTGAGACCGCCTCGAGCTGGCGCGAGAGGGTCTCGGGGTTGTACTGAAACACCACGACACGCGAGCTCTTGCCGGAGGCGTCGATTTGCACGAAGCCGGCTTTCAGCAGCTTGGACGATCCCGGATCGGGCGACATAGTTCAACCTTCTGATGGCGGATTGTTAAATGACGGTTCCGGCAACTCCTGCGCCGACAGGTCGCGCTCCCAGCCTTCGTTCTCCAGCTTGATGTGTTCGATGGCAATCGCGTTGGCGTTGGCATCGAGCTGCGGCAGCGCCTGATACTCCGACACCCAGCAGCGATAAATCTTGTAGGCGATGACCAGTTGGCCGGCCTCGTTGTAGATCTCGAGATAAATGTTCTTGCGAAAATCTTTCAGCGAGACTTCGGAGCCCAGCCCCGCGCCCAGGTTCCACACTTTGTTGGCCCACTGCTCGAATTCGGTGTCCTGGGTGACGCCGCGCTCCAGCGTGATTGGGTCATACTCGGTGCGCCCCGGCGACTTGTGGCTGGTACTGGGATCGCCACCGCTGCGGTGCTCGACAACCTCGGTGGTGCGCTTCAGCGGGCTGACTTTCGAGACGCCGGCAACGTACTTGCCATCCCATTTCAGACGAAATTTGAAGTTTTTGTACGGGTCCAGTCTTTGAGAGTTCACGGTGAATTGCGCCATGCCGTACCTCGAGCAGACAGATTGCCACAGGAGCGGGCCCATCACGTAGGGAAAACTTCGCGGCCGATCGATGGCGAGTCGTCGCAAATCTCTTGACAGCGGATCGGATCGTGTCAGACTTGCGGCGCACAGGAGGTGGGTGATGGCCCAGGGAAACGTTGCGATCCTGCGTCGCTGGTTCGACGAAGTTTGGAACGAAGGGAAGATTGAAACGATTCACGAACTGATGGCAGCCGACGCTGTCGGCATCGGACAGGCTGGTCCTGGAGTGAAGATTGAGGGCGCGCGCGAGTTTGAGAAGTTCGTGCACAAGTTGCGCGGCGCTTTTCCCGACATTCACGTCACCATCGAAGATGCGTTCGAGTCTGGCGACAAGGCGGTGGCGCGCTGGTCGGCGACCATGACGCATAGCGGCGGTCAGCTGGGCCTTCCGGCCAGCGGCAAGACGGTGCGCATCACCGGCATCTCGATAGCGCGGTTTGCGAACGGGAAGATCACTGCAGGCTGGGACAACTGGGACCAGATGACGATGATGCGCGAGATCGGCGCGCTTGAGGGAGCGGCGATTGCATTGTCGATCGCGACCAGCTGAGCCGCACGAAGCGGAAAATTCCAACCATGGGTATGGTCCTCAACGTGTTCCAAATGACGTTTGCGAAGAGTTGTGACCAGCCGCTGCATTCGCGTGGCCGCCGGTGGGTGCTCGCTCGCCGCCGGATGTAGAATCGTGAACCGACCCCTCTCTCGCTCGCCTACTGCCTGAGGGAGAAAGCGTCGAAAGTCCCATCTTTGTTCACGAGGTCCGATTTCCCAATGCACAAAAGTCAAAAGAAGATCCTCAGGATCTCCCGTTCATTTTTTCTGCCGCTGATGGCTCTCGCTCTCTACGCAATGCTGGTAACGCCGCACACGGCCCAGGCTCAGAACTTTCAGGTGCTGCACAATTTCACCGGCGGTGGTGACGGTGGCTCGCCTCCCTATACGCTGGCTCGCGACGCCGGCGGCCATTTCTATGGCACTGCGAATCAGGGCGGAGCTAACGGCGCCGGCATCGTCTTCAAGTTCGCGCAGGTCGACTCCGGTTGGGAACTGACGCCGGTGTACAACTTCAGCGGTCAGGACGGACAGCCGGGCTGGGGCGTAACCCTTGCGGCTAATGGAACGATCTACACCAACGCTACCTACAACTCGGTGCTGGGAGGCCCTTGCGGTACGGCGATTCACCTGACGCCTTCGCCGACGGTGCCGCACTCGGTGATCTCGCTCTGGAACGAGACTGCGCTCCATACCTACGTGAAGCGCACCGACGGTTGTCCCACGGGCAATCTGGTGCTCGACTCCGCAGGGAACGTTTATGGTGTCACGCAAGGCGGGGGCCCGGATGGCTGGGGCACAGTGTTTGAGCTGTCGCACTCAGGTTCGGGCTGGACTGAGACCATCCTGTACAACTTCCAGGGAGGCAATGACGGCGGCGCGCCGTACTCGGGGCTGATCTTCGACAATGCCGGAAATTTGTACGGCACCACCAGCACAAAAGGCGCCGGCGGATTTGGAACCGTGTTTGAGCTCTCGCATTCTGGCTCCGGCTGGACGCTTTCGACACTGTATTCCTTCGATGACGGCAGCGACGGAGGTCAGGTGATCGCCGGCCTGATATTCGATAGCGTCGGAAACCTGTATGGCGCCACCGCGATGGGCGGGTCGGGCGGCGGCGGCACGGTGTTCGAGTTGTCGCCGTCGGGCGGAAGCTGGAACTTCAGCGTGCTGACCAGCCTCACGGGCACTGACGGTCCGGTCGCTTCGTTGACCATGGATGCGTCAGGCAAGCTCTACGGCACGACGTTCATGGACGACTCCTACGGATACGGATCGGTGTTCGAGTTGACGCCGTCGGGCGGCAACTGGACCTACACCGATTTGCACGACTTCACCGGCGGCAACGACGGCGGCTATCCGGGCGGTGGTGTGACCCTCGATTCCAGCGGAAACCTTTACGGGACGGCTGTTCTGGGCGGTGCTAACAATTTTGGGGTCATTTGGCAGATCACTCCTTAGCCATGGTTGCGCGGTTGAAGCTGCCGCTTCGAGTCCGTTGTTGGAGACCCGGAAATCACGAAGCTTGGGCAAGGCATTTCTATTCCTTGCCCAAGCTCCTACAATGCCCACCATGGATACGTCTTCTTCACCCGCATCTGACGAAAAGCAGCCGATGAAGACCGCCGAGGAGAAGATTGCGGCGTTCGATCGGATCGCCGGCATCATCGCCGATCAACGAAAGCTGGAGGAGCACCAACGAAAGCACATGCAGTGGGAAGGAATTCGTCTCTCGCGCAACGACGCCTACCGCGAAATCGTGCTGAGGGTTACCGGCGATAAGATCATGGTCTAGCGCGGACGACGGTGGCATTCCTAATGGCGTGTTACGAAATTAATTCTAGTGCTATCCTTGGCAGGCGTTAGAAAAGAGGGCTCGCCATGGGATTGATTCGCACCGGAGTTGCCCTGGACTCCCACCTCCTTAAACGCTTCGACCGGCTCCTCCACGCCGAAGGATACGAGAACCGTTCTGAAGCTTTTCGCGACCTCATCCGCGATCGCTTGAACGAGGCCACCCTTGAATCGGGACACGGATTCGTGGTGGGCGCGATTACCCTCATCTACGATCATCATTCCCGGCTGCTACCGGAAAAGCTAACCCGTCTCCAGCATGAGTATCACGAGGTCATTATCTCGACCGTTCATTCGCACCTCGACCATGACATGTGCCTGGAGGTGGTCGTTGTCAAGGGCGGGCTGCGGCAGGTACAGGAGCTCGGAACGCGCTTGATTGGTCTAAAAGGCGTGCAACACGGCAAGATTGTCATGAGCTCGCCCAAGGCATATGTCCGCGCCGCAAAAGCTGCCACGAAGCATTTGCATCAAACCCACTCTCATTAGGTTTAACGCGGGAGCAATCGCAAGCCGCCGACCCTCGTGCAGTTAGTAGCACGAAAGAAAGTAACGTAATACGCCTCAAGAGAAGCCAAAACGGCGTCACATAGTCCCGGGAAGAGCGCATCATGCGGCGAGTAGGCTCATGATCGTTTCCTTGCTATTCTGCGCGGCGGCTGCTGCTCAAACCGGCAGCATCAATGGAGCGGTTATCGATCCTCAGGGCGCCAGCGTGGCCGGCGCCAAACTCAAGCTGCAGAACGCCGCTGGAACAAAAGTTGCCGAGACCGTGAGTGGCGCCAACGGCGGCTTTCGCTTTGCGGCGGTGGATTCGGGCGACTACCAGGTCTCGGCCGAGTCGCCGGAGTACGTGCGCGTATTCATTGCTGTCTCGGTAGTGGCGGGCGCCGGGAAGGACATCACCGTACGCTTCCAACAGATCGTCTCCATCCAGCAGCAGGTGATGGTGGTAGCTTCGGCGCCAACCATCCTTACACCCGATCCGGCGCGCAGCGTCTTCATTCACGATCAGGTGCTCGACGCGAATCCGGGACGGCCCGGAGCGCCCATCTCCATTCCAGGGCTGCCGATCGAAACCGCTTCGGGGGGCATCAAGGCTCCGCAGTACTTTGCTCCCGGAGTGGCCGGCGATCATGGCGAGCCCATCGCGCAATATTTCCAGGTCGGCAGTTTTCTTTTTCCCAACAACCTACCCGCCAACGCTCACGGCAATGGTTACGCCGATCCTAACTTCCTCATCCCGCCAATCATTTCCGAGGTGACGGTAGACGGCGGCTCGTTCAACGTTCGCCAGGGAAACAACGCCGTGGACCTGGCCGCCGACTACGTTCCACGCAAGCGGGTAATCAGCTTTGTGCAGTTGACAGGCGACTATCGCGACTATGACCTGATGGCGGGCTGGGGCTCGGCCAAACCGCAAACTGCCGAATGGATCGCGATGGAAGTTTCCGGGGGCAACGGCTTTCTTACGCGGCTGGAGCATCGCCAGCAGTACAAGGTGAATGGCCTGCGGCGTTTCAACTTTGGACGCCATCAGCTCACGCTGTTCGCCATCGGCTACTACGGCTTCTCCTACGTTCCCGGCCTCATCCCGATTTTCGTGCCGGTGCCGGGCGATACCATCGACAATCGGCAATTGGAAGCGACCCACAATACATTACTGGTGGCCAGCGATCGTTGGAAGCTGGATGAGCAGCGCCAGTTCTCCTTCTCCGGATATTTCCGCAACTATGCGCTGACGCTGCGCTCCGACTTCGGTGCGGGTCTGATCCAGCAGAGTGAGACGCGCAACGTATACGGAGGCGAGGCCATGTACACACAAAGCGCGCGTTCATGGCTGGCTCTGCTGGCCGGGGTGGACCTCAGCCGCAACGCGCCGCGCGATCTCGACCTGTATGACATCAACCAGCAAAACCAATTTCAGCTTGCGACGAGCAACAACCTCACCATCTCCTCGGTCGCGCCATTTATCGCGGTGGACGGACCCATACGCGGGTATTTTCACTACAACCTCGGCGTGCGTCAGGAAGAGGTGTGGATGGACAACCAGGATCTCATCAACCCACAGAAGTCGTTCGACAAGCTGGCCACGCTGACGCTGCCCAAGGGGACGCTGACCCTGTTGCCGCCCGACCGCTGGTATCTGCCAATCGTCGCGTTCAGTTACGGCTTCGGCTTTCACACCGAGGATCCGCGCATCGGCAATGGCAGCGGCATTCCCACGCTGCTGGCCCCATCGCGCAGCGAACAGATCGTGTTGTCGAAAGTGCTCAAGCAGACGCAGTTCTATCTGACGCTGCGCCGCACTTCGAATTCGCAGGAACTGGCGAAGATCGATCCCGACACCGGGTTGCAGGAGGTCGTAGGGCCTTCGCTGAACAAAGTGATTTCCATTTCGGCGCAAAGAAATTTCAGCGCGGGCTCAATTTATCTTTCGTACGCGCAGGCCGACGCGCGCGATGTGCAGACCGGGCAGCCCATTCCCGAGGCGCCGCGCTTCATCTGGGACACGCTCGGATCGCTTACGCGTTTGCCGTTACGTCTGCAAGTTCGGGCCGAATACGAGTACGTGCGCGCGAAGCCTTTGGGAGACGGCTTCGTCGGCGTGCCGGTGAGTGAATTTCGCGGCGCGGTGCTGCGTCCGTTTCTGGAGAACCGTATGTCGCTGGCGGCAAACTTCCTGATCGCCAGCGGCTACACCGGGCAAACGACGGAGGTGCTGGCGTACCCGCCGGAGACGCAGGCGATGGAGCAGGTAATAGGCGTTCCGCTGAAATCCTACGTCAGCGCAAGCTGGACCTATTACTTCAGAAAATAGTTCCCAGCGAAGCCGGATTAGATTTCGCAAAACCGAACATGTGGACCAATTCGATTCTTGGCACATCCACTGGCGCATTTTTCAGCACCGCGAGCCTATCGGAATGTACGATGAGTAGACTTATGGGCCCAACCAGCGGTACCGGGATTTAACCGCGGCTTCGGGTATGCCGTCCCGACGAACGAAGACTTCATGACCATCCTCGCCCGCTTAGAGCAGTGGAGGGAGCAAGGCGCGATATCGCCGGAGCAGCACTCGCATCTGGCGTGCCTGTGCCGTGGAGAACTGCTCTCGCTTTTTCTTGAGCTGAACCTTCTTCTCTATGCCGGTGTACTGGCTTTTGTTGCGGGACTTGGCTGGACGGCCACCACCTGGTCACAACAACTCGGTGACGTTCTCGTCCTCGCAATTCTCTCCACCATTTTCGTCACCTGTTTTTGGTACTGCTTTTCCCGCGCGCCAGCTTGGACATTCGCGCAAACACCTGCCCCCAATGCGGCTTTCGACTACGTGCTTTACCTGGGCGGCCTCGTCTGGTGCATCGAACTCGCTTACCTGGAGAACCGACTCCACATACTCTCCGGACAATGGGATGTCTATCTCCTGGCGACCGCCGGCTTCTTTTTCTTCCTCGCTTATCGTTTCGACAATCGCTTCGTGCTGTCGCTGGCTTTGTCTTCGCTCGCCGGATGGTTCGGGCTCAGCATCTCGCACTGGCCATCGCATCAGGGCGCCGCTTATCGGTTGTATGCCCTTCTGTATTGTTTGGTGGTCGGCTTCGGCGGGGCGCTCCTTCAGCGCCTCGGTCTTAAGCCGCATTTCTTCGGCACGTATCTGCACATCGCGACCAACGTTTTGTTTTGGGCGGTGCTCTCGGGCGTGTTTGAACACGAAGGGTACAGCCTCTGGTTCCTCGTCCTGCTTCTCGCCTGTGGTGTGTCTCTGGCCTGGGGCCTGAAGCGCCGTCAGTTTGCCTTCGTTGCCTATTCCGCTGTCTACGGCTACGTGGGTGTCAGCTCGATGCTCATCCGCAATGTCAGTGACTTTACTTTCGTCCTGACCTATTTCGTTTTTACCGCCGTCGCCATGGTTGTGGGGCTGGTCGTGATCGCGCGCCGCTTCGGGAGGCAGGCGTGAGAATCTACTCTGCAGCGAGCGAAGAGACTCTGCGCGCCAGCAAGCTATTGGCGGACTGGGCCGGCGAGGGCTTTCTCACTCAGGAGCAGTATCAGCGTCTGAAGCGGGAGACGGTTTCTGAGCTGCGCACCACCAACATTTTCCTGCGGCTGATCTTGTTCCTCTTCACCCTGATCAGCGTATGTGCCGCTGCGGCGCTGTTCCTCACGGTCTTTGTTCCGCATTCATGGGAGCAAACCAACGGTATTTTCCTGGTGATCTTCGCCGCCGTCAGCTATGCGGCCGCCGAGCTTGCCGCTTCACGCGGTCGTTTGTATCGCTACGGGATTGAGGAAGCGCTCGCCGTCGGCTCGGTTGGGTTTCTTTGCGTGGGAATGGAGTTCGCTTTATTCAGCGGGCATCCTTTGCTGACGGCTTCGGACGCGGCTCACTCCCTGGTGCCCGCCGCCGGCGCTGTCTTTTCCCTCTGGATATGGCGTCGCTTCGGACTGTGGTATGCATTTCCCGCCGCAATGATTTTTACCATCTTTCTGTCCGGGTACTGGACCCAGTCCGACGCGGCGCAGCGTGCGATCATTGCCGTGTTTTTTGTAGTCGGGTTGATCTGTGTAGCTGCACTACGGACCCGCCACCGTTTCGATTACCTCGACGATACATATTCGCTCGCTGAAGCATTTCTCTGGCTCGGCATCTACCTGGCCATCAACCTCAAGCTTTCGCCGTCGAATCTGCCCGCAGGGTGGTGGGGCTGGGGAGGCAGCGGTGTGGCCGTCTCTGAATATACGAGGTCGTTCTACTGGACAACGTGGGTGCTGATCTGGGTCCTGCCGCCTGTGGTACTCGTGCGCGGGATTCGTCTGAAGGACCGCTTTGTCATTGCAGCAGGTGCGATTGCCGCCGTCCTGACCTTGGTCTCCAATAAACCCTATCTCGGCTGGCCCCGGCACACTTGGGACCCGATGCTTCTGGGCATATTGCTGACCGGCGTTGCCTGGTTCCTTCGACGTTGGCTTGGCCGTGGCCCGGGAGGAATTCGCGCTGGCTTTACCGCGGCGCGCCTGTCGGGAAAGGACAAACAGTGGATGAGCGCCAGCTCTGCCGTATTGGGCCTGGTAACACCTCAATCCATAACGCCAAGCCCGCAAACGACGAGTCCAGAGGTTCGTTTCGGTGGAGGAGCATCGGGAGGTGGAGGGGCCGGTGGCGATTATTGAAGAGAAATCAACTGCCGATTATTCCTGGTTAACGGGCAATTTCTGAAACTACGACCGATGCCCCGCAGGTTCGCCCAACAAGCGGCGAACCTACGGGCATCGGTAGAAAAGCCTGCTCTCTCGCTAACGGGCTCCCTGCCGGCAAGCAAGCGCAAGCGTAGGGGGCATATGAGCGCGACAGATGCCGACTTGTGTGCTTTTCGGCACATCCCACGGCAACGGGTGCTTGGGTCCGAAGTCCGACAGTTTGAAGGACCTCTCGCCAGCTTGGAGTTGGGCAGGAGAATCACCGCCTGGCGTCACCTTGTAGACTGCTCCAGCGTAGTTCGCTCCACCGCCGGAAGTAGTGCCGTAGAGGTTCCCGGCGGCGTCGCGGATCAAACCAGTTCCGGGCTCGGAGCCATCGATTCCGCCCGAGAAGCTGTACAGCACAGTCTGCAGGCCACTGGGATTCAGCTCGAATACAACCCCACAGCCGAAATAGGAGCAATACCCGATTCCACCATACTCGGTCGTGCCGTACAGATTGCCCGCGGAGTCCAGAACCACGTTCGAGCGCGAGCCGCCGCCGTCGGAAAAGCCGGTGAAGGTGTACAACGTGGAGAAGTTGCCCATCCCATCGATCTTGAACACCACGCCGGGATAGTCTCCGCTAGGCGGGCCGCCGGACCATGTAGTTCCGTACAGGTTACCGTTCCAGTCTAGGATTAGGTCACCCCAAGGGAGACCGCCATCAGGCCCGAAGGTGAAGTTATGCAACAGCGAATAGTTGCCATTGCTGTCGATCTTGTAAACGACACCCGCACCTAAGCCCCCGTACACGCCACTGCTGCCGCCGAAGAAGGTGGTGCCGTAGATATTGCCGGCCAGATCGAGCGTCACGCCTGCGTATGGGTGCCTGCCGTCCGGGCCGGTGAAGGTGTGCAGCACCGTTTCATGACCCGAGGGATCGACCTTGAACACAACACCCACGCCGGAGGAGCCTCCGTCCATCGTAGTGCCGTAAAGGTTCCCCGCCCCATCCATGACCACCCCATTGGGAGAGGCACCATCAGCCCCGCCCGTAAAGCTGTATAGGACAGCTTCATGGCCGCGGAGATCGAGCTTGTAAACCAGGCCCGCATTGGATGGGCCCGCCCCGCCGGCGACGCCGTAGAGGTTGCCGTCCCAGCCCAGGATCACACCTCCGTAGGGATTGCCCCCGTCGTTACCCCCCGTGAAGTTGTACAGCGTCCGGCAACGGCCATCAGGATCGATCTTGTAAACGGTGCCGGCATTATAGGTGCCGCCACCATTGGTAGTTCCATAAAGATTGCCCGCCCAGTCTTGGACGACTCCAGCCTGCGGGCTGTTTCCTTCGCCAGTCTCAACAAAGCCGTATAGCACGGTTTCGTGACCAGCGGGGTTCAACTCGAACAGCGTACCAATTCCCGCGGGACCGCCGTTGCTCGTAGTGCCGTAGAGGTTACCGGCTGAATCTCTCACAACGCTTGCTTGCGGATAGGCACCGTCCTTGCCGCCTGTGAAGTTATAAAGCACGGTCTCATCGCCACTGGGATCGACCTTGAACACCACGCCCGGGCCGGATGATCCGCCGCTGGACGTTGCGCCATAAAGATTACCCGCCGAGTCCATCACCAGCGAACCCGAGCTGGGACTAGGGTAGCCGCCGTCCGCGCCACCGGTGAAGTTGTGCAGCACGGTTTCGTTCCCTGTGGGATCCAGTTTGAACACCACGCCTGCACCAGCCGTGCCGCCGTTGTATGTGGTGCCGTAGAGGTTACCCGCCGAGTCTCGGATTACACCGCTGGGGTAAAGGCCATCATTGCCACCGGTAAAGTTGTACAGCACAGTCTCATTGCCCAAGCGATCCAATTTGAAGACCACACCATTACCGTAGGAGCCGCCTTCTTCCGCAACGCCATAGAAGTTACCTGCCGGGTCCTGGATCACACCCCCGAAGGGAAAACCCCCATCCGCGCCACCGGTGAAGCTGTACAGCACGGTCTCATTGCCGTGCCTGTCGAGTTT
>DATHQX010000130.1:0-3270 GCA_035482295.1 Verrucomicrobiia bacterium
GCACATGGCAGCGCCTTTGTCCGGCTGCTTCGAGCGGTCGTAGGCGACCGCCAGATATTCGCGGTCTTTAAGTAGGTCATCCTTTGTGAGCTCATCCTCGTCGGGATCCGCAGCGGCCTTTGCATCAAGACCTTCGGCGACTTCAAATCCCGCGACGCTGGCTCCCGTGTGTCCGCAGCGCATCGCCGCCCGCGCCATATTGCGCAGATAGAGCGCTTCGTTTGCAGTGGCCTGAACCGCCCTCGTATAGGACTCCTCCGCCGCGCAGAACTCGCCAGCGCGTTCCTGAGCATCGCCCAGTCCGCTGAAGTTCCACGCTGTAGGTCCAAGTGCGATCGCTTTCCTGCACGCTGGCTCGTCAGCCGCCGTCGCATTGTCGTTCCTGTGACAACGCGAACTCCATGCTTCCGCATTCTCCGGGTCGAGCCTGATTACGCGATCCAATGCCGTCGATTCGTCCTTGCCGCTCCGAACCTTTCGCATGGCAATCTGGGCGACGGCAGCACCCACCTCCGACGGCAACTTCGCGGTGAAGCCGTCCATCGCCGGGTATCTTGCTGCGGCGACCAGATAGAGGACAAAGATAAGCGGCAGACAGAGGACAAAGACGAGCAAGCCCCACAAAACAGGACGCATGGCAAACTCCCGAGCACTGGAACTGGCCCAGTATAACCGCGGACAAAGCAAAGCACTTGCGCACTGAATGGTCATTCATGTAGAACTTCGCGTTGTCAAAGTAATCCTTCTGGTCGCGTACTGATGCGGCGCGGCGGATTGCACAGGAGCTTCTTTCATGCTGATTCGTTCTTCGCGGCCTCTCTTCGCAACCGTTGCGGCCGCTATCTTCTTCCTCGCGTGCTTCTCTTCCGCGACTCTTCCGGCCCAGAACATCTCTACCGCAGAACTGCACGGCACAGTGCATGATCCCAGCGGCGCGGTCGTTCCCAATGCCGCCATCTCAATCGACGATCAGTCGAAGGGCTTCTCTCGTGCAACAACCAGCGACGGCGCCGGCAACTATCAGATGTTGCTCCTTCCCCCCGGAACGTACGTCGTCACGGTGACGGCGCCAGGGTTCGCCAAACTTACGGAAAAGAATGTTGTCCTCACGGTAGGAGAGACCGCAGAGCTGCGGCTCACCCTTACCATCACCGGAAACGAAACCGTCAACGTCAACGCGAGCGCCGACATCATTGAGACGCAGCGCAGCTCGCAGTCCACCACCATCGACCAGCTCAGCATCGGCAACCTGCCGACGAATGGCCGCAACTACATCAGCTTCACCTTGACCAACTCGCAGATCGCCCGCGATGCGGCACCTTCAATCGGAGCGATTCCGACCTCCGGGCTGAACTTCGGCGGTGTGCGCGCACGGTCGAACTCGATCAACATCGACGGCGCCGACGCGGGCGACTACATCTCCGGCGGCACGCGCACGACGGTCTCGCAGGATGCCGTCCAGGAGTTCCAGATTGTTACAAATGGTTTCGCGGCGGAGTATGGCCGCGCTTCCGGCGGCGTGGTAAACATCGTGACCAAGTCGGGCACAAATCAGACCCACGGCAGCGCTTACGGTTTCCTTCGCAACCGCTATATTCAGGCGACGAATCCGTTTTCCACGGTCTATCAACCGGCCTATACACGGGTGCAGGCGGGTGCCACCATCGGCGGCGCGCTAATTCCGAATAAAACGTTCTACTTCTTTTCGGCGGAGATTACGCGGAGGCAGGAGACGGGCTTCTCCGATATCGGCGCAAACAACTTCGGACTCACCAACATCGATGTGAGTCGGTTTTACGGCGCTCCAACCGGTGCCCTAATCGTTCAGGGAACGGCGCAGCAGCAGGCATTTCTCCAGAATCCACAACTTCCGGCAAATACTCCCGGCATCCAAAGTTACATCGCGCTGGTGGGCTCGGGATCGTCGATTGCAACCTCGGGCCAGAACCCCGCATTTCTGCAGCAGGCGATTGGGGCAAAGAACTTCGTAACGTCAGGCCAGGTGCTGCCATCGTCGTTTGTTCCCCTCAACAGCATCGTGGGCAACTTCCCCATCTCGGAGCGGACCGAGGTCTATTCGCTCCGCATCGATCAAAAGCTGACCAACAATCAGCAGCTCACGCTGCATGGCAGCGCCAGCCCGAGCTTCATCAGTGGCATTGAGGAAAGCGCGGCCAACCAGAACATCGGCGAAAACTCCTTCTCGCGCACCGCGACGCAGAGCCTGCATGACTGGGCCATCGCCGCACAACACACATGGGCGATTGGCCCTAACAAGATCAACGAGCTCCGCTACCAGTTTGCGCGCCACCCGGTGCTCTTCGCCAACAGCAACTCGCCGGGCGGGGCGAATACGGCCGTAAATATTCCCGGTTTTGCGTATTTCGGCAAAACGCCCTTCTCGGTGGTCAATCGCATTGAAGATCAGAACCAGTTGCAGGATGAATTCACCTACACCCACGGTGCACACACGTTCAAGACGGGAATCGATCTGCGGTATATTCCCATCAATATTCTCCAGGGTCAGCTCTATGGCGGTGGCGACTACAGTTTCGGCGCGCTGAACAGCACCGATGTTTCCTCGACGCTCGTTGGCCTTCCAGGATTTTCTGCAATACAGGCTTATGGCCTCGGCATTCCGCAGTCCTTCGTGCAGGGCATCGGCAATACCGAAACCAAGTATGACCTGAAAGTACTCGGAGCGTTCTTCCAGGACACCTGGCGCGCAACCAGCAAGCTCACCATCAACGCCGGCGTGCGTTATGACATTGAGGCATACCCGACCCAACTTGCGATTAACGCCGATACCAACGCCGCCGAAAGTGCCTATGGAGTTCGCGAAGGGATTCGATTGCAGCCGAGCAACGTTGCTCCAAGGATTGGCGTAGCGTACGACGTCAAAGGTGATTCCAAGACAGTGGTTCGCGCGAACTACGGTATCTTCTATGATCGCGCGCCAGGCAACCTCGAGGCGCAGTCCCTAGCGTTCAACACGACGACAGTGCCCCTTGTGATTCTGGCCGGAGGCTCTCCCTGCGCAGTGAATGCGCCGGTTACCAATACGAGCCCGCTGAATCTTAATGCGACGAACACCTTCCAGGGTACCCTCGGAAACGCCAACTGCCTCGCAGCGAGTGCAGCGGGCTTCAACTATATCGCGAGCCAGCAACGCTTCGATCCCAACAACTCGAACTCGCTCTTCGTCAATCAGAACTTTCTAACGACAGGCTTCCCCCTTCCCATTCTTCCCTCCGGCCTTCCCGCCGATCT
>DATHQX010000131.1:0-3560 GCA_035482295.1 Verrucomicrobiia bacterium
CCGGCGATCGGCTTGAGCGGATCGCCCGGCTGGCGACCGTCGCGTTCGCGCTCTTCGTTGCAGAGCGCACAAGGGCAAGCATCCCGCAGGTATGGAAAGCTGTACGAGCTGAGGTGGCCGTCCTTCCACTCGATCTCCACACCGGTTCCGGTGGTGACGTTCACTTTGACGGATTTTGGGTCGGCTACAAGGGTCATAAAACTCTATGGACTAACCGCCTGGGTCACACCGCCTTGAGTGAAGCACGCCTTCATAGGCTGCTGAGAAACTCTCTTCACAGCTCACAGCGCTGTGTCGCCGGCTGAAGCCGGCTCGCGCTAAACAAGGTCCCTATCGGCACGACTAAAGTCGTGCCCTGACACAAAGCTCGCCTCGGCCGAGTTTCTCCAGCAGCCTGTTCAGGCGGTGCACATCGATCGGTGACCCGGCTTTGCCTTTAGGCGCCGAGCTCGTGCAGTCTGAAACTTACCTCAGCGGCTGAAGCCACTCTTTCAGTGCTTTCGCAATTGCACCCCTGAAGGGGGTGCTCCACCCATTCAGAAGCATCTGTAATGGCCGAACGTCTAGTATCGCAGAAATCACGCGCGAAAAGGCCCGGTGCGGAACTGGCTGCTCCCATTCAGCCAGTCGCCGCTCCGGGCCTTCTGCATCACCTCCGCCCGTCTCAGGCGGTACTACTCACCTCTGATCGGTCCTGCTTCACATTGGACGGGACTCACCGGCGATCGTCATCATTTTGACGACGGCGGTCTCGGTCACGATCCCTGTCATAAGCATGCCAACGTCCGTCCCGGTCGTACCAGCCGGCGGCCCGAGGATAGTAGGGCGCAGGGGCCGCGTAGTATCCGTTGCTGTAGTACGCGTAGCCGGGATACGGCGCGCGGTAGTAGCAGCCGCGATCGTCGCGATCATGGTCGCCATCGCAGCGGCGGTGATCATCCCAGTCTGCCAATTGCAGTCCAGCTGCCTGATTGGGATCAAATGTTGCGTATTGCAAGCGGGCATTGTCAGCGACGTTGACCTGCCGTTCCTGCGCAGCCGCGCCTGCACTGAGAACTCCTGTGCCTAACGCTACAAGCAATGCGAACTTCAGTTGGCTTTTCATCATGCCCTCCGATCTTCCTGTCACTGCTGCAGCGCCGCTGTAATTGCCTTCGAAATTGAAAACCCTGCGCCATCGGGAAAGTTTGGGCACGAGTTGCGGCTTCACGCTTCTTAACAGCGTGTTGGAACAAATTTCCTAAAAGTAGAAGCGAATATGCGCGGGAATGTGGATTCTACACAGAAAGCTGAGGCGAAGATGAATCGGGGGTGGAGTTCCTGATCCCTGGTGGAGGAACCGCAGATCCTTCCTCCGCCCGAAGCCGTCGTCAGGATGACAATTATGCGTAGGGCTGAGAGAGCAGGCCAGAAAGCGAAAGGGCGCGGCTGCTCGACCGCGCCCTTTGTCCATCGCGATGATTTACATCACGATGTCCTGCGTTCGCTGTGATATCGGGTGCTGCATTTCGTCGAGGTCGCTCTTCACCAGGTTCAAGGCGTACACGCAGGATTCGAACTCCTTGGACAGTTTGGCGAACAGGGGCGCCAGCCGCGCGTACTCGAACTGATCAAACCTCGAGACGATGAAGTAGCTCTCCTTGCCCGCTTTGATGAAGTCGATGAAATTCTCCAGTCGCTGCCGCCGCAGGCGGTAGTGATTGATGCTTTCGGGGAACATGCCTGAGAAGAACAGAACATAGTCGCCGATATGCTTCCGCACCTGGCGCTCGCGATCGAACGAGGGAGCAGGCCCGTAGACGGGGTCGGCCTCCAGCAGCATCTCGCCGACATCGCCGAGCGGACGGCCACCGGCGTTTCGCACCTTGTAAAGTTGTTCGACCTCGCAGAATTCGCTGAGGACGTTGGCTATGTAGTCCTGCAGCTCGGGGTCATGAATGCCGATGTCGTGGTCGAAGTGGTCGTGCACCAGTTCCGTGAACAGCCCTTGTAGCGCGTGTGATTCCGGGATCATATCCGCCTGCTTAGCCTCCATTCCCCGAGCCCTGATGACATGTGATGCGTTTTCTTACCGCACCTTAACCGCATACGCAATAACGAATAGAGCGCAGGGTTACTCAAGCAGGTTCACTAATAGGAACCCGAGTGCGGACGAATTGATTCGTCATCACAAGTCGTCCAGGGGAGGATGATACGTTTGAGCGCTGTTTATGCGGTTGGGGTTTGCTGCTGGATGCGGCGAATGCAAGTTATTGGCACGCTTATCAGCAGAGTGTCACGTTGACTGCCAAAATGAAGAGGAACTCGAGCGCCAGCGCGGAAGCGACCTTGGCGGAAACCGCAGCGCTTCTGAGACTCTTTCATTTACCCTGACTCTAATCTGCAGGAGGACACCCCATGGAACGACGCAATATCTCCGGTAATTCTCCTTATGAACCGACGGTCGGATTTTCGCGCGCCGTGAAAGTCGGACCGTTCGTCACGGTTGCCGGCACGGTTGCCACCGGTGATGACGGAAAAATCGTTGGGGGCAATGATGTCTATGCCCAGGCCGTCCAGACGCTGAAGAATATAGGCCGCGCCTTGGAAGGCGCCGGCGCCAGCTTCAAGGACGTGGTGCGTACGCGCATGTTCGTCACCGATATCACTCAGTGGGAGAAGGTCGGCAAGGCGCATGGGGAAGTGTTTGCGAATATCCGGCCGGCGGCGACGATGGTTGAGGTCAATGGATTTGTTTCGCCCGAGATGTTGGTCGAGATCGAAGCCGATGCGGTGATTGCCTCGGAACTGTAGTTCATAGAATTTGCTGAAAGGACATACATGCCTTCCTCTCTGCCGTTGAAGAAGATCGGAATCTGGACCGGCGCTTTTGAATCTCAGCCCGCAACGAAGATAAAGGCTGCCGCGACCGAGTTGGAGCAACTTGGCTACGGAGCTATCTGGTACAGCGAAGGCCTCGGGCGCGAGTCGCTAACCCAAGCTGGGCTGCTGTTGTCGGCGACATCCCACATTGTGATAGCAACCGGCATCGCTAACATTTATGGGCGCGATCCGATGACCATGGCGTCTGCTCAGAAGACCCTGACCGAGGCGTATCCTGAGAGATTTCTTCTTGGGCTCGGCGTGAGTCATGTGCCGCTGGTGGAGCGTTTGCGCGGTCACGCTTACGAGAAGCCTGTCGCCAAAATGGGCGAATATCTCGACGCGATGGACAAGGCTCCGTATAACAGCGTTCGGCCGGTGACGATGCACAGAGTGCTGGCGGCGCTTGGACCCAAGATGTTGGAGTTGGCTGCCAGCCGTTCCGATGGAGCACATACTTACAATGTCACGCCGGAGCATACGTCGACAGCTCGTAGGATTCTGGGACAAGGGCCGCTGCTCGCCGTCGAACAGGCCGTGGTGCTCGAGAAAGACGCCGCGCGAGCGCGAAAGATTGCGCGAGCCTTCCTGGCGTTCTATTTAACGCTGCCGAATTACACCAACAACTTCCTTCGGCTGGGCTTCACAGAAGACGACTGTACGGGCGAAGGAAGCGATCGGCTGATCGACGCCATTGT
>DATHQX010000132.1:0-17892 GCA_035482295.1 Verrucomicrobiia bacterium
TCTTTCTTCATTCCATTAACGCGACCCTTCTCTTCCTGGGATTGATGTGGCTCACCAGGCGTCTGGGACCGAGCCTGTTCGTCGCGGCGCTGTTCGCCTTGCATCCGATCAACGTCGAGTCAGTTGCGTGGATCGCTGAGCGCAAGAATGTCCTCAGCACCTTGTTCTTCTTTCTCGCGATCGGAGCCTACGGCTGGTATGCACGGAAGCCGGACTGGCGGCGCTATCTATTGCTTGTAGCTTTGTACGCCGCGGGCTTGATGGCGAAGCCCATGCTGGTGACGCTGCCCTTCGTCTTATTGCTGCTGGACTACTGGCCGCTGGAGCGGATGAATTCCACCGCGGCGAGTGAAGTGCAAACGAATGCATCCGGCGCACAACCGGCGACGCTATCCCGCCTGGTCCTGGAAAAACTTCCGCTGCTCGCCCTCACCGTGGCCAGTTCATGGATGACACTGCGGGCGCAACGCGCCGTCGTCCAGAGCCTGGAAGAATTCACCTTCGCCAATCGAGTGCAGAATGCGATCGTCTCCTACGGCCTTTATCTTTGGAAGACAGTCTGGCCCGCGCGGCTAGCTATATATCCGCACTCTCTCGCAGCGTTGCCGGCGTGGCAGTGGCTCCTGTCCAGCGTCTTACTGACTGCAATCACCGTTCTCGTCATTCTCTTTCGCCGCAAGCGCTATCTGCCGGTCGGCTGGTTCTGGTTCCTGGGGACGCTGGTGCCGGTCATCGGACTGGTGCAGGTGGGCGAGTACGCCATGGCCGACCGCTACGCCTACGTGTCGCTGATCGGAATCTTCATCATGCTGGCGTGGGGCGTGGCTGATCTGGCGAAGGCTAAGAACGTTCGCCCCGCGTGGTGTACCGCTGCGGGATTGCTGGTTGTTGGCGCCCTGGCGTGGGTCACGGTTCATCAGATCGGGTATTGGGAGAGCGATTACGATTTGTACTCCCACACGTTGGAGTTGCAGGAGAGTCCGTTTGCGCATAATGCCCTCGGCATGGCGCTGATGAATGCCAGTTCCGAGATGACCGCGCGCGATCTGGAGAACTTCTCCTCTGAGCCGGCGCGAATCGACGCGGCACGCGACCACTTCGAGCGTGCCCTCGAATTGCGCGACGCAATGCAGGGCGCAGATGCTTCGCAGTGGGACAAAGCGCGCACGCTGAACAATCTCGGAAACCTGGATCGCATGCAGAACCGTCTGGACGACGCGCGCCAGCATCAGGAGGAGGCGCTGAAGATTTATCGCCGGCTGGCGCAGCAGAATCCCGAGGCGTACCTGCCGTATCTCGCAGTCACGCTGAACAATGTTGGCTCGATTGAGCGCATGCAGAATCATCCCGAAGCGGCTCGCCAGGATTACGCCGAGTCGTTGAGCATCAATCGGGAGCTGGCGCAGCGCGACCCGGCAAAGTATCTGCCGAACATGGCCATGATCCTGAATGAGTACGGCATGCTGGACGCCACCCAGGGTCCGATCGACGAGTCCCGCGCGCACTATGAAGAGGCTCTGAAGATCAATCGCGAGTTGGCCGCGCAGAGCCCATCGGTCTATCTGCCGCAGCTGGCGATGACCCTCACCAACTTCGCGCTGCTCGACGCCTACCAGCATCGGCTGGACGACGCGCGGCAACTCTATGACGAGGCGCTGAAGATCGACCGGCAACTCGCCGAGGAGAATCCTGACGTCCACCTGCCCGAGCTAGCCATGACTCTGACGAACCTGGGGCGAGTAGAGCAGCTCCAGAATCGCGTCGACGACGCTCGCGCGCATTATGAAGAGGCCTACACCCTGCTGCAGAAACTGTCGCAGGGAAACACCGCCGCCTATGCCCGCCAGATCGCGCAGGTGGAGAACAGCCTCGCGGAGCTAAAGCAACAATCCCGCGCGCAGCAGTAAACGAGCGGCGACACCGGTTCTAGACCGATTCAACTTGATCCCTCTGTCGAAGAGAGTCGGTGCCCCACGTTCGGCCGTCTTTTGGCCTAACGTGCGGTCGCGCAACCCCGCGGCGCGGGTTCTACAATCGATTCGGCGATGCTGCTCTACTACATCACCGACCGGCGGCAACTTCCGGGCGAACAACCCAACGCTCTGCTGCGTCGCATTGCCGAGGCCGCACGCGCCGGCGTCGATTACATCCAGCTTCGCGAGAAAGATCTCTGCTCGCGTGAGCTCGAGCGGCTCGCGCGCGAGTGCGTCGGCGTGGTCCGCGAGAATTCTCCGCTGACGAAATTGCTCATCAACGCTCGCACCGACGTCGCTCTTGCCTGCGACGCCGACGGCGTTCATCTGCCCGATGGCGATCTTCCCGCCTCCGAAGTCCGCGCGCTCTGGATGAAGGTGAGCCATCGCGCGCCGCTCATCGGGGTGTCGGCGCATTCGGTCGCCGACGTTCGCTACGCCGAATCGCACGGCGCCGACTTCGCCGTACTCGCTCCCATCTTCGAGAAAGTGCAGACAACGGCGAAGGGTATCGGCCTCGCGGCTCTGCGCGAGGCCTGCTCGGCGCTGGCCGCTCCCGGCGACGTTGAGGCGCCGTATCAGGGAGGCTTTCGCGTGCTGGCGCTGGGCGGCGTCACTCTGGCGAACACTGCGGAGTGTTTGCGCACGGGAGCCGCCGGCGTCGCAGGCATTCGGTTGTTTCAGTCAGGAGATGTAGCCGAGGCCGTGCGGCGTTTGCGAGCTGTCGGCGCGCCACGATCTGTCGCGCTATGAACACCGCCGCCGCAGATGTTCCGCCGGCTGAAGCCGGCTCGATTCATAACACACTGCTTACGACACGACTAAAGTCGTGCCCAGATACAAGACGCGGCAGCGAACCATAACAGCGTTGGTGGGTACTCGACGCTCACAAGATCACCCGCTCATCGCCCACGCGCCGGGTCACGCGCTCGCGGTCGAGATATTCCAGCAGCGGAATTGCGTGCTTGCGCGTGATTCCAAACAAGTCTTTGAAGCTGGCGACATTGATTTTCGGTGTCTTCGTCTTCTGCGCCGCAATCTGCTGCCGCAATTCAGCCAGCGCGTCGCGGTGAAACACCAGTTCGTCGGCGAGCTTCACCAGCACGCGATCGCGCAGCAGCAGCGTAACAATCTTCTGCGCGCGAACTCTGTCGACCGGCAACGATGCCAGCACTTCCTTCAGCAGTGGAACCTTCAGCCCCGCCTTGGCAAACGCCTGCTCGATCTGCGCCTTCGACTCCGCTTCTTCGTCGCGCAGCACCACGCCCTTGCCGAAGGCGTGCACGACTTCGCCGTCGATCTGGAGCTTTTTCTCCGCGACCAGCGTATCCAGCACGCCGCGAAAGACAGTCGCGCTCAAGCCGAGCATCTCGCGCAGCTGCTCCTTGCTGATGCCGGCCACCAGCGGGTTCGCCTTGTGAAACTTGTCAACCTCGGCCGCCGCGCGTTCACGAGTCAACGCAACAACATCCGGCGCCAGCAATCGATCTTCGTAACGCACCAGCGTTCCGGCCGTCGCCAATGCTGCTGAACGAGACTCCACTTGCTGCGGCAGCATTCCGGTCTCCGCAACCGCGTCGCCGATCGACAATCCTTCTTCGCCCCGTCGCCCAACGCGCGCCGCCAGCGCCTTATCGGCACTGGCGTTCTCGACGGCCTTCAAAAACTGCCATCGCTCAGCCGCCTTCATTCGTCGCGGCTCGTCCGCCGCGTCGAGCACCCGACCGCCGCCGATGGTGATCACCGGCGAAAATTGGCGAACGATGAAGCGGTCGCCGGGCAGCAGCATCACCGGATCATCCAGCTTCAGCCGCGCCAGTCCCGACTCGCCCGGCAGCAACTGCTTCGCTCCCAGCAGGCTCACCTCCGCGACCGTCTCGGCGGTGAAGACGTGAAGGTGGACGCGTGCGCGATCACGCAGCGGCTTTGCCGAGCGCAACAGATCGAGCGTGACGCTCACGCGCTTCGTCGGCCGAAACATCGCAGGCGGAGTCAGCATCATGCCGCGCGCCAGGTCTGCTGTCTCGACGCCCGCGAGATTCAGAGCCGTACGCTGTCCGGCAATCGCCTGCTCCGACGCCGCTCCGTGCACCTGCACGCCGCGCACTCGCACTCGCTTGCCCGTGGGATGCACCTCGAGCTCCTGCTCCTTGCGCACTGTGCCCGAGATCAGCGTGCCGGTAACGACTGTGCCGAATCCCTTCATGCTGAAGACGCGATCGATAGGCAGACGCAGGACCGCCGCGGAATCCTTCGCCGGAATTTCTGCCGAGACACGCGCCAGCTCTCGTCGAAGGTCGTCGAGCCCGGCGCCGGTTTTTGAGCTGACGGCGACGATCGGCGATTGGGATGGGTCGAGGAACGATCCTTTCAGAAACTCGGCGGCCTCCAGCCGCACCACCTCGAGCGTGGCGTCGTCGACCAGGTCCGACTTGGTCAGCACGGTTATCCCACGCTGTAGGGCGAGCATGCGGCAGATGTCGAAGTGCTCACGGGTTTGCGGCTTGATGCCTTCGTCCGCCGCGATGACCAGCAGCACCAGATCGATTCCGCCAACGCCAGCGAGCATGTTGCGCACAAAGCGTTCGTGGCCGGGCACATCGACGAAACCGATGCGCAGCGCTTCACCCGCTGCGCTGGTCAAATCGAGGTTGGCGAAACCGATATCGATGGTGATGCCGCGGCGCTTTTCCTCTTCCAGCCGGTCGGGATCGGTGCCGGTCAGTGCGCGAACCAGGGCGCTCTTGCCGTGGTCGATGTGCCCCGCAGTCCCGACGATGACAGCCTTCATAGGCCTCAGTGTACCTAGATATTGTGGAACTCTCGTATTACGGGCGAGGAATGCCTAATTAGGCGAGCTGTGCGAAAATAGAAGTGAGAAACTAGCAACAGCCTACCGGGTTTACTACGGTTGCGCCATCCCTGGGGAAGTTTTTGCTTTCAAAGGGTCGTGGGCGTCTAATGTATTTGAACTCCAGGCGTACTTGACCAATCGGATGGCCTCAATCCTCATTCCGCCAGAGTCTCCGGCACCCGTTCCTCCCAGTGAAGATCGGCAGCTTGCGTTGTGGGAAGCCGCGCACGGCGGCGAGCTCGACCTCACGCCGCATATGCTGTTGCAACTGGAGGACGATCTGGAGCGCTCGCGCATGCGCGAAGCGTTCTGGATCTCGGTAGTCGTCCACCTGATGGTGGTGATCCTGCTGGCGATGTCGCCTAAGATTTTTCCGGGGATGATGAAGGGCGTCGTTCTCACCACGCCGGAAGATCTGCTGAAGGACCAGCAGATGACCTATCTTGATTTGCCGCCGGATCTGCAGAAGGCGCCCAAGGTCGCGCCCAAGACCGACGTTCTCTCCGACAAGAACCGCATCGCCGAAAGCCGCCATCCTTCAATCGACAAAAAGACGCTGGAAGAATTGAAGCGCGCCGGCCCGCCGAAGATGCAGGCTCCGCCGGCGCCGCCCCAGCAGCAGCAGATGGCGCAGGCTCCGCAGCAGCATCAGCAGCAGCAGGCGCCGCAACAGCAGCAACAAGGCCAGCAGCAGCAAGGTCAGCAGACGGCCCAGATGCAGCCGTCGAATCCGTTCGAGAACCCCAGGCTGCCGGTTCAGCAGCAGGGAACGCCGAAGTTCCCCAGCACCTTTGGCGGCGCGATGTCGCCGGGTTCGTCGATTGAGCAGGCTGCGCGCGCCGTGGCCGCGGGTCGCGGCGGCGCGACTTATGGCGGAGGCGGTGGCGATTACGGTGTTGGACCCGGAGGCTCAGCGCGCGTGCGCGGCAACCTCGAAGTGCTCAGCGATACCGAGGGCGTCGACTTCGGTCCCTATCTGGAGCGCGTGCTGCAGGCCGTGCGCATGAACTGGTACAACATCATCCCGGAAGAGGCGCGGCCGCCGCTGCTGAAGAAGGGCAAAGTCTCGATTGAGTTTGCCATCATGAAGGACGGCAAAGTTGCCGGCATGACGTTGCGCTTGCCTTCCGGCGACGTCGCGCTGGACCGCGCTGCGTGGGGCGGCATTACCGCGTCGGCGCCGTTCGCCCCGCTGCCCGACCAATTCCACGGACCCTACCTGGCGCTGCGCTTCCACTTCTACTACAACCCCGGCAAGGGCGATATTCAATAGCGCGGCTGTTAGCAACAGCAAGTGGCAGTTGTACGGGTGGAGCACCGCTTCAGCGGTGCATTTACTGGTGATCTGTAATTTCGGCTTTAGCCGCTGAGGCAAGCGGCTTTCTAACCTCAGGCGCTAAAGCGCAATCCATAAACAGAAGTCCTTAACTACACGCCTGAAGGCGTGTTCCACCCAGTCATCCAACAGGGTTCTGTTAGGGTCGGCGTAGAATCATCTCGTGCCCGCCGATCACAATCTTCGTTCCGACGAGCGCGAGCTTGTTCTACAACAGCGGCGCCTGGCGCACGATCGCGTGCGCGTCATCGGCATGCTGGTCATCGTGCTCTTCATTCTTTTGCTGACCTTCGTCCGCTTCGGCAAATTCATTCCCTGGGCTGCGCGATAATCGCTCGCGATGAACGCCGCCGCCCAACCTGAGCCGCTGCTGGTCGTCATCCTCGGACCGACGGCGTCGGGCAAATCGTCGCTGGCGGTGACGCTGGCACGGCGCTTCACGGGAGAGATTGTCAGTTGCGACTCCGTGGCCGTCTATCGCCACCTTGAGATCGGCACGGCCAAGCCCACACGGGAACAACGAGCACTGGTGCCGCATCATCTCCTCGACGTCGCCGAGCCCAACGAGCCTTTCACTGCGGGCGAATACTCACGCCAGGCCCGGGCCGCAATATCTGACATTGTGGGACGAGACAATTTGCCGATCGTGGTCGGCGGCACGGGTCTATATTTGCGCGCGCTGCTGGAAGGATTATTCCCCGGGCCCCAGCGCTCGGAAGAGTTGCGGGAGCGCCTGCGCACCCGTTCCGAACGGCCAGGATACCTGCATCGCCTGCTGAGCCGGCTGGATCGTGCGTCGGCGGCGAAGATTCATGCCAACGACACACCGAAACTGATCCGGGCCATCGAGGTCTGTCTGGCCTCGCGCGCGCGTATGAGCGAACTCTGGCAGCAGCGCGATCCGCTCATCGGCTATCGCATCCTGCGCATCGGGCTGAACCCCGAGCGGCAGAAGTTGTATGAGCGCATCAATCAACGGGCCCGGCAGATGTTCGCTGATGGATTAGTTGAAGAGACAAAGTCGCTGGTTGCGCGCTACGGCGATGTCGCGCCGCTGGATTCGCTGGGATATCGGCAGGCGCGGCAATTTCTTCGTGGCGAGTTGCCTTTGGAAGAAGCAATCGCCGCCGCCCAGCAAGGGCATCGCAATTACGCCAAGCGTCAAATGACCTGGTTTCGCCGCGAGCCCGAGGTTACGTGGCTGGAAGGTTTCGGGGATGCTCTGCAGATTGAAGGCGAGGCCGCAGAGATCGTTTCCCAGTTCTGAGCCGCGGGAATTGGGGTAACTTATGTTATCGCCTGTGGCTGTTGAAAAAGTCTGTTCCGCAAAGATGATATTCCCTTGGTTATTGGTGCTGGTTTTTTTGTTTTGTTCGTGGTCGGTTGCTTAGGCGACTGCGGGGAGGCTCGGATTCGGCGCTTGGCTGAGGAAGCGGACCAGTCGTTTGATGTTCTGGGCAGCCGCCGCCAGGAAGAACTGCTCACGAACGAACTTCATCCTGCGTAGCCGCAAGCGACGTAGTCCTATCTGATTCTTGAGTTCCGCAAAGAGGGCTTCCACTTTCTTTCTTTGGCGTTGCGCGTTAGCGAACTCTGGCGTGCTGATTAACTCGCGGGCCCGTTGCCGAGCGGGCTCATGCATGTGAATGGCAAGACAGCGGAAGGCCGCGCTCGTGCATTGTGGCCTTTGCGCGCACGCGCCGCACCGTTTGCGGGTTCCGATGTAGACATAAGTGCGATTGCGATCACTCCGGCCGCCGTAGTTGAGTTGCTGACCTGCGGGGCAGCGATAGCTATTGCTTTCAGGTTGGTAAGTGAACCGCTCCGGGCCGTAGAACGGGCTGTTCTTTCTGTGGATACTATCGCGGGTTCGCATGTAAGCAGTGATGCTCCGATCCACCAGCCATTGCAGGAACTCCCCGTTGCCGTACGTCGTGTCTGCCGCCACCGATTCCGGCGCTCGGCCTTGCCATTCAGCGAAGCGAGCGATCATGTCTTGAGCGGCCACTGTCTCCTGGCTCATCCGGGCCGCAGTCCCTTGCACCCCTACGATCACGCAGCTGGCATTGTCCACCAGATAGTTGTCGTAGTAACCCAGCCGGGCGGGAGTGCCGCCCTTGGTAGCGTAGGTCGAGTCCGGATCGGTGGTCGATACTTGTTCTTGTTCATGCACCGGCTCTTCCACCGGGTTCTGCTCTTCCAGTTCCACAAGATATCGGCGCACCGTATGGTTGACTTGGGCTGCTTCCGCCAACTGTTCGCGTGGAACCCGGCTCTCTTTGGCCGCATTCGCCTCGACGAAGCTGCCGTCCACCGAAAGGTGTTTGCCTTGCACCAGCCCCACTTCCACACACTGCCGTACGATCTCTTCAAACAACTGCTCAAATAGCTTCGACTCCTGGAACCGTCCGTGCCGGTTCTTGGAGAAGGTGGAGTGATGCGGAATCTCTTGATCAAAACCCAGGCCGGTGAACCAACGCCACGCCAGGTGCATGCGCAGCTCTTCCACTAACTTGCGCTCGCTGGTGATGCCGTAGAGATAGCCAATCAGCAGAATGCGCAGCAGCAGTTCGGGATCGATGGACGGTCGCCCGGTGTCGCTGTAGCTGTCCTTCAGACGCTCGCTAACAAAGGCGAAGCTGACGTGACGATCAATGAGGCGTAGCAGATGATTCTCCGGAACCTGATCTTCAATCCGGAAATAGTAGAACAGCGACTCCGAGCGGGAATGATGTCCCATCATGAGCAGCAAGCCTCCGAGCGTGGCATACAACAGCAGCATCACGTACTCTGGCTTGCTTATAACGGGATCGTTGCTCAGGAAACAAGCATCAACTCAGGTACTTTTTCAACAGACACGCCTGATAACAACAATTGACCGTTTTGCCCCGTCAGACCCCTGCAACTAGCGGCATGTCCCGGTACGGGCTTCTTGTAGTCTCCTGATTTAGGACACTAAGCCCGCGATGGCGGCAGGAATCCGGGCCGACACGGCTCGTTCCGTGGAGAGTCCTGTAAATGGAACCGAGAATAAAAGCTTTTCGTGCTCGCTCCAGCTGGTTTTACCAGGTAGCGAGGGCGACTTCGATCTGAACCATTTCCCCGTGTGGGTGGAGATTATTCGGCCTTCGAGCAACCCCAAAGCTGGCCGGCGACTGAGCAAAAAGACGTTTGCAATTTCCCCGCCTTCAGTTGCGTGACTGGCGGAGGCGCTACAGGCGATATCCGATTGCTGCGCGTTAACAAATAATTGCTGCACCATCTGCTGGCGGGCGCTATCGCTCTTAATTGCAACTCGCTGCCAACCCAGAGGCTGGTCCTTGAAAGTATCGTGGCCACAAAAAATGCCACACAGGTTCGGCCAGGTATTCACTCCGACAATACTCCAAGCCTCCGCAGCAGAATTTGAGTAGGGAGGCACCGCCATTGAATATGAGTCTGGCCCATGAACCTCCTTCCTCTCGAACTGTTTTCCGTGGATCGTCAGCCAGGCATGAGTGGTGATGTAACACTCGCAGTCGGAATTCTTCATCATCATGTCGTGGGCCCATTCCCAAGCGGCGTTCCCGGCAAAGAAATCCACTCCCAGGATCAGCATTCTTGTCCCGGAAATGCCGAACTTTACCGCCGTATTGGCTCCGGTGGTGTCCTGCGATCCTACCCAATAAGCCATATCTCCACCACCAAGATCTATACCGGAGCCGTAGACCCCAGATCGATTCTTCGCAGAGAAGTACCCGGTTTTGAAGTGCCCTCCGAGGTTGCTTCGAGACGACGGGTGGTTCCCGACATAGTCGTTATTTCCCGGCGACTCAATAAATGCGATTTTGTTCGTGTCAAGAATCGTCCAGGCGGCTTCTGCATTCTTGACCTCACCGGGAATCGGCGACTGCACGCAATCGCCAACGCCTATTACGGCCTTGATGTTGGCGTCAAAGGACGGTTCGCTGGATGTGAGAACAAGATGCCTGTCGTGGACAATCCACTCCATCATCGCCGTGTAGTATCGCCCAGTCTTGTCGGGACATGTACCCGCCAGACCCTGAGGATCGGGAACGATGGCAATGGTGAAATCGGGGGCACCCGGCTCCACTGGAGGGATGCCGAGCATGCGTGATGCTGCCGCACCGACAAAACCTCCCAGAACAACCATGCCAAAGTCCCGGCGAGTAATCTTAGGATTCTTCATGGCCGTCCATATGCCGAACGCACCACCCTGTACCCGTCCTAATCCCGCCAATCTTAGGACTGAAGATCGGGAAGGTCAATAAATAAGCGGCGGTTAACTCTCTTCGTTACGACAACTGTCATAACATCACCAACATCGCAAGTTACCAGGCGAGGTGTATCGTGTCGGAGTGTAACTTGATTTCATAAAGTCGTCGGTCTCCTCAGACCCGAGTAGATTGGTAGTGCGTAACGACCAAAGGCGCGGGAAGAAAGGAGACCGAACATGCTGATGATAGGCTGCGATTATCACCCGAGCGTGCAGCAAATTGCGATGATGGATACGGAAACCGGGGAGTGCAAGGAGCGACGCCTGACCCATCGCGCCGGCAGTCACTTCAACCAGCCGGAGATCAACCGCTTTCCGAACAGGGTTGTCCTAGCAGGAACACTCACAAGATTTTGCAGTCGGCTCAGCGCTTCGGAGCGCTCGCTTTATACCGAAATGACGGTGCACGTGGACGAAGTTTACGAGGACCAACGCGGATCGCTCCTCCTAAAGCGTCGGACCGCGCAGCGTCTTGATACGCACGCCTACTGCCTTCATATTTGAGCAACGAGCAAAAATCCCCATCCAAGACGAACCATAGTCTCGAATGGGGACACGGGTCGTATTTTAGCCTCGCGCAGCGGTGACATGGAACCTTGCGACAAGGAGCGAAAGTCTAGTTAGGTGAAGTGAAGTTAAAGAGCTGCGATGCCGTTCTCGCCGGCTGCCGGTGGCAAACCTTGGAGTTCGGTCGGCTGGCCGAGCGTGCCATCGCTGTTAATGGGAAAGATGCCGACGGTGCCGACCGTGGCATTCAGAGTGAACAAGTACTGACCATCGCCGCTCACGGCGATATCGAGGTTGACGCTACCCGGCGGATTGCTGCCGACAATAGTGCTGCCGATCGGCGTCAGCGTGCCCTGCGTACCGATAGAAAATCCTGCGATGTTCGAGCTGCCCGCGTTAGAAGCATAGACGGAGCCGCCATTGGGAGTGATGGCGTTCCAGCAGTTCGCTGCGCCCAGCGTCGGCACGCTCTGGCTGACCGCGGTAAGCGTTCCGTTGGGCTGCGCCGTGTAGGAGGAGATCGCCGAGTCGTTTCCGCCACCAGCTGCGCCGGTCTCGGAGACGATGAGCTTGCCGTCGGGAGCAAAGCGCGCGGAGAAGGCGCCGGGTCCGAGACTGGGATTGATCACGGCGGCTCCCAGCGTGCCGTCAGCGCGAACGGGGAAGATGTCGATGTTGTTGGCCAACCGTTCGATCACGGCAACGAAGCGGCCGTCGGGACTGATCGTGATCGATGCGCCGCCTACGGCGTTGGCGCTCAGGAACGCCGTAGAGTTGTTGATCACGCGGAGTTGTCCCCCGCCGTCGAGATGGAAGCCCACCACGCTGCCCGCTCCTCCCTGGTTCAGCACGTAGACGAGGTTCTGGTACTGGGCGACCGCGACGGGATTGCTACCGCCAGTAGGCTCAAGATCGGCGAACGAGAGCTGTCCATTGTGAACGCGAAAGACTGTAAGGTCTCCGCTGCCGGCGTTGACGGCGAACAGCAGTGTGTGGTCGGTGCTCAAGGTAAGCGAGCCTTGCGACTCTAGCGGATCGTTGACTCCACCGCTGCCTCGGCCTCCGGTGTTGTAGTGAGCGCCTTCAGAGAATTGTCCATCGCCGTTCTGGTAGAAGCTGAGGACTTCGTTGCGATCGGCGTTGTTTGTCATTACGAATGCCGTTTCCGTTTGTCTGGATGCCGGTTCGGCAGCATATGTTGCGGACGCGAGAACGATGACTCCCAGCGCGGTGGCCAAGAGCCCACGAACAGTTATTTGCATGGCCTTACCTCTCTTGTGGTGAATTGCGGCTCGCGTGAGCGGTTCAGAACGTTGGCGCTGAACCCCCAAGCACGCCAAGGATGGGAGCCGCGAGAGCGCGAAAGGTTACACGATTCCGGCATTGCCAAAAACGGAGGCAGCTTTCCGAGGTGATAAAAAGGACGCGCGGCAGGGCAAACTCCAGGCGCAAATAGACAAGGGCACGGTTGATGAAGGGCTGCTCTGCGTAGGGTTTGGCCGACAAGCGGATGCCTTTCAGTTTTTCCACAACGTGATCTCGGCCCCTGCTCTCATAATTTTTCGGTGCGGTTTGTGGTACCGCTCCCGGCGCCTGCTGACCAGATCGACTACCCTAACCTGCAAGCGAACATTTTGAAAATCGAGTGGGATACGACCAGCATCACGCAGGAGTTCGCTTCGGGCAACAGGTGCACTGTCACTGAAAAGGACTTGTTAGCATCTCGTACCCGGCAGATGGAATTCATGTCATTGACAATTTGTTCACAAGAACTTCTGAACCGTCGTGCGCACCTCTCACATCGAACCCGTATCCCGAGGCGCGTGATCGCTGCGGGACAATTGGCCGCCTCCGGGCGGGATAGCGATTATGTCGATGGTCCGTCAGAGAATGCGTTGTCGAATGACCTGCACTTGTTGCCCGACCACATGCCCTGACGCCAGCGGAAATACGACCTAGCACTTAATCAATTGCAGGTTTCTTTAACCCACGCGTCAGGCAACTGGCGGTGGGTTTTTGTTTGCGGTGAAAAGGGGTACTGATGGCGGAAAAGGCAAGAGAAACGAAGACACAGCGCATCGAGCGACTCAAACGGGAGAAGAATCCCTGGGAGCGCCTCGACGAGATTCGCAAGTTTGCACGCAATGGCTTTGCATCAATTCCACCCGAGTGGCTGGGCACGTACTTTCGCTCGTGGGGGGTGTACACGCAGGGTGATGGCGCCGGAGTACTCGGAGGCGCGGGTGGCGAAGGCAACGCCGTGCCATATTTCATGGTGCGCATTCGCATCCCCAACGGGTTATTGCTGGCTCATCAAGTCAGGACAACCGCCGATGTCATCGAGAAATATGCGCGCGGCGTTGCCGACATTACAGTGCGGCAAAACATTCAACTGCACTGGGTCACCATCGAAGACTTGCCGATGATACTCGATGCGCTCTGGCGTTGCGGGCTTACCACTATGGGCTCGTGTGGTGATGACACGCGCAACATTGTCGGCTGCCCGCTCGCGGGAGTCGACGCCAACGAACTCTACGACGCATCGGCTTTGCTCTTCGAGGCTAATGCCCAGTTCGTCGGCAACCCGGAGTTTTATAACCTCCCCCGAAAATTTAAGATCTGCATCACAGGCTGCAACGTGTGGTGCTCGTATCCCGAGATCAACGACGTCGCACTGACCGCGGCGCGGCGGACTGGCAAGCACGGCGAGGAGATTGGATTTTCCCTGCGAGTTGCTGGCGGCCTTTCTACCGATCCCCATCTGGCGCGACGGTTGAATGTGTTTATCCTGCCGCACCAAGTACTGCCGGTATTAAAGGGAATCGCGGCTATCTTCCGCGACAGTGACGTGCTTCGCGAGAACCGCGAGCGCGCCCGGCTGAAGTTCCTCTTCCTGAAGCACGGCTGGACGGAAGACGGTTTTCTCGACGAGCTGCACCGCCGGATAGGCTTTCAGTTGGCAGCGGCGGTCGAGGAAGACGTTCCAGACGATGTCTATCGCGACCACGTCGGCGTTCACCCCCAGAAGCAACCTGGCTACTACTACGTCGGAGCGTCGGTCCTTCGCGGACGCATCGGCGCTCAGCAGCTTCGCACCGTGGCGGACATCTCGGAAGCCTACGCCGGCGGGGAGCTGCGCACGACCAACATGCAGAACCTGCTGATCGTAAATGTGCCCGAGAAGAACGTGGCAAGCGTGGCGGACAGACTGATGCTCGCCGGTTTGCCGACCCAGGCGTCACCGTTTGCACGCGGAGTGGTGGCCTGTTCGGGTACCGAGTTCTGCAAGTTGGCCATCACCGAGACGAAATCGTATGCGCGCTGGCTGGTTGAGGAGCTGGACAAGCGGCTCCCCGGTTTCGAGCAGCAACTGCGGCTAAACATCACCGGCTGTCCCAACGCCTGCGGGCAACATTGGGTCGCGGATCTCGGCCTGGAAGGGAAGAAGATCAAGCAGGAAGGGCGCATTCTGGACGCCTACTACTTCTGTGTCGGTGGCGCTGTTGGTAAGCACCAGGCGATCGCGCGTCCTGTGGGCTATCGCTGCCCAGCCGATGAGGTGCCCGATGCGATCGAGCGCCTGCTCACGCACTATCGCGAGACGACGAACGGCGGCGAGAACCTGCGGCAGTATTTCGCGCGACATTCCAACGATGAGATTCGTGCCGTACTTGCCGGGCAGATGCTTGCGCCAGTAGAGCGCGACCCTTCGCCGGGGCGGGTTCCACACGGAGTGGAAGCATGAGCTCCTCCGCGTTGGCGCTCTTCCCGATGTTCGTGAAGCTCCACGGACGCAATTGCCTCGTGGTCGGTGGCGGCGCAATCGCCGAGTCGAAAGTGCAAAGCTTGCTTGCGGCGGGCGGCGCCGTAAGACTCGTTGCGCCGCAGGTCACCCTCACGCTTGCCGAATATGCACGCTTGCAATGCATCGCGTGGACCGCCCGCGGATTCGAAACAGCCGATCTAGATGGAGTTTTCCTGGTGATCGCCGCGACCTCAGATGACAAAGTGAACGAGCTGATCTTCCGCGAGGCCGATCGCCGCAGCATCCTGTGCAACGCAGTCGACCAGCCGCCACGCTGCCACTTCTACTTTCCCGCCGTCGTGAGGCGGGGCGCGTTGCAGATTGCGATCTCGACCGCCGGACTCAGCCCGGCGCTGGCGCAACGCATCCGCAAGGAACTCGAAGCCGAATTCGGCTGGGAATATGAGGAGTGGCTCGAGCGGCTCGGACGAATGCGCGCATGGCTGATGCGCAAAGGGACCGATTTCGAACGCAGAAAACGCCTGCTGCATCGTTTCGCCAGCCGGGAGGCATTCGACCGCGCGCAAACGCGGCGCTCATCGAAGCGACCCGGGGTGGGAGCGGCCGCGTGACGGGAAAAGTCTATCTGGTTGGGGCGGGTCCGGGAGATCACGACCTGCTGACGTTGAAGGCACTGCGACTGCTGCGCTCGGCCGATGTTGTGTTACATGACGCGCTGGTCAGCGACGAGATCCTGGAACTTGCACTTCCGCACGCGCGCCTGATCGATGTCAGCAAACGGGTTGGCCACCGTCGCTATACGCAGGCTGAAATCAACCGGCAGATGATCGAGTCGGCGCAATGGGCGAACGTGGTCGTGAGGCTCAAGGGAGGCGATCCGCTGATCTTCGGACGCGCCGCTGAAGAGATGGCCACGCTTCGCCAAGCCGGGGTCGAGTTCGAGGTTGTTCCCGGAATCACGGCCGCGACTGCGGCGGCGGCTCAGGCGCGCATTCCGCTCACCGATCGCGAGAGCGCCTCCTGCGTAACGTTGGTCACAGCCCACGTCGCCGCGGGCAAACCGGCTGTCGATTTCGCGAGCGTGGCGGCGACCGGCAGCACCGTCGCGATCTACATGCCCGGCAGCTCATACGGCCACATCAGCCGGCAGATGATCGCCGCCGGCATGGCGCCGGAAACGCGCTGCCTGCTGGTCTCGAATGCGTGCCGCAAAAACCAGCAGCTGCAGTGGACCGACCTACGCAGTCTGCGGTCGATCACGCCGGCGGAATCTCCGGCCTTGCTTATTGTCGGCGAGGTCGCGCGCTGCCGCGACGAGTCGGCCGCATCGACGCTGCTGCAATCGCACGACGGAATCGTTCAGGCGATCAGTCACGTCGCGCCTGAGTAAAGGAGCAACTTATGTCACAAGCTCAAGAATCATCCACTGAACCGAACGTCCCGCCATTGCGCTGGACACATGGGCTGTCGCCGTTGCGCTGGGGCTGGCGCTGCTAATTCATCTAAGGGTTATCCATCGCATTCCCTAGCAGCGACCGCCGTAGGCTGAAGTTCGCAAGGAGAAATTCATGGCACGAGGTGCGTTAGCTGTTCCTCAATTCCGGACGCTCGACCCTATATATAAGATCGTCCGGACAATTCCCGGGATTCTGCGGCTCGCCTTCCATCGGCTGCCTCGGCAAATTCGCTGAGCCTCCTCAATTTGCAATCAGTGCCCGGTTCTTCTGCTATGCTTTGCAGCTAAGTTCGCGTTCGAAGGAGAAGCTGTATGGCTTTGCGAAGGATCATGAGCCTGTTATTCCTCGCCCTTGTCGCGCTGGGATTGGCTTCCGCGAAGGAGCCGGTTGGCACCCCTCCTGACTACCTCGGTCTGGGGGACAGCGTCCCGTTCGGCTTCATCAGCCAGGCAGGATTCGAATACGTGAATGCGCAGAACTTCGTCGGATATCCCGATTGGCTCGCTATCGAGCTGGGCTTGAATGAGGCGAACGCCGCCTGCCCGGGAGAGACGACCGGCAGCTTCCTCTCGACGCAAGCGCCGGATGCCGGATGCCGTTTATACCGGCAGCATGCACCTCTGCACGTCAATTATGGCTCTTCGCAAACGCAGTTCGATTACGCTGTCAACTATCTGCTGCAAAATGTCGCGAGCACGGCGGTGATCACTCTGCAACTCGGCAGCAATGACGTGCTTCTACTGATCCAAACCTGCAACAACGATCCGCAGTGCATCTCCGAGGGGTTGCCGGGAGTTCTGGCAACGGCGGGAGCCAACATGGCCACCATTCTCGCCGGACTACGTGCGACAGGATATAACGGTGCCATCGTGATCGTGAACTATTACTCGACCGATTATACGAATCGGATGATCACCGAGATTACGTCATCGCTGAACGAGGCCATTACCGCCCCGGCACATCTGTTCGGAGCCGGTGTGGCCGACGTGTTCACCGCATTCCAGGCAGCTTCGCAACAGGCTGGAGGCCGAACTTGCGTAGCCGGACTGTTGAATACGAAGCCCGGCTTCAATTCGCTGGTATGTGATATTCACCCGAGCCAGTCCGGCCAGAAGCTGATCGCACAGGTGATCGCGAGCTTGCAGCAATCCGCTGCCCGGAAGTAGGCTGCGATCGCTAAGCGAAAAAGCTTTGGGATCCGCCTCACTCCTCGCACAGGAGGACAAGAGGATCCGACGCCCACAACTCACCTCTTGCAGTCCGGCGGCGGACTATACATTATCAAGAGGCCGCGCTTCCCATCGCGGCTAATTCATCACAATCTTTAAGGTTTGCGAATACGCATCTGGCCTCGCACCAAACCCCACACGCCACCATCGGAGGTTCTTATGCCAAAACTGAGGCAGAGCTATTCCCCTGCGGTCTTGGACCTTTGAATTCCAAACACCTTCTCAGCAATTGAAGACCAGGTTCAGCGCCGATCGATCCGCAAAGGATAGGGCGGCGAGATCGGAAATGTTCTCACTACTATCCCGCGGTCGATCTCCGACACAGTCTCTTTTCCCGGTCGAACCGTGTGGCCAGAGATCAGATACGCCCGTCCGTCGCTGGAGAACGAGATGCCCAGGCCAAGGTCGTCAGTACCGGAGGTCGCCTGCCAGATCACGCACTGCAATGGTTCCGTGCTGTCGGAAACTCTGGTTCGAAACGCGTGTCCTCCCTT
>DATHQX010000133.1:0-4920 GCA_035482295.1 Verrucomicrobiia bacterium
CCCATAAGCAGAAATCGCCTTGCCTTGGATAATCTGAATCGCGATCACCGAGGACTGGGTCTGGTTGAAAACGTCAATCATCTGCTTTAGACAGGGAGGGTCAGCGTCGATAATGTCATCGGCCAGCAACACAGCGAAGGGTTCGTTGCCCACCAGTTCGCGCGCCATAAGCACGGCATGGCCCAGGCCGAGCGCTTCCTTCTGCCGAACGTAGGCGACGTGGATCATGTCAGATATGCCGCGCACAATCTTGAGCAGATCGGTCTTCTTGCGCTCCTCCAGCATCTTTTCCAGCTCGTAACTCACGTCGAAGTGATCTTCGATCGCCTGCTTCCCGCGGCCGGTGATGATGATGATCTGGTCGCACCCAGAGGCGAGCGCTTCTTCCACTCCGTACTGGATGATCGGCTTGTCGACCAGCGGCAGCATTTCCTTGGGTTGAGCTTTGGTGGCGGGCAGGAAGCGCGTGCCCAGTCCAGCGGCAGGAAATACGGCTTTGCGAACTCTCATTGCCATAAGAATCAGTAGTCAGCGGCGCTAACTTACGCCACCTAAACTAAACTAATGATTGTACCGGATTGTGATCGCCAGCCGGGGTGCCTTCGCGACCGATGCGAAGATGGATAGGCCGCCGAAAATACCAAGAGTGCATCGAGGCGCCCGTCTAGCGTGTTAAAATTCCCGGAAGTATCTCCATGCCCGGGACCCCATTGATCGAGCTAGCCCCGTCGATTTTGTCGGCTGACTTTGCCCACCTGGCGGAGCAAGTCCAGCTTGCGGCCGAAGGCGGTGCCGGCATAATCCACGTGGATGTCATGGACGGGCATTTCGTTCCTAACATCACCCTCGGACCGCCCGTGGTGAAGTCGTTGCGCAAATTCACGGCTCTTCCGCTGGATTGCCACCTGATGATCGAGAATCCCGATCAATACGTACCCGACTTCGTGGAGGCTGGCGCGGATTGGATATCGGTTCATCAGGAAGCCTGCACGCACTTGAACCGCAGCCTGCATCTCATCCGGGAGCATGGCGCTCGAGCAGGTGTCGTGATCAACCCGGCAACGCCGGTCGAAACATTGAGTGAGGTGCTGGACATCGTTGATTATGTGCTGGTCATGTCGGTGAACCCGGGGTTCGGAGGTCAGAAGTTCATTCCGGGGGCGGTGCATAAGATCCGCAAGCTGGCGGAGTTGCGCCGGCAGCGGGGGCTGAGCTACCGGATTGAAGTTGATGGCGGCGTGTCCCTGGATACTGTAGCCGAAGTGGTCCAGGCGGGAGCCGAAATTCTGGTTGCAGGCAACGCCGTGTTCGGAAAAGGTGATCCAAAGAGTAATGCACAGAAACTGTTGAAGGCGGCGACTGAAGCTGTGCTGCAAAAGGTGTAGCAGGCGCCTGGGGAAACCCTGATCAGAGAGCTGGCCCACGATAGTCTGAGGAACACAGTTCAGGGTCTGAGGGTTCATATGTCTCGTCGTATTCCGGTGATGCTTCTTTTGGGCGTGCTGGCTGTCACTGTAGCTTGCACAAACAAGAAGGTCAGCAACCCAATCGCGAATGTCGATTCGAAGCAGCCTGACAAGGTCCTGTTCGACCGTGCCATGGACGCGATGAAACATAACCGCTTCGATGTTGCACGGCTCTCGCTCCAGACCCTGATCAACACCTATCCGGATTCGGAATACATTGCGCGCGCCAAGCTGGCGGTAGCTGACTCCTGGTACGCCGAAGGTGGTTCGGCATCGCTGGCCCAGGCGGAAATTGAGTACAAGGATTTCGAAACCTTCTTCCCCAATATGCCGGAAGCGGCTGAGGCCCAGCTGAAGCTGGCGAACATTCACTATCAGCAGATGGAGAAGTCGGATCGGGATCCCACTCATGCCATGCGAGCAGAGGAAGAATACCGGCAGCTGATCATGCAGTATCCCGACAGCAAGCTGGTACCCGAGGCTAAGCAACGCCTCCGGGAAGTGCAGGAAGTGATTGCCGAACGGGAATTCAGCGTGGGACGCTTCTACTACCTGCGGCAATCGTATCCAGCCGCGATAGCGCGCCTGGAATCTCTGGTCGACAAGTATCCGCTCTACAGCAAAGCCGATGAAGCTCTTTACCTGCTCGGGCAGTCGTATGAAGGCGAGATTGCCCTGGTGCGGGCCCGTCCGGGAAACGAAGCCGCCAAGTCCCGCATGATCGCTGATTTTACCAAGGGCGCCGCGGCAGCTTACGGCCGCATCCTGACTCGCTATCCGGTCATGGACCGAGCCGATGATGCCCGGACACGACTTCTGGCCCTGCATCAACCGGTGCCGAGAGCAACCAAGGCCGCAGTCGCACAAAATAAGGCGGAAGAAGACAGCCGGCGTGAGCCGAGCACCTTTTCGAAGGTCATGAAGAGCTTCGCAAAACATCCAGACGTGGCCGATGCGACGAAAGTAGGCGAGCCTACGCTAGTCGACCCCACCCCGATGAGCGCAACTCAAGTGATGCAGTCGGCCACAAGAGCCGCGATCGGAACTGGCGTAGACAGCCGCTCTGCTTCTATCGAAACCGTCAATAGCGGAGCGCCTGGAGCGGATCAGCCCGCTCCCCGCTCGGATACTCCAGTTCCGGCGGATGCGGCTGCGGGTAATCCCACAGCGGCCGATGCATCTGCGCCGTCCCCAGCCACTCAGCCTGATCCGAATGAGTTAAAACCCAACGCCGGGCCGGCAGACCCCAATGAGCTGAAGCCCAATGTCAGCGATGATAATGGTCAGGCGTTGCCCCCCCCGCAGCAGGTGAATGAGATCCAGAGCGGAGCGGCTGGCCCATCGGCGAGCGGCGGAACCACCCCAGCCACGGCGACTGATCCGAAAAGCACCGGTGCATCGGCATCTTCCTCGACCGATCAGGCCGACGACAGCGATACGACCGCATCCAGCAAGCATAAGAAAAAGAAGGGCATCCATAAAATATTGCCGTTGTGAACCCGATTCTGCCTGCTTCTGCCGGTTTCGTTTGGGTGGCCTAGGCCTTACGCAGTGGTTACTGGCCCGTCGTAACCTGTTTAATGTCGTATCCTCATTGACTTAGAGTCCGAGACAAGTTAACTTCGCGCTATCTCCCCTTTCAGATAAAAGGAAATCGCTTGGCGCGGAAAATACTGCTCGCCGATGACAGTGTGACAGCCCAGAACATGGGCCGGAGAATCCTCAGCGACGCCGGCTACGACGTCATCACGGTCAATAACGGGTCGGCAGCGCTCAAGAAAATTGCGGAATCGAAACCCGACCTCATCGTGCTCGACGTATATATGCCGGGCTATGGCGGGCTGGAAGTGTGCCAGCGCTTGCGCGAGGCGCCGGAAACTGCGCGCATTCCAGTATTACTGACTGTCGGCAAGCTGGAGCCTTTCAAGGCGGATGAAGCGCGCCGGGTGCGAGCCGACGCCTTCATCGTCAAGCCCTTCGAAGCGAGCGAGCTTCTCACCGCGCTTACCAAACTCGAAGACAAGATCGTTCCCCAAAGTCAACCTACCCGGCAAAGCCGGTTTGCCAAAGCACTGGCCGGGGTAGAGGAACTTAATCCTTCGAACGAATTCGGCAACAGCGAGACGGGATGGAAGAATCGGCTGTCCATTCCCCCTCCTCAATCCAAGCATCGTGAAGCACCGCCAGAGGAAACATCGACCGTAGTCGCGAGTCTTCGCGAGGCTGTAAGAACTGAAGAACCCAAGACCGCCGAAATGAAGTCGGGATTGGAAGAAGCGTTGCTTTCCTCAATGCCACAGGACATTACGGCTGAGGAAATCGCGGCCATAAAAGCTGCCGCTGCGGCGCTCAACACTCCGGGCAATGAATCGAGTTCCAGGATGCGCCGCCGCGCGACCGATCGGGTGGAAGCGCCAATTCAAGAGCCCGTCGCCAAAGCTGAAGAGTTGCCATCAGAATCTGTCGTCAGCGACGTAACTCCCGCGACCGCGCAAGTGGAATCCTCAGAAATAGCAGTCGAGAACAACACGACCGCAGAATCCCGATCCGCAGGCGATGTTCCCCCCGAAATAGTGGTGCCGGATCAAGCGATTGTTTCTGAATCGAACTTCTCCCAAACGGCCGCTGAGGTCAGGAATCTGGGTGACGAGGAAGTCACAGCGGCTCTGGCTTCGT
Organism: Verrucomicrobiia bacterium; assembly: GCA_035482295.1. Classification (GTDB taxonomy): domain Bacteria; phylum Acidobacteriota; class Terriglobia; order Terriglobales; family Acidobacteriaceae; genus Bog-257. The sequence goes on from DATHQX010000133.1 coordinate 4,143, forward strand.
TGGCGCCGACGAACGGCCATTCTGCGGAGCATAGAGAAAGAGAAGCGGACAAGTGGGAACTGGGATCAAGGGAGTTGGTTCCCGTGACTATGGCGGTCGCTGGTGCAACGCAGGAGTTCAGCGGCCCCAGATGGATTGCCGAACCGGTTCCGCTCAGAGATGATGAGGCCACGCTCATCCTCGAACAAGAGATGGAAAAGGCTTACGCGGCTTTCGCCGCAGCCGACGCAGCTGGAATGAGTTTTGCGAATTCGCCGGCTCATGAATCTTTTCTGCCGATTGCGGAAGCGCCGACAGCCGCATCAGAAATGCCGCCGTCTCCGGTCGAGTCGTATGCAAACTCTGGTGGTTCTGAATCAAACCCGCAAGAGCCCACGCCGCAAGCAGCTGCGACGAACAGTGACGAATCGGTAGCGCATCAGGCCGAAGGAAATTCGGCGGTTGCCCCCGTAATCGCAGATGCAATCAGCGAGAGCACGATGTCAGAGAGCAGCGAGAGCGCAGCTTACGCGGCCGCAGCCTCGGCCAGCCCAAGCCCGGCCGAGCCGATGATTGCTACAGATGCGACTGCAGCTAACAGTCCGGCGTTGGTATCGTCAGAAAACGTTCCGGTTGCTTCCGAGTCCGGCGAACGGCAAGGTGAATCGGAACTGGCTGCGGCTTGGGCAAACTGGAAGCAGATCCGCGAATCCGTCATTGGATCGCAAATAGATAGTTCACAACTCAGCTCGCAGATTGCCGATGCGGTCACGGCGCCGAAAGAAGACGCCGCCGAAGC
>DATHQX010000134.1:0-6217 GCA_035482295.1 Verrucomicrobiia bacterium
GTGGAGAGTCGACGTTGATACTTGCACCGACGGGCACCGGCAAGACGTTGGCGGCATTTTTGTGGTGCATCGATAAGTTGATGATGCGAACGGCTACGGAGGCTGAGCGTGGATGCAGGGTGGTATACCTCTCACCGCTGAAGGCGCTGGCGGCGGATGTGGAGCGCAATCTGCGATCGCCGCTGGTGGGCATTGCCAATATGGCCAAGCACGACGGTGCGGATGTGCGGATGCCCGAGATCAGCGTGCGCACCGGTGACACGCCGCAGAAGGAGCGGGCACGGTTTCGCAGGCATCCCGGCGATATTTTGATTACCACACCGGAGAGTCTGTATTTGATGCTGACATCGGAGGCGAGCGAGGCGCTGCGCTCAGTCGAGACAGTGATTGTGGACGAGATTCACGCGCTGGTGCCGAGCAAGCGCGGAGCGCATATGGCGCTGTCGCTGGAACGGCTGGAGGCGCTGACTGGGAGACGGCTGCAGCGGATCGGTTTGTCCGCAACACAAAGACCGTTGGAGGAGGTTGCGCGGTTTCTCGGGGGAGCTGAGTCGTCGCTCGAGAAAACTGCGATTCCGTTGGGGGCGGACTTGCCGCAAGCATCAACGCAGGGTGGCGAGATTGACAGTGTGTTGATGAGCACAGCCAGCGATGATGGCGTCAAACCTGATGTGGGAGCGAATGCTCCGCTGTATAGGCCAGTGACGGTAGTCAATGCAGGAGCGAGGAAGCTGCTGGAACTGAAGGTAGAGGTTCCAGTGGAGGACATGGCGCGGCTTGGCGAGATCGAAGAGCAGCCGAGCGGGCCGGCATCGCAGGGACCGAAGAGGACGTCGATCTGGCAATCGATCCATCCGCGGCTGCTGGAGATCATTCAGGGACGGACGTCGACGCTCATCTTCGTGAATGCTCGACGAATTGCGGAGCGGCTGGCGGGAGCGCTGAATGAACTTGCAGGAGAACAGATTGCCCGGGCGCATCATGGGTCACTTGCGGCCGCGCAGCGGACAGAGATTGAGGAACTGCTGAAGGCGGGAAAGATCAAGGCCCTGGTGGCGACTTCGTCGCTTGAACTGGGAATCGATATGGGAGCGATCGATCTGGTGATTCAGATTGAAGCTCCGCCCTCAGTGGCGAGTGGGATGCAGCGGATCGGGCGGGCGGGTCATCAGGTAGGTGCGCCTTCCTATGGGATCATCTTTCCGAAGTATCGCGCGGATTTGATTGCGTGTGCTGCAGTAACCAGAGCGATGCATGAAGGGCATGTAGAGTCGACGCGTTTTCTTCGCAATCCTCTTGATGTGCTGGCGCAACAGATGGTGGCAGTGATTGCGCATCCTCCGCTAGAGGTTGCCCATGCGGAGCCAAGAGCTAGGCAGGGGACGGAGGATCAGACAGGTCCGGGTATCAGCTATGCTGCACTGTTTGCGCTGGTACGCGGGGCGGCACCATTTGCCGGGCTGAGCCAGAGCGTGTTCGACGGCGTGTTGGATATGCTGGCGGGGCGATACCCCTCGGACGAGTTTGCGGAGCTGCGGCCGCGGATTACGTGGGACCGGACGAGGAACTGGATTACGCCTCGCGCTGGAGTGAAGCGGATTGCGATCTTGAATGGCGGGACAATACCGGATCGCGGGACCTATGGCGTTTTTCTCGCCGGCCAGAGGAGCAAACCGGTGCGGGTGGGTGAGCTGGATGAGGAGATGGTCTTCGAGAGCAGGAACGGAGACACCTTTATTCTGGGCGCATCGACCTGGCGAATTGACGAGATTACGCTTGACCGCGTTCTGGTAACCCCTGCTCCGGGCGAGGCTGGCAAGATGCCGTTCTGGCATGGTGATCAGGCGGGGCGGCCGCTGGAGTTTGGCCGGCGGATTGGTGCGCTGGTGCGGGAGCTGCGCGATGCCCCGCGTAGTGTTGCTGTGACGCGGCTGACGACTGAGCATGATCTGGAGCCGGTAGCGGCAGAGAATGTGTTGCGCTACCTGGCGGATCAGGAGTTGGCTACGGTAGTGGTTCCGGATGACCGGAACATTGTCATCGAGCGGGTCCGAGATGAACTGGGAGATTGGCGAGTGTGTGTGCTGACGCCATTCGGGAGCCGGGTGCATGCGCCATGGGCGATGGCGGCGACAGCGAAGCTGCGGGCCTCATCGGGCTATCAGGTCGAGACGATGTGGTCGGAGGATGGGTTTGTGCTGCGTTTTCCGGAGACCGAGGAGCCGCCCGTGATCGATCCGATCTTGCTGGAACCGGAGGAGGCGGCGGAGCTGGTGTTGCGGCAACTGGGGTCGACGGCCCTGTTCGCCGCGAAGTTCAGAGAGAGCGCGGCGCGGGCGCTGCTGCTGCCGAGGAGAAGGGCTGAGGGGCGGACTCCACTGTGGCAGCAGAGGAAACGGGCGTACGACCTGCTGAGTGTGGCGAGCCAGTATGCTTCGTTCCCGATTTTGCTGGAGGCTTATAGGGAGTGTCTGCGCGATGTGTTCGATATGCCTGCGCTGATGGAGACGCTGCGGAATATTGGAAGCCGCTCGTTGCGGGTCCATACCGTGGACTCGCGGACACCTTCGCCGTTTGCTTCGGCGTTGTTGTTCAGCTATGTAGCCAATTACATCTACGACGGCGATGCTCCGCTGGCAGAGAGACGGGCGCAGGCGCTCTCGATCGATCAGGACCAGCTGCGAGAACTGATGGGGGATGCCGATCTTCGGGAGCTGTTGGATATCAACGCCATTGAGGAGACCGAGGAGCAGTTGCAGTGTGTCGCGGAGACCTATCGCGCGCGGAACATGGATGGAGTGCATGACCTTTTGCTGCGGCTGGGCGATCTGACACGAGCGGAGCTTCGCGTGCGATGTGTCAGCGAGGAAGTTGCGGATACAGTTGCAAAGCTGGCGCGGGCGCGGCGTGTACTGGAGGTACCGGTTGCGGGAGAGAAGCGATTGATTGCGGTTGAGGATGCGGCGCGGTATCGGGATGCGCTTGGATTGCCGCTGCCGCCGGGGCTGCCTTCGGTGTTCTTGCAGGAGACTCCGCATGCGGTCGTGGATTTGTTGCGGAGATATGCGCGGACGCATGGGCCGTTCACGACCGAGGAGGCAGCGACGCGATTTGATCTGCCGGTCGAAAGCACGGACGCGGTGCTGCAGGGATTGGTGCAGAGCGGAAAGGTAGTGGAGGGGGGTTTTCGACCGGGAGGAATTCATCGGGAGTGGTGTGACGGCGAGGTATTGCGCGCGATTCGGCGGAGATCGCTGGCGCGACTGCGTAAGGAGATCGAACCGGTTGAGCAAAGAACACTGGCCAGACTATTGACACGGTGGCAGGGCGTGGTGCAACCGAGGCGAGGGTTGGATGCACTGCTGGATGTGATTGAGAATTTGCAGGGTGCTCCGCTACCGGCTTCGATTCTGGAGACGGAGATTCTGCCGACCCGGTTAGCAGGGTATAAGCCTTCCGATCTGGACACGTTGATTGCTGCGGGCGAGGTGGTGTGGGTGGGGATTGATCCGATCGGTGAGAGGGATGGTCGGATTGGGCTTTATCTGGCCGAGAAGTTAACCCTGCTTTGGCCGATTGTTCCGGCGCCGCCTGCTGAGCGAGTTTTGCGAGACGAAGAGGGGAAGTTCGTTGTTCAGTCGACAGCGGCAGCAAACAAAGAGACTGAGATTGTGGAGTATCTGCGTAGACACGGGGCTTCGTTCTTTCAGGATTTGCATGACGGTGTGGGCGGAGGGTATCCGGGGGAGACGCTCGAAGCGGTTTGGAGCTTGGTGTGGAAGGGAATGCTGACCAACGATGGCATGGCTGCGCTGCGGGCCTATTGTGAACGGCCTTCGAGCAACTCGCGGAAGCCGCTCCGGCGGGTGAATCAGCAAGCGGTTTTCCGGTCGCGGCGGACAACTCCTCCGACGGGGCAGGGGCGGTGGGCGTTGAATGCGGCGGCCTTTGCCCTGGATCGCTCGGCTACAGAATGGAGCCATGCGATAGCGCAACAGTTGTTGACGCGGTATGGCGTGGTCTTTCGTGAGACAGCGCATGCAGAGAATCTGCCTGGCGGATTCTCTGCGATCTATGAGGTGATGAAGGCGCTCGAAGAGAGCGGAAAGATCCGTCGCGGTTATTTTGCGGCTGATCTTGGAGCCACACAGTTTGCAATGCCGGCGGCGGTCGATCTGTTGCGTTCGCTGCGGGTACCACAGGATCCAGATCGAGTAGAGTTGCTGCAATTGGCGGCCACAGACCCGGCGAATCCTTACGGCGCGTTAATGCGGTGGCCTGCCGCGCCGGATGAGGGATCTTCGTTGACACGAAGCGTAGGAGCAAGGGTGATTCTCTGTGATGGAGCGCTAGTGGCTTATCTCCGGAGAGGGAATCCGAACCTGCAGGTGTTTCTGCCGGAGGAGGAACCGCAACGGTCGCATGTGATGCGGAGGCTGGCAGAGTTCCTTGTGGGGCGCGTGCAAGGAGAGCGGGCCGACGACGATGCGGGGCGCGCGGGGATGTTGATTGCGACGGTCAATGGGGTTGCAGTGGCCGACAGTGTGATGGCTCGAGCTTTGCTGGATGCGGGGTTTGCAGCGGGAGCGATGGGATTCAATTTGCGGAGAAATCTGCCGCCGTTGCCAGGGCAAAAGGGCGGAGTGAGAGCGAATGCCTGAGGGGGATACGATCTATCGAGCGGCGCGGGCGCTCGAGAAGGCGATTGGCGGCAAGGTGGTGACGGGATTTGAGACCGGATTAGCAAAGCTGGCTCGAGTCAATGATGATGCGCCTCTGGTGGGGCGAATAGTGGAGAGGGTGGAGTCGCGAGGCAAGTGGTGCCTGATTTATTTCTCAGGGGATCTGATTCTGGCAACGCATATGCTGATGAGTGGGAGCTGGCACCTGTATCGCGTCGGAGAGCGGTGGCGGATGGGGCGGGACAAGATGCGGCTGGTGATTCGGACGGCGGAGTGGGAGGCAGTGGGGTTCAATGTGCCGGTTGCGGAGTTTTTTACGGCTCGGTCGCTGGGAAGAAGCAGTCAGATAGCAAGATTGGGACCGGATATTTTGTCGGAGAGTTTTACGGTCGAAAGTGGAGTGGCGCGGCTAGGTGCTCATGCACGAGAGAACCCTGATGCGGAGATTGGCGTGGTATTGCTGAACCAGCGTGTGTTCGCGGGGTTGGGAAATGTCTACAAGAGCGAGGTGGCCTTCGCCGCGGGAGTCAATCCGTTTCGTGCGCTGCGGACGATTACCCAGCGGGAGATGGAGGTAATGGTCGATGTCGCCCAACGATATATGAAGGCGAATGTGACCGACGGGAAGGGTGAGGGAATTGTGACCTACGCGAGCGGGCGAACGACGAGGCATGCGATGGATCGTGAAGAACGGCTGTGGGTGTATCGGCGGCAGGGGGAGGAGTGCAGAAGATGTGGGGCCGTGGTGATGATGCGGAAGCAGGGGGTGCAGGTGCGGTCGACGTACTGGTGCCCAGAGTGTCAGCCGTGGGTGGGGATGGGAGATGTTCCGGTGGGGGATAGGACGAGGATCCAGCAAAGAAAGATCAGTTAGAAGTTGATGCCGTCTATTGTGGCGGCGGATTAGGCTGCGGCTGCTTATTTTTGTCGTCTTTGTCTTTGCCGCCGCCGAAGATCTTCTGGAAGAAGTTTTTCTTCTTGGGTGGCGCGGGTTGCTGAGTGGTGTCGGGAGCGTTGCCGTCGGGTGGAGTGTTGGGCGGCTGACGGACGATGGGTGCGCCGGTAGTGGGTGGAGGCGTCGTAGCCGGGTGGTTCGCGTCGGGCGTCACGGATTTGTTACCGCCGATGCCGAAGATCTTCTGGATAAAGTTCTGCGGATTTTCGCCCATCTGGCTGCAGGTGTTGACAGGTGCGGTGCCGTCGAGGAAGGCGACGTAGAAGCTATTGCTGGGACACGTGGAATCGACCAGGAGGCTGGAGGTTTTGTCGATGTGGGCTGTGGTGACCCCATCGGGGGCGACGAAGGGTTTGACGTCGGAGTACTGAGGAAGCTGGATCGCGCGCTTCATGAACTCGGTCCAGATAGGGGCAGCGGCGTGGGCGCCCTCGATCTTGATGTCGGTGTAGTCGTCGTTGCCGACCCAGACGATGCACAGGAGGTTGGAGGTGTAGCCGGCAAACCAGGCGTCGTGGTCGGTACCTGTCTTTCCTGCTGCAGGAGCGGTGAAGCCGTGTCCGCGAACGGCTCCGGCGGC
>DATHQX010000135.1:0-9386 GCA_035482295.1 Verrucomicrobiia bacterium
ATTCTTTTTCCGCGAGATCAAGCGGCCATCACACCGAAGGTTGTCGCGCCGGTGAAGACGTTCTACGTGAATCGCGGAAGCCGGGTGCATCGTGGAGAGTTGCTGGCGGTGCTGGAGAACCGCGATCTGGCCGCCAGTGAAGTCGAGAACAAGGGGGCCTACGAGCAGGCTGAGGCGACCTACGGGCTGGAGACCGGTTCGGCGCTTCCCGAAGAGTGGCAGAAGGCGGAGCTCGACCTGAAGACTTCGAAGGAAGCGTTCGATGCCGAGCAAAAGGTTTACGACAGCCGTCGCGTTTTGTACGAACAGGGGGCGATGCCCCGCAAGGAGCTCGATGCCTCGGCGGTTTCGCTGGCGCAAGCGAAAGCTCAGTACGAGTTGGCTGAGAAGCATCTAGCCGCGCTCGAGTCGGTAGGCCGCAAGGATCAACTCAAGTCGGCGAAGGGCCAGCTGACGTCGGCACAGGGGAAATACGAAGGCGCCGCAGCGCAGCTTGCCTACTCTGAGATTCACAGCCCGATCGATGGCGTGGTGACCGACCGCCCGTACTACGCCGGGGAAACTCCGGCGGCAGGAACCCCGCTGCTGACGGTGATGGATACCTCGTCGGTCATCGCACGCGCGCACATTCCGCAGAGCGCAGCTGCCTACCTCAAGCCCGGTGACCCAGCAACGATCACCGCGCCGGGCGCTGCCGCTGTTCCGGGCAAAGTCACCCTGGTGAGCCCGGCGCTCGATCCCAACAGCACCACGGTCGAAGTCTGGGTCGAAGCGGCCAATCCCGATGGAGCGCTGCGGCCGGGCACCGCAGCGAGCATTGCCATCGTTGCGCGAACCATACAAAACGCCGTCGTGGTGCCGGCTTCGGCCCTGCTGAAAACGCCGGAAGGCTCCAGCATGGTCATGATCGTGAGCGCTAACAAGGCTCGTCAGGTTGCCGTGGAGACAGGGGTTCGCGAGCAGAACGACCTTCAGGTCACGAAAGGGCTGAGCGGCGGGGAGACGGTGATCGTCAACGGGGCCTACGGTCTGCCCGACAACACGCAGGTGAAAGTCGCTACCGCGGAGTCGGCCCCTCAAGGTGATGAGGGGAAGCAATGAGCTGGCGCGAGAAGCTGGGCTCGTGGACGCGGCGTCTGCAGGCGTCCGGGGCCACGGACGAGCGCTACTGGTTCAGCCGCTATTCCAAGTCGCTGGTGTTTCTGGTGCTGGTGGTTGCGGCGGCGGGCGCCTATCTGGCGTTCACCATCCCTATTTCCGTTTTTCCGCAGACTAATTTTCCACGCGTAGTAATCGGCGTGGACAACGGCGTTATGCCGATCGACCAGATGATGGTGACCATCACGCGGCCCATCGAGGAGGCGGTGAACAGCGTGCCGGGCCTGAGCCAGGTACGCTCGATTACCAGCCGCGGATCTGCCGAAATCGATCTCTTCTTCGACTGGCACGTCGACATGGTGACCACGCTGCAACTGGTCGACGCGGCGCTGTCGCATATCGGCACGCAGCTGCCGCCGACCGCTGTCATCCAGACGCATCGCCTCAGCTTTGCCAGCTTTCCCATCATCGGCTATAGCTTGACCTCGGACACCGTCCCGCAGACGCAGCTGTGGACGCTGGCGACTTACGAATTGAAGCCGCAGCTGAATCGACTGGACGGTGTCGCAACTGTTGTCGTGCAGGGCGGTCAGGAACCTGAGTTCACGGTAACGCCCGATCCCGCGAAACTGCTGGCGGCAAATGTGACGGTCAGCGACATGCTTGACGCCGTGCGGCGCACAAACCTCATCGACTCTCCCGGGCTGCTCCCGGAAAATCACGAGCTGTATCTAACGCTGATCGATGGGCAAGTCACCGATCCCGCGCAGCTGGGACAGATCGTCATCAAAACCACCCAGACCGGTGCGCCGGTCCGCATCAGCGATGTCGCGTCGGTGGAGCCGGGCGTCAAGCCGGTGTACACGATCGTTACCGCGAACGGGAAGCCGGCGGTGCTGCTGAATGTCAGCCGGCAGCCTGACACCAACACGGTGGCGGTCGCCGACGAAGTACACGCCGAGATCGAGCGCATCCGCCAGACGCTGCCTCCTGGGATACAAATCGAGCCGTTCTACGACCAGTCCGAAATCGTTCTTGAGTCGATCAAGAGCGTGCGCGACGCGATTCTCATCGGGCTGATCCTGGCGTCCATCATCATGGTTTTGTTCCTGCGCGACTGGGGAACGTCGCTGGTAGCAGCGTTGGTCATACCCGTTACAGTGGCGGCGACGTTCGTCGCCCTCAAAGTGTTGGGCGAGAGCTTTGACCTGATGACCCTGGGCGGGCTGGCGGCCGCCGTGGGCCTGGTGATTGACGATGCCATCGTCGTGGTCGAGAACATCGCGTTGCATCGCGATGCGGGACAAGGACGCATTGAGGCGATACACAGCGCGCTCCGCGAAATCACGACTCCGCTGATCGGGTCGACGATCACGCCCATCGTCGTCTTTCTGCCACTCATCGCGATTACCGGTGTGACGGGGGTGTTTTTTCGCGCGCTGGCGATCACGCTAAGCATGGCGCTGCTGACGTCGCTGGCGCTGGCTCTGACCTGGACGCCTACGCTCAGCCAGTACTTCATTCGCAAAAAGGAGTCAGCGGTCGCCCCGGACGCCAACCTGAGCGAGAAGGATCGCCTACTGGCGGCTGAAGAAGCCGCGCTCTCCGGCCGCTTCCGCCGCGTGGTCGACTTCTACGAACGGAACCTGCGCTTCGCCTTGGAACGCCCGCGTTGGATTGCCCTCTTCGCCGGAGCGCTGGTGGTGATTTCGTTCTTTTGCTACCGGGCATTGGGAACGGACCTGTTGCCCGAGATGGACGAAGGCGGTTTCGTTCTCGACTACATCACACCGGCAGGAACTTCGCTGGAAGAAACCAACCGCATGGTCAGCCGCATCGAGAAGCTGATCAGCGAAGTCCCTGAGGTGGAGAGCTACTCCCGGCGCACGGGCCTGCAACTGGGTCTGGCTGCCGTGACCGAGGCCAATACCGGCGACATCGCCGTGAAGCTGAAGAGCAAGCGCAGCCGTGGTGTCGACGAAATTATGGAAGAGCTGAGAACGGAGATCCGGCAGCAGGAGCCGGCTGTCGATGTCGAATTCACTCAAGTCTTGCAGGACATGATCGGCGACCTGGCGAATGCGCCGGAGCCGATCCAGATAAAGTTGTTTTCGCCGGACGCCGCGTTACTGCGGAATTGGGGGCCGAAGGTCGGCGATGCCATTTCCAAAGTCGACGGAGTGGTCGACATCCTGAACGGGATCGACAACACCATTAGCGGCCCGGCGACAGTTTTCAAGGTCGATCCTGCGGTGACCGCCCGGGCCGGCTTCAGCCCGGAAGAAGTGTCTGTCGACGCTTCCGCGGTGCTGGAAGGCGAGCCGGCCGTTACTCCGCTGATTGCGCAGGACATTCCGTACACGATCCGCGTGCGCTATCCAGACAGCAATCGCGCCTCGCTGCAAGCGATGAGCGATACGATGTTAAACAGCGCCAGCGGGCACATGGCCACGCTGGGCTCGTTGGCAAACCTGACTCGATTGCCGGGGCAGACCGAAATCCGGCGCGAAAACCTGCAGCGCGACATCGCCGTTACAGCGCGCCTGGAAGGCCGTGATTTAGGCAGTGCGGTAACGGCCGTGCAGAAGGTCGTTAACGACCTACACCTGCCGCCGAGCATCCGCGTGGAATATGGCGGCACCTACGCCGAACAACAGCAGTCGTTTCACGATCTGATGCTCGTGCTGGTATTGGCCATCGTGCTGGTGTTCCTGGTGCTGCTCTTCGAATTTCGTACCCTGGCCGCGCCGATCGCGATTCTGGCGTCGGCGGTGCTATCGACCTCGGGAGTGTTCTTCGCGCTGCTGGTCACACGAATCACCTTCAACATCGCTTCGTTCATGGGATTGATCATGGTGGTTGGCATCGTGGCGAAAAACGGCATTCTGCTGCTCGACGCCGATCAGCGCTTTCGTGCAGCGGGCTTCTCGGCCCACGACGCCATGATTCAGGCGGGTCGCCGGCGCTTGCGTCCCATTGTGATGACGGCGATGGCCGCTGTCGCCGGCATGTTGCCCCTGGCGTTAGCTCTGGGGGCGGGCTCTCAGATGCTGCAGCCGCTGGCGATCGCGGTGATCGGGGGGATCACGATTTCCATGTTACTGTCGCTGATCATTACGCCCGCGGTGCACTATTACCTGAGTCATGAGAGAGACGCATAATCTGGCTGGTCGTTTTCAACGTTAGAGAGGAGTTGTCTATGAAAAAGGCCCTTATCATTTTTTGCATGGCAGCAGCGATGGTCGCTGCGCTTCCAGCATTTGCCCAGCAATTCAAAGTGACCGACACGGTTAAGCTTGGGGGCGAAGGCGGCTGGGACTATTTGACCTTTGACAAAGAGGGACAGCGGCTGTTCATCACCCGCGGCAGCCACGTCATGGTGGTCGATGCCAAGACCCTCAAAGTCTCCGGCGACATTCCCGACCTGTCGGGAATTCATGGTGTGGCGCTGGTTCAGGAATTAGGCAAAGGCTTCATCAGCAACGGTGGCGACAACACCGTTACCGTATTCGACCTGAAGACACTGAAGAAGCTGGACAGCATCAAGGTTGGGGAGCGGCCGGACGCCATCCTGTACGAGCCCTTCTCGAAGCACGTGTTCACCTTCAACGCCCGCAGTCACGACTCGAGCGTCATCGACGCAGCAACGGGCAAGGTTGTGGGCACGGTTCCGCTTGGCGGCAAGCCCGAGTTCCCCGCCAGCGATGGCAAAGGCAAGCTGTATGTGAATATCGAAGACAAGAGCCAGATCGCCGAAGTCGAGGTGACGAAGAATTCAGTGCTGAACACCTGGTCGGTCGCGCCGTGCCAGGAGCCGAGTGCGCTGGCCTTGGATATCGAGCACCACCGCCTGTTTGCCGGATGCGATAACAAGATGATGGCTGTCGTCGACTCTGACTCCGGCAAGGTTGTGACCACCGTGCCTATCGGCGATGGTGTGGATGCCGGGCGCTTCAATCCGAAGACGCAGCAAGTCTTCATGTCCTGCGGCGAGGGCGTGCTGACCATCGTTCACGAGGACAGCCCGGACAAGTACACGGTCCAGCAGAACCTGCCGACCGCGAAGGGCGCGCGTACGATGGCCATGGACAAAGACAACAATGTGGCTTACCTGGTTACCGCGCAACGCGAGGACAAGCCTGTGCCCGCCGGTCAGCGTCCAACGATGGTGCCTGGCAGCTTCGAGCTGATTGTCGCCAAGCCTCAGTAAGGTATCCTCCAACGTGGGAGTACCACGTTGGGGTACTCTTTATTTCTTCGTGGCGCTGGGCGGTAGCAGGTTGTTGAGCCGCAGATACATCGCAGCGGCAGAATAGTGATCGGACCAGGCGGAGGCCAGGGTCACCAGCGCGGCACCTCGGGAGCCGGTGTGCCCCTCAAAGAGGGTGACCGTCTGTCCCAGGGCGCTGTCGTCGGCCTTCGCCAGTACCTGCTCGCAGTAGCTGAAGGAGTCCTTCACAGCCTTGGCGAGGACGTCTTTCGAGTCCGTGTCGCTCAGTTTGTTTGCAGGAACTGGCTCACCGGCCACTCCGGCGCACAACGAATAGTTGGCCTCAGCCGTGTGCATCATCAGGTGGCCAAAGGTGACCTGCTCGGGCGTAGGCCGATAGCTGTACTTGTCGGCGGGCATAGTTTCGGCAGCGCCGGTGAGGTTCTTGGCATAGCGGCCTTCCATCTGCCGGACGGTGGTCACGATCGGGTTCGCAGTGTTCGGAGACGACTCTTTGCCCATCTGCGCCGATGCAAAGGATCCCAGGCAGAACAGCAGAGCCGTAATCGCAGCAGTCTTCATTTCGCTCTCCCCACAATGAGATTGGAAGAGCATACCCCAAAAGCAGTAGCGGCGGCGTTGTGACAAGTCTCACAAGGGGGGCGCAGGTGTCCTGATAAACTCCAGTTTTCGTGCTGCAAACTGGCAGTGAAGAGCGAAAGGCGATCAACATCTTATGGCCCGCATTCTTGACCAATCTCGTGGCTTGCAGAAGCGAGCCGAACAACTTATTCCCGGCGGAGTGAACTCTCCGGTCCGTGCCTTCCGCTCGGTCGGCGGGGATCCGCCATTCCTGGTGCATGGCGAGGGCGCGCACGTGTGGGACGCGGACGGCAATCGCTACATCGATTATGTCGGCTCCTGGGGGCCGCTGATTCTCGGCCACGCAAATCCGGAGGTGCTCGAAGCCATCATCCAGGCAGCGCGGAAAGGGACAAGCTTCGGCGCCTCCACCCCGGCTGAGGCCGAACTGGCTGCGCTGGTGATCGAGGCGTTTCCCGCTATCGAGAAAGTACGATTCGTAAGCTCGGGCACGGAGGCGACGATGTCGGCGATCCGGCTGGCGCGCGCGGCCACCGGCCGCAAGATGATCGTCAAGTTCGAAGGCTGCTATCACGGGCACAGCGATGCGTTGCTGGTGAAGGCGGGATCGGGGGTGGCGACTCTTGGCATTCCCGGCTCGGCAGGAGTGCCTGAGGAATTCGTCGAGTTTACACTCGCCCTGCCCTACAACAACGAGGGCGCCCTTGAAGCGGCATTCAGCAAGTTCGCGGGCCAGATTGCGTGCGTGATTATCGAACCCGTGGTCGGCAACATGGGATGCGTGTTGCCCACCCCTGGCTACCTGCACGCTCTGCGGATAATTACGGAACGCGACGGTGCCCTGCTGATCTTCGACGAAGTAATGACCGGCTTCCGTGTGGCATTCGGTGGCGCGTCGGAGCTCTACAACGTTAAGCCCGATCTGACTACCTTGGGCAAGATCATCGGCGGCGGCTTGCCGGTCGGCGCGTATGGCGGAGCTGCCAAGTTGATGGACATGGTTGCACCCGTCGGACCGGTGTATCAGGCGGGAACGCTGAGTGGTAATCCGCTGGCGATGGCTGCGGGCATAGCGACATTGTGCCAGCTGAAAGCGAACCGCGAGGCCTTCTACAAACAGCTCGATGAGATGTCGGGTAAGTTAGTCGCCGGCATCACGGCGGCGGCGAAAGAGGCCGGGGTGGCCATGACGGCAAATCGCGTTGGGTCGATGTTCACCTTTTTCTTTACCGATAAGCAGGTCAAGGATTGGGAGACAGCCTCGACGTGCGACACAGCAAAGTTCGGCCGCTTCCATGGCGCCCTGATGGACGCCGGGGTGTGGCTGCCTCCATCTCAGTTCGAAGCTGCGTTCTTGAGCGTGGCACACACGCAAGGTGACATCGACGACACCGTTGCCGCAGCACGAGAAGCGTTGGCGCTGGTTTAGCCTCCGAACACTCACTTGGCTCGCACGGCCGTAACCTGCAGCTCGAACTGGTGCCGGCTGCTGGGATCTTCCGCCGTGAATACGGTCGTAGCTTTGCCCAGGGGCGCCAAGACAGCAGCCTTCACCTTCAAGCTACGGATTGGCGCTGGACCGCCGGCAGCGCTGTCGGATGCAATCGACGAGATCGCCGACGTCACTTCAATCTGCAAGGCGTTATCGGCGTCTTTGGCGCTCAGATCGAAATCAACCCCAACCTCGACGTAGTTTGTGCCGTTCGGATCGTGAAGCGGCACCCGTGTACCGGAACGCAGGCTCCACGACGTGTGTTCGTGGCTGTCTTGCGGGTCCGCGCTGATATTCATTATGAAGGACCGCTGGCTGAGCAACTTGTCCTCGCCCGCTTCACGTAGCACGAAATCGAGACGATAGAAGTGCCGCGCGGCAGTGGGTGCAGCATGAACCAACTGGGGAGAGTTATCGCTCGGCGAAACAACTTCCTGTCCTGAGCTGGAGTTGTGCTGCTGCGCGAGCGCAGGGCAGATGCTCATCGACGACAGGATAAGAGTCAGAAACAATAGCCGGGTACGCATCAATTCTCTCCTTGAACCGTAGATTGTGGGTTGGACAGCGGGGCGATCTCGATCGGCGCAATCGCAATTTCGGTTGGAGCCTCTGACAGCCCCTGAAGGCGTTGCGGATCATCGACTGCTAACGCCAGTAACGAACGCTCTTCAGCCGTTAGAGCAGTGCGTACGGGAAAGGGCGCCTCCTGCAACCGGGTTCCGGCGCGCACGGTGCGAGCCTTCGCAACCAGATGCTCCTGAGTGCGCCGGTCGACGATTTGCTGCGGCGCAAGATGTTGGGGTGCATGCTTCGAGAGACCTTGACCCTCCTGCGCGACGATTGCAGGCGCCGGCTGAGAGATTCTCGTCTGGCCCGGATGATCGTGGGAAGGCTGGCGTACGCCGAGCCACACTGCCACGGCGAGCAAAGCGGCCACCAGCCCAGCCGCTAGACCCCATGCCAGGCGTGCAGTTCGGCGCAGTTGATATTTCCGGACCCGCCACAAGATGCGATCGTCCAGACCCTTTACCGGCGCAGCTTGGCGGTATTCGGCCAGAGCGTCGTCCAGGATGTTGTCGAATTGGTCATTCATTTTCATCGATCCCTATTTGTGAGCGATGCCAGCTTCTCTTTCAGAACGGCGCGTGCCCGAAAGATCCGTCCCCGTACGGCCGCCTCCGATATGCCGAGGATCTGGGCGATCGTCCCGGAGTCCATCTCCTCAATCGCCGAAAGAACCAGCGGGTAACGTAAGTCATACGGAAGTGCGGCAATCAGGCGATGCACCTGTAAAACCAGTTGGCCTTGGATCGTCCGGTGTTCGGCATCGGCGCTATCGTCGGCGAAGTCCATATCCGCTAGTTCGACGGGCTGCGGCTTTCGCACGCGATCGATGGCAACGCGGAAGGAAAGCGTAGCCAGCCATGCCTTGATGTCCTTTATGCCCCCGGTGCCCGAACGATGCACGCGCAGAAAGACCTCTTGCACGACATCCTCGGCATCGTGAGCGTTTCGCAGGACGCCGTAAGCCACTTTGAAAACGAAGCGAGAATACTGACGCACCAGCGATTCAAGACTTGCCAAATCGTCAGCGCTTTCCAGCACCTTGTCCGTCTCCTGCGATACCCACATGAAGCTGATTGGCTGCGCTGGCATTATTCGGCTGTGTCCATTGCCGTTCTCATCAGCTAAGACGGACCACGGGTGGTGACCGTTTGGAAATATCTTGGAAGAGTTTTCGCAGCGCAGATAGCGACAGCACGGCGGCACAGGTTGGCGAACGGGATACGGTCAGAAGTTTTGTGCCGGCGGTGGCTGGCTAGTTGCCCATCATCTGCGGGATCGTTACGAACTCATATCCCTCGCTTTTGTAGCGCATAAGGATGCGATCGCTGGCTTCGACGCTGCGGCTGCGGTCAACGCCGATGCGATGGAACTCTCCATCGTGGAGCAGGATAACGTCGCCGCCGCGAATCTGGCCCT
>DATHQX010000136.1:0-11697 GCA_035482295.1 Verrucomicrobiia bacterium
AGAAGTCTTAACTTGACTTCTATCGGTAACACAGAGATAAATGCTGTTGTCCATTTGGACGGGTTTGGGGGTGTTTCCTGTTTGGCGGAAGTTCGCATTCAAGAGGGTGAATCTTTAGAGAACGCCCTGAGGCGCTTCAAGCGCAAAGTCCAGCAAGAGGACATTATCAAGGAAGTGAAGCGTCATTCCTTCTACCTTAAGCCGGGCGAGAAAAAGCGCGTAAAGGAAGCGCTGGCGCGCAAGCGCAGCCGCAAAAAAGCTCGTAAAGAGCAGGACTAATTCACTGCCGGGCCGCCGTTCCTATGGCGGCCCTTGCTTTTTCGTTGAGGATGGCAGTCTCTTCTTAGTCGCACCGCAGTAATACCTGTTGTGCCACGCGTTTAGCGTGGAGGGCCGAACCCAAGGAAGATGTACCTGAGTGCCGGAATTTGCGACCGCCGGGTTGAACGTTCAGTCCGGTTTCTCCTGGTGATTGCAATTCACCCCCTCCGCGTGCTCGGTAGTCGCGGGCTGAAGGGAGCAACTCTCCATGGAATTCCAGGATAAGGTTCTGAAGTGTATTGACTGCGGCGCTGACTTCGTATTCACAGCGGGAGAACAGTTGTTCTTCCACGACAAACAATTCAAGAACGAACCCAAACGGTGCAAAGCCTGCAAGGCCAAGCGAGCCGCCAACCTGGGTACCACCTCACCCGGCAACTATCCCAAGGTGGAAACCCGAACCAGTTGTTCCGAGTGTGGCAAGGAAACCACCGTTCCCTTCAAGCCCACGCAAGGCCGGCCTGTCTTTTGTCGCGAGTGTTTCCAGCAACGGCGAACCAACGCTGCTACTGCCTGACTCTCCGCGGATTACGAATCCGATAGCGCGAGCGCTCCCCTTTGGAGACGCAGGAACGGCTGTGTCTTCCCCGGCGGATTGGTCTATGCTGGCTGGGGGTTTGAAAACGTATTTGCGCATCCTCGGTCAATTCTCAGCTCTGCTGCTCGCGCTCTCCGCAGTCAGCTTCGCGGCCAACAAACCTGACATCATTCAGTCTGTCACCTGGACGCCGAAGACCATCGTCTCCGGATCACCCTGCCTGTTTCAAGTCAAGGTAGAAACAGAACCCACAACACTGACTGGGACTTGGCAGAAACAACCGCTCACCTTCTTCCCTTCCTCGGATCCGCACCTGTGGTACGCGCTGGCTGGCGTCGATGTCGAAACCAAGCCGGGTACCTATCGAGTCGAGCTGACGGCTACGCAGCCCGATGGGCAAGCTGAGCACGTCGATCGGGATGTGGTGGTCGCGCATGCCAACTATAAGACCGAGGTCTTACGCGTCCCGCAAAAGTATGTGAAGCCCGACCCAGAAACGCTGGTTCGCATTGAAGCCGACAAGGAACTGAAGAAGGCGGCTTTCGCGCATGAGGTTCCGGCCGTGGAGTGGTCCGGACGATTTGAAGTACCGGTCGATACGCAGCCGTCCGAGGGCTTTGGAACCCGGCGTACCTTCAATGGCCAGTTGGCCAGTGTTCACCGTGGCATGGACTATCATGCAGCTCCCGGCACTCCCATCCTAGCGGCGAATTCCGGCCAGGTTATCCTCGCGCATGAACTGTTCTACGAAGGCAATTGCGTAATCATCAACCACGGCCAGCAGTTCATGACCATCTACATGCATATGTCGCGGCTGGACGTGAAAGAAGGAGATCAAGTGCGGAAAGGCCAGCAGATCGGACTGTCGGGTGCGACCGGCCGGGTCACCGGTCCTCACCTGCACATCGCCGTGCGCTGGCAAGATACATATCTCGATCCTGCACAGCTGTGGGCGCTGCCGTTGCCCAATTTGTCGCCCACACGCGAACCTACGGCTGGCGCTCGCTAGCGTCGGAATTCCGTCATCTGGTGAGAACTATCGGAGGCCTACTCGGCGGGTTTGCCTGCTGCGTGCCGCTCCGCTTTGGCAGCTGTCACCGGAGCTTTCTTGATATTCTTCGGCGCCATTTTCTGGTCCTGATGGGTGATCAGTAGTGCTTCCAATTGGCGCAACAGTTCGTCGGTGTTGACGGGCTTCACCAGCAGCGACTGCGCACCCTTGCTCTTCCAGTCATTGCCCAGTGAAGGGTAGGCCGTCAGCAACGCAGTGGCCGGATCGTACGGCTGCTGGCGCGCGGCGCGGATCACGTCATAGCCCGAGGTCTCATTCTCCATGCGCATGTCGGTGATGACCATCTCGTAGACGCCGCTCTTCAGCTTGGTCTGCGCCTCTTTCGCCGAGGCGGCGGTGTCTACCTCAAAGCCATTCATTTCGAGAATGGCGCGAAGGGTCAGCAGGATCGCCAATTCGTCATCGACCAGCAGAATGCGACGTTTCATGGGGAACTCCGGGATAATTCCACCAGCTTGCGGTGGGTAGGATGCCAGCTACTCTGGTTTAGGTTGCAGCCTGGGATTTTGCTTACTATTCGGCTCGTTGTGTGATCCTACACCCATGCTGCACACGAGGCAAAACTCAGGCGCAAGTTGGCGCTCAGTATAATCATTCTGTGGCGACCTACCATGTGGAGAACTTCGGATGCCGCGCGACCCAGGCTGATGGCGCGGCCATTGAGCGCCAGTTGCTCGATCGCGGCCTGGCGCGGGCCGGTTCTGCCACCGAAGCCGAAGTCGTCGTTCTCAACACTTGCACAGTAACCGCCTCGGCCGATCAGGACGCGCGCGCCGCCATTCGCCGCATTCACCGCGAAAACCCTGACGCACAGATACTTGTCACCGGGTGCTATGCGCAACGCGCGCCCCAGGAGATCTCGGCGCTGCCAGGCGTGAGTCTGGTGGTTGGCAATTCACATAAGCACGAACTGGCAAATTATGTTTCGCCGTCGGCGCAGGACGGGAGTTTTGTCCCGCTCGTTCGGTTAGCTGGCACAGAATCCGGCGTCATCGTTGGTGACATCTTTGCCCATACAGAGCTGACAGCCGCTCCGGTTTTCGGTGCGGAAGGTTTCGACAAAACACGCCCGAACTTGAAGGTTCAGGACGGCTGCAATAATCGCTGTTCTTTCTGCATCATCCCCTATGTACGCGGCCGGAGCCGCTCGCTGAAGCTCGAGCAGGTTCTTCGCGAGGTCGATGCGCTGGCGGCAAAGGGCTACCGCGAGATCGTTCTGTCCGGGATCAATCTCGGGCGCTGGGGACGTGAGCTAACACCGCGCGCAAACTTCGCGGCTATGCTGCGCGCGATTCTAGAGCAGACGGAAATCGAAAAGTTGCGCATCAGCTCGGTCGAGCCGATGGATTGGACGAACGATGTGATTGAACTGGTCGCGTCCTCGCCACGTATCTGCAAGCACGCGCATGTGCCGCTGCAATCGGGCAGCGACAAGGTTCTTCGCGCCATGCATCGCAAGTATCGTCCGTGGCACTATGCCGATCGCATCGAGCGCATCCGCCGCGCCATGCCAGATGCTGCTATAGGAGCTGATGTCATGGTCGGCTTCCCTGGAGAAACAGACGCCGAGTTTGAGCATACTCGTGCGCTGATCGAGCAGCTACCTTTCACCTACCTGCACGTATTCACCTACTCGTCGCGACCGGGCACGCCCTCGGCAGAGATGCCGGGCCAAGTTCCAGTGCAAGTCGCGCGAGAGCGCAATCGCGTCCTGCGGGAGCTAGTCGCCTCAAAGAAACTTGCCTTCATGCAATCATTCATGGGGCGCGAGATCAATGCGATCACGCTGACGCACTTCGATGGAGAGTACACGGAAGCGTTGACTGATAACTATCTGAAGCTGCGGATTCGCGGGGAGCATGCATCCAATCAGTGGCTGGTATCGGTAATTAACGGCGTGGAACGGGACGCCCTCCTGAGCAATGCAGCGCGTGCTGCATAACTTTGTGTAGCAAGTACTTGCGCTACGACCCCATGCTATACTTTTCATAGAATTGCAGTTACTGCGGAGGACTGTATCGATAAACGTTTTATCCGGACGAATGATCGCATTCGTGCCCGCGAAATTCGCGTCATTGACGACGCGGGAAATCAGCTCGGCGTCATGGCGCCGTACGAAGCACTCAAGATTGCCCGCGAAAAAACCCTCGACCTGGTAGAAGTTTCTCCCACCGCGCAACCCCCTGTTTGCCGCATCATGGATTACGGGAAATACCTGTACCAGCAGGAAAAGCGCGAGCGTGAAGCTAAGAAGCATCAGCACCAGATCACGGTCAAGGAAGTGAAGTTCCGCATCAATGTGGACGATCACGACTACGAGACCAAGAAAAACCACGTACTGCGCTTCCTCGGCGAAGGTGACAAGGTGAAGGCCACCATCTTCTTCCGTGGACGCGAGATGACGCGCCAGAGCTTGGGCCGCGGCATTCTCGATCGCCTGATTCAGGATTTGGGCGACAAGGCCGTCGTGGAATTTCGGCCGCGGCAGGAGGGCAATACCCTGCACCTGATTCTCGCGCCGCCGAAGGTGCAGCCGGGAGCCAAGCCGCCGGCGCCAAAGCAGGAAAAGAGCGCCGCGCCACAGCAGCCGCCTCCACAAGCGCCCCAACAACAGCGGTAAGGTGTTTCGACCTTCCTTCAACAGCCTTCGCAAAGGGATGAGAGGTTCGAATACCCCCAACCGAGTCTCGCATGCTAGACGGGAGAGCCTAGCCCAGCGCTTCAGCGCTGGGTGAGGCCGAGATTATGACATGAGCCTCTTCCCGAGCGGCAGAGTCGCCGTGAGTAGCTCAATGCACGTATTTTGTGTTGTAATAGAAGGACGTTATGCCGAAGCTAAAGACACACAGCGGAGCGGCCAAGCGCTTCAAGAAGACAGGTACGGGCAAAATCAAACGCGGTCACGCGTACAAGCGCCACATCCTGACTTCCAAGGGCACCAAGCGCAAGCGCCAGCTCGATACCGATGTCATGCTTGATAAGGCCGATGTGCCTAAAATCAAGCGCATGATCCCCTACTAGCCGCATGGAGCGGCAGCCGGCATCCGCCACCAGGCGATGACGGCCAGCAGCGTGTGAAGAGGCTTTTCCGGCCCCTCATCAGCCAGAGAAATGGCAGGTTGAGCGTGGTCAACTTCTTGCCTCCAGCCGCTTAATGACCCCATCAAGCGCGAAACCGACGCTTGTACGGGTAGTTTAAAAAAGGAGCAGCAATGCCTCGCGTAAAACGTGGTACCAAACGCCGTGCACGCCGCAAAAAGATACTTGAGCGTGCAAGTGGCTATTACCTGACAAAGTCGAAGCTCTACCGGTCAGCAAAAGAGTCGGTAGAACGCGGACTGAAGTTCGCCTACAGCGGCCGCAAGCAGAAGAAGCGCCAGTACCGCTCCATCTGGATTGTGCGCATCGGCGCTGCCGCCAAACTGAACGGGCTGAGCTACAGCGTTTTCATCAACGGGCTGAAGAAGGCCGGTATCGAACTGGATCGGAAGATCCTGGCGGATCTGGCGGTCAACGACCCCTCCGGCTTTACGGCGTTGTGCAAACAGGCGCAAAGCGCCACGGCATAGCCGCCCCCGAGCTTAAGGTAAATTCGCAGTACGAACATGGGCGGCCGCAGGGCCGCCCATTGTGTTTTAGCCGACACCATGTATACGGTACCCAAACTCGACGATTACTCCCCAGAAGCGCTGGATCGTGCGGTCGCTGATCTCTTCTCTGCTCTTGACTTGGAGACATCGGCGCTCACTAACGAGTCCGACTGGAAGACCTTCAGAGATCGCTGGCTCGCCCGCAAGAACGGCGTCCTGACGCAGGTCAACGACATCTGGCTGAAAGCCGCGCCCGGTCCTGCCAAGCGCGAGGTAGGACAACGGGTCAACCAACTGAAGGCTCGTGCTGAGGCGACGATTGAAGAAGCTCAAACTAAGCTTCACGCCTCCGGAACGGACGCCAAGCTCGCCTCCGAGCGGCTCGATATCACCCTTCCCGGCATTCAGCGTCCCATCGGCGTGAAGCATCCGGTGCTGCGCGTGATGGACGAGATCGTCGCGGTCTTCAAGGCCATGGGCTACTCCGTCGGCGAAGGCCCTGAGGTCGAGACCGACTACTACAACTTCGAGTCGCTGAACTTTCCGCCGAACCATCCTGCGCGCGACACCCAGGACACGCTGTTTATCGCCGGGCAGGAGCGCAAGCCTTCCCGCGATCGCCTGCTCCTCCGTACGCACACTTCCCCGGTGCAGATCCGCACCATGGAGAAGCAGAAGCCGCCGGTGCGAATCGTCATCCCGGGCAAGGTACATCGGAACGATCCGCTCGACGCGACGCACTCGCCGGTCTTTCACCAAGTCGAGGGCCTAGCAGTCGACGAGAACATAACCTTCTGCGATCTAAAAGGCACGCTCGACCACGCGATGAAGGCGCTGTTCGGCTCGTCGGTGAAGACGCGCTTCTATCCGTCGTTCTTCCCTTTCACCGAGCCCAGCGCCGACATGCAGGTGAGCTGTATCTTCTGCGGCGGCAAAGGCTGCCGCAAATGCAAATTCAGCGGCTGGATCGAGTTGCTGGGTTGCGGCATGGTTGACCCGAACGTCTTCGACTTCGTCAAGCAGAACGGCTATGACTCGTCGAAGATCTCGGGCTTTGCGTTCGGCATGGGTGTGGAGCGCATTGCGATCCTGAAGTACGAGGTCGAAGAAATTCAGTTGTTCTATGAGGGCGATGTGCGTTTTCTGGAGCAGTTCGCATGAGAATCCTACCCGCATGGTTGCGCGAGTTTGTTAATGTCGCGGCTGATGACCGTCAGCTTGCCGAAGATCTGACGTCGGCCGGCATCGCCGTCGAGTCGGTCGGCGAAGAGAATGGGCAAAGCGTCTACGAGATGGATCTGACGACAAACCGCGTCGACGCGATGAACCATTACGGCGTCGCGCGCGAAGCTTCGGCCATCTACAACGTCCCTTTGAAACCAGTTGGGCCGAAGCTGCCCGCCGCGAAGAAGGACGTGCCATTTCCCATCGTCATCGAGGATGCGAAAGCTTGCGCGCGGTACACAGCTCGCATCGTCCGTAATGTGAAAATCGGAGCTTCGCCCGAGCTGGTCGTGAAGCGCCTTGAGCTGCTGGGCTCGCGCTCTATCAACAACGCCGCCGACGCCACGAACTACGCGCTGAATGAACTCGGGCATCCCACACACGCCTTCGATCTCGATCTGCTCGAAGGCGCGACGATCATCGTGCGGCGCGCTCGCGGCGGCGAGGTACTGAGGACGCTCGACGGGGTCGACCGCAAGCTGACGACGGAGGATTTGGTCATCGCCGATGCGAATAAGCCGGTCGCGCTCGCCGGCGTGATGGGCGGCTTCGACACCATGATCATCGAGAACACGAAAAACGTGCTTATCGAGTCGGCCTGGTTCGATCCGGCGACGGTTCGCGCCATGGCGAAGCGTCACGGTATGCACAGCGACGCCTCGCACCGCTTCGAGCGTGGCGCCGACTGGGGTGTCACCCCCTTGGCCTGTGATCGTGTCGCCGAGTTGATTCTGCAAAGCGCCGGCGGCGAACTTCACGGCGAGCGCGTTGATGCGGTCGCTCGCACACTCGAACGCCAACCGGTTACGCTACGCAGCTCCGAGGTTAAACGCAATCTAGGTATCGATCTCGCACCAAAGGAGATCGAACTCATCTTGACCCGACTCGGATTTGGCGTCACTCCCGCAAACGAAGGCGTCTATTCCGTTCAGATACCCACATGGCGCCTCGACGTTGAGCGCGAGATCGATCTGCTGGAGGAACTGGCGCGCATCTACGGCTACAACAAGTTCCCCAATACCCTGCCGCCGTTTGTAGGTGCCGTAGTCGAGTTGCCCGACGAGCCGAAGAACGCCAAGGTTCGCGAGACCATGCTGGCGCTCGGTTATAACGAGAGTATCTCGATCACGTTCATCTCCGCAGCCGAAGCCAAAACGTTCGGCCGTGGTGAATCGCTGGCGCTGGCCAATCCGCTGAGCGAAGAGGCAGGCTACATGCGCACGTCCCTGCTGCCGGGATTGCTGAACATGATCAGCTACAACCTGAACCGCGGCACAACCAACGTGCGGCTCTTCGAAGCAGGTGAAATCTTCGAGAAGACGGGCGAGAACCACGACGAGCGGCGTCACCTCGGTTTCGCCGCAACCGGCGACGCCACCGCGAAGACGGTGCATTTGCCTGCACGGCCGTACACGTTCTTCCACCTGAAGGGCGATGTCGAAGAACTGCTGGCGGCGTTCCAAAACTCGTCGCTTTACTTCGACACCATCGTCCCCGCTTACTTCCATCCCGGTCGTGCCGCGCGCGCTGTCATGAACGGCGAAACCGTGGCGCACTTCGGCCAGCTTCATCCTGAGCAGGCTGCTGCGCGCAAACTGCGGCAGGATATCTTTCTGGCGGAGGTTATGCTTGATCGCCTTTACCGGCATGCCTTACGCGAACCACGCTACCAGCGCATTTCGAAGTTCCCTGCCGTCGGCCGCGACTTCTCTTTCGTCTTTAACGATACGGTGACGTTCGAGAGGATTCGCTCAGGTATCGACGAACTATCGATCGCCGAGTTGACAGTACTCGCTCCCGGCGAAATCTATCGCGGTGAGAAGACTGGTAGAGGTGAGTACTCTGTGCTGCTCCACTCCGAGTTCCAGTCTAAGGAGCGTACTCTACGCGATGACGAGGTAGCGCAGTGGTCGGCCCAGATTATCGGCAAGCTGGAGGCGCTGGGCGGGATTCTTCGAGCGCAGTAAGTGCCTTCACCACTGCACGAATATCACGAAGAAGAAAGCTGGGTTCTCAGTAAGTGTCGGACGAATCCACAAAGCGTGGTGACTGGTATGACGACATCGTCTCCACCTACGACACGGTTGCTGAGCAATATGCGACCGATTACTTCGATGAACTTTCGCGCAAACCATTCGACCGCGAGTTGCTGACAAAGTTCGCAGCGCTCATCCCTGAAGGCGGGCTTGCGTGTGATATGGGCTGCGGTCCTGGTCATCTCGCCCGTTTCCTGGCGAACCTTGGCGTCGAAGTGATAGGGATTGACGTTTCACGATCCATGATTGAGGTAGCACGTCGCCTCAACCCTGAGTTGGCCTTCGAGCAAGGCGACATGCTTCGCCTGCCCTTCGCCGACGATAGCTTCGCCGGAATCGCTGCCTTCTACTCACTAATTCACATCGATCGCTCGCGCGTTCCCGAAGCGTTGGCCGAACTGCGTCGCGTTCTCTCTAAGACGGGTCCTCTGCTGATCTCGTTTCATCTGGGCGAAGGGGAGATCCACGTCGATGAGTTTCACGGTCACCGCAGCCAGACGGGTCAAAAGATCGCGTTTCATGCGACCCTGTTCGAGATGGATGAAATAACCCGCTTTCTGGAATCTGCCGGCTTTGCGGTAGATGAGAAGCTCACGCGTGAACCGTACGAATTTGAGTATCCCAGCCAACGCGGTTACATCCTCGCTCGAAAGGCTTAACGGGACCCCGTAGACCCTATCGACATGATCGGAAAGCAGATGCCTCGTCGAAAGGCGAAGAGCGGTCGTTTTACGGCTGGGTTCCCTGCGCCCAGTAGCTGCTACGCGCTAACACTGTCGCACTTCCCGGCTCTTTCAACTTCACCGTCAACTGATGTAAGCCGGGCTTGGGATGCGAGGGCTGAAAACTCAGTAGATACCGGCTGTGCAGGTGATTCGAGAAGTCATTCATTCTGGCGTCGAAGCCCTTCGCAGAGTCAAACATCTGGTACTCGCCACCACTCTGAGCAGCGATAGCCTTGGTTGTGTTCTTGCGCATCGCCTCCGCCGCCAGAATTAACGGCGCCAGCAGGTCCGGATCGTTATGCACCTCGGTCTGCTCCGGATGCAAATCAGGGTTATTGTTTCCGCGCAAAGTATCAAGCACATTTGACTTTGAAGGAGAGAACGCGAGCGTGTAGACGACGCTATTGCTGTTGCCGATCGCCTTAATCACGTCGTCGATCGTGGCTGTCTGGCTGCCATGGTCGCGGGTTTCGCTGATCAACAGCAGGACGCGCTTGCGATCCTTGGGAACCTCGTCCAGCAGCTTCACCGAGTAGTTCACGGCGTCGAGGATCGCTGCTCCCCCATCGCCGGGTTGGAGATTGCGGAGATCCTGCTTCAACGCCGCCTCATCACTGGTGAAATTCTCGATATCGTGGACGCTGCTGTCGAACGACACCAGAGCGATCTTCGTCCCCGGCTGCTCCATCAGTGGCTCCAGCATCGACGACAAGCCGCGCATGCGTGGCAACTCGAAATCGGCGCGCCGTCCGATTTGTACTGCCACGACCAGATACACCGGCTCAGCTTCAGCGGCTTCATCCAGATGAACGGTTTGGGCCAAGCCATCATCTTCGATGATGAAGTCTTTCGCCTGCAGTCCGTAAACTATCTCTCCCGATTTGTCGCGAACAAGCGTGGGCACCAACACAACGTTCGACTGTGTCCGAAAAGTCGGCTGCTCCTGAGCGGGCGAAATGCCGATTGCCAAAAACGGAAGAAGAACCAATCCAAGGACGACCGCCGATCGAGTTTGCGGCAAGATTCGAAACATGAAAGCCCGAAGAAAAAGAACCCCTGCCTTCAGTTTAGTTGCGGATGCACCGCAGACGTTGCACAGTGAGGTTCGTGCCGAGGAAAAACGCCACTCGATCGCAAGTTGCACAGTTTTGCACATCGTCTTCTGCGTTATACTGCGCTCGCAACATAAAATATTTTCTTCAAGGGTCACGTGAAATATGTCGGCAAACGCAGTTGAAACGGCTCCCTCTACGGCGGATTTCAAATCGCTGGAAGAAAAAATTCTGCGTACCATCGAACTGCTGAAATCGGCACGCGAGGCCAAGGCCGTTGCCGAACGCGACGCCACTCGCCTGCGTGAGCAGGTGAACGAGCGCGAAGAGGAATTCGA
Source organism: Verrucomicrobiia bacterium (assembly GCA_035482295.1). Taxonomy (GTDB): domain Bacteria; phylum Acidobacteriota; class Terriglobia; order Terriglobales; family Acidobacteriaceae; genus Bog-257. Next base: position 10,897 of record DATHQX010000136.1, read on the forward strand.
GACCATGCGCCAGGAACTGGTGGCGCTGCGCCGCGAGCGCGAAGAGGTACGGTCGCGAGTGGAGAAGATGTTGGGCCAGATCGAGTCGTTAACGGTGGAAGAGGAATAGTCTGGGACCAGGGATTCGTGGCTAGGGATCTTCGACGTCGGCACGACATTCGCTAATCTCTAACCTCTGGCCCCTAGTCGCTCGAACGAGGAGGTTTCGCTTTGAGTCAAGGAAACGGCAACGGCAGCAACAACGTTCGCGTCGATATCTACGACCAGACCTATCATCTGCGTGGGTCGGACACCGAGTACATTACTCAATTGGCAGAGTATGTCGATACGAAGATGCGCCTGATCGCACAGCAGGCAGCGACCGTGGATTCGCTGCGTGTCGCGGTGCTGGCTGCGCTCAACATCGCCGACGAACTCCATGTGCTGAAGCGCAAGTACGACTCCATCGATAGCGATTACAGCGAACGAGCCGGGCAGTTGGCCGGAGCACTGGACGAGGTTCTGCAGGAGGGGCGGCGGGCCGGATAATTCCCTGGACGGATGACCCAGTGGTATAGTTCCAACGCCCTTTTCAGCAGCTCACTTTTAGCACGTTATTCGCCATCTATTTGCCTCTCCCCCCTTGTCATCTTCAAAGCTTTTCCATAGCATCTGAACAAGAAGCCGGCCTGCAAAGTTAGTGTTGGTGGTCACCGTTTTTTGAACCAATGCTCAATGAACAGGGAGCTCGACTCGTATTCGGTTCGGTGTGCAACGTTCCGCCATGCGGAAATGCCTAAAGAGCTGCGGCGGGTTCCCACC
>DATHQX010000137.1:0-14867 GCA_035482295.1 Verrucomicrobiia bacterium
CCCGGCTTCAACATGTTCATCCATGAAGCCGAGATGGCGCTGCCTGCCGTCGAAGCGGCAATCGTCGTCGTCGACGCCGTCAGCGGCGTTGAGGTCGTCACCGAGCGCATCTGGAGCTACGCCGACAAGTTTGCCCTGCCCCGCGTGATCGTCTGCACCCGCATGGACCGCGAGCGAGCCGACTTCACCCGCGTGATGGAGTCACTGACCTCAGCCTTCGGCCGCACGGTCGTTCCCGTGCAACTGCCCGTCGGCTCGGAGAAGAGTTTCACCGGCGTGATCGACCTCGTAAAGATGAAGGCCTACACCTACGAGATGGGTGGCAACGGCAAAGCCACCGTCGGCGACATTCCGGCCAACATGGCGGAAGAGGCCAAGGCCGCGCACGAGCGCCTGGTCGAGTCGGTTGCCGAAGGCGACGACGCGCTTATGGAAGAGTTCTTCGAGAATGGCACCATAGGCGAAGAACACATCGTCAGTGGCCTGCACAACGCCATTCGTGAAGACAAGATCTTCCCCGTTCTCTTCGCTTCAGGCCTCGGCAACATCGGCACCGACGAAGTTCTCGACTTCATCGTCGACTACATGCCGACCGCCGTCGAGCGCGGCACCATGACCGCTGCTCCCACGCCGAATAATGGCGAGCCCGCCGTCCGCAAGATCAGCGACTCCGAGCCGCTCTCGCTGTATGTCTTCAAGACCATCAGCGATCCGTTCTCGGGCCGGATCTCTTACTTCAAGGTGTTTTCCGGCGTGCTGAAGAACGACGCGGTGGTGCAGAACTTCACTCGCAACACCTCCGAAAAGTTCGCACACATCTCGGCGATGCAGGGCAAGACGGCCATCCCGGTCAGCGAACTGCATGCCGGCGACATCGGCGCGGTCGCCAAGCTGAGAGACACGCTCACCGGCGACACTCTCGGCGACAAGGGTTCGTCGATCCAGTATCCGCAAGTCACCTTCGCCGAGCCGGCCATCACCTTCGCCATCGAGCCGAAGACGCGTGCCGACGAAGACAAACTGAGCAACGGCATCCACAAGCTGATGGAAGAAGATGCCATGCTTCGCTTCTTCCGCGATGCGCAGACCAAAGAGTTCCTGATTGCGGGCACCGGCCAGCAGCACATTGAAGTCGTCGTCTCCAAGCTGAAGCACCGCTACCACACCGAAGTCAACCTGAAAGCGCCGAAGGTGCCCTACCGCGAAACCATCCGCGGACGCGCCGACGTGCAGGGCCGCCACAAGAAGCAGAGCGGTGGCCACGGCCAGTTTGGCGATTGCAAGATCAAGATGGAGCCTCTACCGCGCGGCGGCAACTTCGAATTCTCCAACGAGATCTTTGGCGGCGCCATCCCGAAGAACTTCATCCCCGCGGTCGAAAAAGGCATCGTCGAAGCCGCTCAGCGCGGCTACCTGGCGGGTTTCCCGGTAGTCGATTTCAAGGTAATTCTGTACGACGGTTCTTATCACGATGTCGATTCCAACGAATTGTCGTTCAAAACCGCGGGCCGTATTGCCTTCCGCAAAGCTATGGAACAGGCCAAGCCCACGCTGCTGGAACCGATTATGAGCGTCGAGATCACGATTCCCGACGAGTTTGCCGGCTCCATCATGGGCGACCTCAACAGCCGTCGCGGCCGCATTCAGGGCATGGACAACAAAGGAGGCAAGACCATCGTGAAGGCCGAAGTCCCCATGGCCGAGATGCTGACCTACGGCACCGACCTCACCTCGATGACGCAGGGCCGCGGCAGCTTCTCGATGGAAATGAATCACTACGACGTCGTGCCGACAGCCGCGCAGGAAAAAATCATCGCCGCGGCCAAAGCCGAGCGCGGCGAAGAGGTGGAAGAGGAAGAGTAAAGCAGCTGTCAGCCTCAGACGTCAGCAAACTCGGGTGCCCCATCCTTACTCCGCTGCTTTTGCCGAGAGGGTGGGGCCTTACTTTTCATCTCCGAACTCAAATCCCCCACCCCACTGCCCTTGCCGCGCCGAACTGTGGTAGACTCCGCAACACTGAAAGACCCTCGCAAGTTCTGATGTAAGCCCGCAAGACCAACACAAGTACGAAACATTGACTGCAACGAGGTCTCGTGATGAAAAGAGCGATTCTGGCCGCAGCTGCTGCACTTGTTGTCCTGACCCTTTCCGCCTGTGGAGGCGGTAGCCCTACACCTCCTGTGACGCCCACAGTTACCGTCGCTCCTGCTACCGCTAACGTGCAGGAAGGCTCGCAACAACAGTTCACCGCCACGGTGAGCAACACCAGCGATACCAACGTCACCTGGCAGGTGAATAGCATCACCGGCGGCAACGCCGCAGTCGGCACCATCTCGAGCTCAGGCCTGTACACCGCTCCCGACGTGATTCCCAACCCGGCGAGCGTGACCATCACGGCCTTCATCACCGATACCCCCTCAATCTCCGGCAACGCCATCGCCACCATCACGGCCGTCACCTTCAATAACAGCTCGTTGAAGGGCAACTACGTCTTCAGCTTCAGCGGTGTCGATACCAGCGGCAACGCTTTCTATGCGATTGGCGCCATCACCGCCGACGGCAACGGCAACATCACAGGCGGCGAGGAAGACCTGAACGACGTCACCTCCGGCTATTTCACCGCGACCTCGACGACCGGCACCTACAGCATCGGCTCCGACGGACGCGGCACCCTGAGCATCAACAACTCCATCGGCAGCTTCCAGTTCGCCATCGCCATGAAGGCGCTAAACAACGCGGTGCTGAACGAGGTCGATAACAACGTGGTCGCAGCGACCGGCAACCTGGAAGCGCAATCGGCCGGCATTCCTGCTCCTTCCGGTAACTACGCCTTCGGCTTCAACGGCAGCGGTCTCGGCTGCGGCTCGTTCGCCTCGGCGGGAATCTTTGCCCTGAATGGCGGCACTTTGGGCGGCGTGCAGGATCTGAACTGCGGCGGCAGCATCATCCAAAGCCAGACCTTGACCGGGAGCTACAATACCAGCATTGACGGTCTGGGACGCGGTACCGGCTCCTTCACCGGCTCCAGCAGCGGCTCCTCCGACATGATCTACTACGTCATTTCCGGCAGCCGCTTCCGCTTCCTGTGTCCCGACACGGCTACGTTCTTCCTGGGAAGCGCCGACCTGCAGACGCAATCGTCGTTCACCGGATCGAACTTCAGCGGCCAGTACGTGATCAACACCTCGGCCAACACCAGCGGCGCGGGCGTGTCGTACACCCTCATCTCCATCAACGCGAATGGTGGCAATGTCTCCACCGGTTACTACGACGTGAACAACACGGGCACAGTCGGACAGGCATCGCTTACCGGCTCGTATAGCGTCGCCTCGAACGGCTATGTGAACGGCACGTGGAACGTCAACAACGCCGGGCTACCCTTCGCCATGTACCTGATTTCGCCCACGCAGGGTTACTACGTGGACGAGCGCACAAGTGCAATCGGCGGCGGCAACGTCTACGCCCAGGACGCCTCGCTCACTACCAACGCAGGCTGGGCGGGAAGCTATGCCACCAAGCAATTCGGCTACTTCCTCTCCGGTGGCGTGATCAACCCGGGGAACGCCAGCGGCGTCAGCGGACAGCTCTCCGCGGATGGCAATGGCAATCTGGCGGGTACGCTCGACCTGAACGATCCTGCAGGCGTCAGCATAGGAGCGACGTTGCAGTCGCCGTCAAACTACAGCGTGACCACGACTGCACCCGGCCGCTTCACTGCACAGATCACGACGCAGGTGGAAGGCACGCGCACCTATGTGGGCTACCTCGTCAGCACGGGACAGGTGCTGTTGCTGGAAACCGATACCAACCTGGTGTCAGCCGGCGACGCCATCCGGCAGTTCTAGAAAGGCCGCTTTTCGCGCTTGGATGGGGCTCCCTCGGGTGCCCCACTCATTCGCGACCTCACTTCAGCCCAAACGTATAACTCAGTCCCGAACTGGTTCCGTAATCGCTGCCTGAAAAATGTGCCGGCGGCTGGTTGTCCCAGTTGCCGTAAAACGATACGTTCCACGACAGGTCACCCGTGATTTTGATGTAATACGTCGCGTTCGTGTTCACGAAGATGCGGCCGGGCTCCGACAATGCCGGGAAGGCCAGCGCCGAGACACTCAGATTCGTCTTGTTGAACTTGAAGAACTTCATATCGAGCCCGATCAGCGCGGCCCCCACGTTCTGGGTCGCGACCGGCGGTTCGGTCTGCTTGTAATTCGTGCTCTGCCACGCCAGACCGCCGTCCACTGCGATGGTCGAACGGTTGGTGTTCTTGAAGTAATATCCGATGCCGGCGCCCAGGTTGGATTGCAGCTGAATATCCTGCTCCGAGCTTTGCAGGAACGAGCCAAGACCCGTGTAGAACCAGTTGTTCCAGCGCAGAAGCCGCAGAACATCGAGGTTGAGCTGATTGCGCGTGGCTGCCGACGAGTCACCGCTGCTGCTCGAAAGGGTTGAGTTGTAGCTCGCGCCGGCCGACCACCGCTCGCGCAGATACTTCAAGTCGGCCCCCAGGTTGTACTGCGTGGTCTGGTTGCCCTTGGAGTAGATAATCCCGGAGTTCAGATCCCCGCTGAATCGCTGCCAGAATTTGTCGGAGGTCTGCGCCATCTTGACGACCTCGGGTCGCGGCAATGTGACCTGCCTGTCCGGAGCCTCGATCACTTCGATCTTGATGGGCCGCTTGTCTTCGACCTCGGCTGTACTGAGCGTGCCGGTATAAACCGATCCGTCCACCGTCCTGACCACAAACAGCTGTTTGCTTTCAATGAACGCGACTTTGGACCACTGCACCGACTGGGTGCTGAGGATGTAATCAAAGCTGACGTAGAGCACGCCGCCGTCGAGGCCTTTGATCTCGCAGGTCAGGTGGTCGCCGTTCTTCATCACCAGGACGTCGGTCTTACTGCGCGCAAAAAGCGGCAGCGCAGAAAGAAGCACTACCAGCAGAACAGTCGTACGTAAGCTCATGGCCGTTCCTTTGCGCAGGCTCACCCGTTTCAGCCGGGTTAGACATGCGCTGACTGCATCCGAAAAGTAGCTTTATCTATATGGGCAAGGCTATCGTATAGCGACTGCAGGAGCTTGGGAATTCGTTATGCGTGGCGTGCGACTCAAGGCGAGCAACGCCCTGAGCCGCTACTGACAACCGCTGAAGCGGGCCGTCGCGAGCTGCGTGCTCCAGTCGCGCGCCAGATCTGCGGTGTAGTACTCGTTCGTGTACCAGAAAGTGCAGCCGTCGGGATCAAGTCGCATGCTGCTGAAGTTTCCCCACGACGTGCCAAGCTGCGAACCGCTTCCGGAAAGAAGCATGACCTCCGGCTCCATCGTTCCCAGCGGATCGGTGAGAACGCGTCCAGTAACTGCGATGGATGGATACATGCTGGCGCTCGATTCGCTATAGCCAAGCAGAAGATCGAATGCCTTGTCCCGAGCGATTGAGCCCATCCAGCGGTGGTTGGAGTCGGGAGCGAATGTGCCCGACTGAAACAGCGAAATACTAGTCACAGGAACAGCGCGGATGAGTGCGGTGAACTCGTACCAGCGCGGGGCCTGGTTGCCACCTGCAGCGGCGGAGTCGTGCACCACGTACCAATGCTGCGAAGGCAAGGGTCGCGGCGGAGTCGCACGCACGCTTGCCTGCGGCGTGTCCTCCCAGTAGGCCACGCGGTACATCAACCGGTCACCCAGCACCTGAAGCTGGTTCGAGGTGTCCTTCTGCGGAACGCAGTTACCGTCGTAAGCGCCGTTGCAGGCTGGTGTGAACGCCGGAACGGCGATCAATTGCGAGCCGTTGGTTCCGGTCACGCTTGAGTTCTGCGGGTTCTGATAATCCGGGTGCAACGAATACAGCGACAGGTGGCTCGGATCCCAGAGCGAGAGGAAGAACTCGTCTTCATTCGCCGGCGGCGCGAGGCCTGAGTCGATATCGGCCGGCAGCGGCAGCCCATCTGCCGGCGCCAGTGTAAAGCAGATCTGCTCCGCCGACCCGTCGCCCGCCACCAGCTTGGCGCTGTTGTAGGCGCATAGCTCCGGACCGACGTAGCCGCTGCCAGTGAACTCACCTTGTGTCTGGTAATAACCGTTCGACCACACACCCCACTTCGGCGATTCGGGCAACAGCGATCCCTGCGAAAACGCGTAGAGGTAGTAAGTGCCGGTCGCATCGGAACTGGTGGAGACGGCAACGCAGGTCTCATACGGAGGGCCAGTCAGCGTGTTTTGCGATAACACCCAGCGCTGATTGGCGCGGTCCCATTGCACGATGAGTTCGCTGGCTGCGTTGCTTCCGCTAGCGCACGCTCCGCCAAGGCTCTGCCACACTGAACCGGTCATCAGCGGACCGGCTTCGACGGCTCCCGTGCTCTTATCGAAGATGGCGAAGGCGATGTTCGCCCACTGGACGACTTGCGAGCTGCCGGCGGCGAGGTTGCTATCCGGCGCATCCGCCGACACCGTGAAGTTCGGGAATCCGTGGCCCAACCCAAGGAAGCTTAAGCCCGGAGCGAAGCTTGAGCCCGAAGTGAGGATCGGCGATTCTGCGCCGCCTGAAAGAGGCAGTTCGCGCAGCGGTGGCGAGATCGCAAAGCGGTCAGCCCGATGAAACCTCCGAACTGGATTCTGTTGTGCGAAAAGAAAGCTGGCGCTAAGAGCGATAAAACTGAGGCAGAGAAACAACACGCGCGGAAGGCTTTTCAGCATGAGAACGCCACTCCAAATCAGCGATCTTCTTGCAGGTACCTGATCCCGGGGTCAAACGAGAGGAAGCTATTTTAGAACGGCGAGAATCCCAGCGTCTTGTCGTCCTTTTGCACCCAGATGTGCGCCTTGTCGGCGATGCGCTCGTTTACCGTTACCACCACCACCACCCCGCTGGCGGTCGCAAAGGGCGAGCCGCTGTAGCCGTGCGGAACCGCGGCGCCGTCGACGTGGAAGCTCTTGATGATGCCCCACTCGCCGCCCGGCCCCCAATCTTTGATGAAGTCGTTGTACGTATAGCTGGAGTAGCGATCGGTATGCTGTTTCCATTCGGCGTCGTGCATCCAGACGCCGTAAGCCTGTTCGAAGTGCTGCTGCTCGAGGGCGGCAAAGAACTGATTCACGACACGTTCCTCCGGCCAGTACCGGAACATCCACAACACCACCCCGATGACGATCACCGCGACGATGGCCGCCAGGATGATGTCGCGCTTCTTGCGCGCGCGCGCTACGTCGTAGGGCTTGGCTTCGAACAGCGTCATGGTAGGTACAGTTTACTCGTTCAGCTTCGGCGCGAAAAATTGGGGTCGGGCAGCAACGCCACCCCGCTGATTTGTCATCCTGAGCGGAGCGTCCGCGCCTTTGCCTTTCCGCCGCTCTTTCGCGGCGGGCGGACGCGCAGTCGAAGGACCTCGACACAGCTGTGCTGATCGTTCCGTCAAACAAAAAGCACCGCCCACAGGCGGTGCGAAACCTCTTCAGCCCGGAGCGGAAGCTCCGGGATCGAAGCGCTATCTTATGACCAGCCTCTTCAGGGACGACGGAGCTACTGCTCTTTTGCGAGTTCCTGCAGCTTCTGGCCGGCGATCTGCGCCGAGATGCTGGCGGCGTTCTCCTTCTGCATCTGCTCGTAAATGTGGCGAGCATCGTCGGGCCGCGCCATCGACCGATACAACGAAGCCAGAGCCAGCTGCGCCGTGGTCTTGCCCACCGAAATCGTCGGGTGATCGATCATCTGCTTGTAGAGATCCACCGCCTGCATGTTGCGGCCGCTGTCATGGTAGATCCCGGCCAGCGCCATCTTGGCGAGACTGGCAATCTCGGGATAGCGGCTGCTGGAAACTTCCTGCAGATCCTGTTCGGCATCGCTGGTCTTGCCCAGGTCACGATAGGTGATGCCGGCAAAGTAACGCGCCACCTGCGACGTCTGCGTGAACTTGTACTTGTCGGCGATGCGGGTGAATTCCGGGTTCGTAGCCTGATCGCGCTCCTGGTTCGAGCCATAGCTCGGCACGTCAGGGGTAGCGGGAGTTCCGGCCGGACGAATAGGCGCCTGATATTTCTGCAGCGCCAGCGCCAGGTCGTTCTTGGCTTCTGAGTCACGATAGCCGATGAATGCCCAGCCGCCTGCAAGAATAGCCAGGATAAGGACGACAATCACGCCCAGGACGACGAGTTTGGAACGGTTGTCGACGGCCCACGAGATAGTCTCGGCCGTTTGCGTGGTAAAGGCATCCTGCTTAAGTTGATGTCGAGTGTAACTGCGCACGGGAAGTCCTTGTCTAGATTGCCACTTAGGTGGGAAAAGTAAAGTGTATCAGCCGGAAGAAGAAGGGGTCAAACGAGTAGCCGCGGCTGACAAGCCCAAGTTTGGAATTTTAATGAAGTGTTTGGGTGGAGCGCGCCTCAGGCGTGCAGTTGAGATCCCCGGAATATCTCGGCTTCAGCCGCTGAGGTAAAGGCTGAATTTAACTCAGGTGCTAAAGCACAGATCGAACACGGTTGCGATATCCACGCCTCAAGGCGTGCTCCACCCGTCAATAGTGTTAAGCAAGGGAACTCATATTAACCTGGCATTTAAGCGCTCAGATTCAGTAGCGCGATCGCCGTTTCATCTGTCTCCTGGAAGGTGATCTGCCTCTCGAAGCTGACTTGTCGCGAGCGCACTTCGTAAATTCCCCACCAGACCACCGCGAGAAACGGCACAAACACCAGCAGGCGCATGGGATTCGACCGCGCCCAGTGCTGTAGGTTTGCCGGGAGCATGGCGAACACGAAGATCCCCGGGACACATATCAGGAGCTTCGGCAGCGCGTTCTGCTGGAAGGCGGCTTTGGCGCAGGTGAAAGGCAGCTTACGGAACGAGAGGGCGATGCCAGTCGCCAGGGTCACCGACAGCACCGCCAACACCAGGGCCTCGCAAGCGCCAACGACGAAACCCCACCCCATGCCGAACACGACGGAGACAACAACAATGATCGGAAGCAGCAGCAGCACAATCGTCTTGGCGGCCAGCGTGGATCCTTCTTCCAAGGTAGGCGCAATCAGGAAGCGAAAGACCCAGTTGGCGTTCAGCTCGACCGGAAGATCGAACGTGTATCGCAATCCGAGGATGCAGCAGTAGAGAAGAATCAGCGGCGAAACGAATTGCGCCGTGCTCGGCCCCGGCGGGTCGACGCCGCTCCACAGCAGATATTCCGTGCCCGCGACCAATCCGATAGCGGCAAAGACGGCAACCGCTGCCCGATGCCGATCACTTCGGCCCAAGGTGCGCACGACGAAGCGAAAGCCTGAGCGCTCAAACGGGGTACGCAGAATCGTGCGATCCAGCACGCGCCCGACGAGGGAGTTAAGGCCTGCCAAGCTATGTCCGCTTGGCGACGGCACTAATTCCGCCATCCGCGAAAAATGCCGCTGATACGCCAGGGCGTAGGCCAGAGCGCCGACAACAGCCGTCGTCACCAGGCCAATCAGTCCCAGAAAAGCAAAGTGCCGGAAGGTTGCGCCGGCATCACCACGCGCCCACTGGCACACTCCCAGAAACCATATCGATGGCAGATAGCGAAGAGCGGCATGCTGCGCAACGGTTCCCTGCCCTATGTACGCCGTTACCGAGAACGCTCCGGAAAACAACAACAGCAGGGCGACGGCAATCGCACCTCGCAGATAAAGTGATACCGCCTGGAAGGCTCGCGCCGACAGCCCAGCCATGAATATCCCCGCGATGGCGAAAACCGCCGCAAAGCTGAAAAGGCTGGCCGCGAGAATCGCGGTTACATGACCGAGAGCGATTCCGCTCCAGAAGAGAAACGATTCCTGAGAGGCGCTCACCACCAACGGATACAGCACGGCCGACACGGCATTCACATCGACACAAAAAATCAACGCCAACAGCGCAACTGCCAGCAGGCTCGCCTGAAAAATCTGGCGCGTGTGCACTGGCAGCGGCACGATGTTCACCAGGTCGCGCCGGTCGAGAAACAGTGTGTCCCACTTCCACAGGGCGACGCCTCCGCTGACCAGCATGGCCAGCACGATGAACAGATACTCGTCGGGCAGTGACGCCGCGTAGGGATCAAACTTTAGCTGCCCGCGCAGAAAATGGAGCAGGCTGCCGTACTTGTTAAACAGAATCAGCGAGAGGAAAGCTCCCGGCAGCGTCAGCACCGAGAGCGCGACACCGATTCCGCTGTCGAAGTCTTCGCTGTCGGGGTTGGCGCCGTGCAGCATGCGGCCCAGCTTGAGCTTGACGAGTTGGTAGAGCGGGTTGTCCTCGACCCGCTGCGCGATGCGGTCGGAAAGGCCATCGTCGCTCATGCGGCCACGACCTCGATGATTTCGCCGGCAACTTTCTCGGCATCGATCTCGCTGACCAGGTGCGCAAACGTTTCTTCCAGAGAAGCTTCTTTTCGCACTCGTGGCAGATCGGCTGCCGCTTCGTAGGCGACGACGTCGCCGGCGCGCAAAATGAGCAAATGCGAGCAGACCTTCTCCACCACCTCCAGCACATGCGAGCAATAGAAAACTGTCCTACCGCCTTCGCCCAGCCTGCGAATCAGGTTCTTGAAGATGAGAGCCGACATGACGTCCAGCCCGGAGAGCGGCTCATCGAAGACGAGCAGCGTGGGATTGTCCAGCAGCGCTGCGATCAGCAGAATGCGCTGCCGCATGCCCTTCGAGTAAGACGCAATCGAACCGTCGCGGTGCGGATACATCGAGAACAGTTGCAGCAGGTCGGCAATCTTCTGGTCGCGTTGCGCCCGGCCAAGACCGCGCAGGGTGCCCACCATCTCCAGGTACTCACGGCCGGAAAGATACGGATACAGATTCGGCTCTTCCGGCACATAGCCTAGTTGCTTGCGATAACCGACCAGATCGGCGTGAATGTCGGCGCCGTTGAACAATACCTGGCCACTGCTCGGCTGCAGCAACCCAATGAGCATTTTGACGGTGGTGCTCTTGCCCGAACCGTTCGGCCCGAGGCATCCGAGAATCTGGCCGGGGGCGATGCTGAAGGAGACGTTCTGCACGGCCGGCAAGCTGTTGTAAAGCTTCGTGAGCCGTCTCACCTCAAGCATGCCGAGTTAGACACCGGCTTGCGAAGCGGAGTTCCCAATCAGCAGGGTGAATTGATGGGTCAGCTTGAAAATTTGCTAAAGCAATCGTGGGCGCGGCGCGCCTTCAGGCGTGCACTTGGATTCCGCTAAATACCTCGACATTGAAATGGGCGTAGCGCACCGGAAGGCAATCACCCCTTCACTCCCTGCTTCGCTTTCTCCCGAATCGCATGCTGCTCCAGCGCCAGCTTGTAGGTCACGTAGTACTTGTAGATATTGCTGACGTAGGTCACCGTTTCCTGCCCGATATCCTTGGCTGCCACCAGTTCGACGTTACCGAACCACACATTGGGATTCAGTCCCATGTCGGCGGCCTCCTTGCGAAGCCGCGCGATGCGGTTCGGGCCGGCGTTATAGCTGGCGAAAACCATCAGAGTGCGGTTCGTAGGATCGATCTTCGGATCGTTGAAGTAGGTATCGGCAATATTGCGCAGCATCTTGGCGCCGGCGTGGATGTTGGGGTCCGCCTGAGCCACGTTCGGGATATTGATGGGCGATGCCGCCGCAAACTTCGGCTGCACCTGCATGATGCCTACCGCTCCCACCGGGCTGCGCTGGCTCTGATTGAGCTTCGATTCCTGGTAGCCTTGCGCCGCCAGCATCAGGTAATCGAAGTTATATTCGGCGGCATACTTCTTAAACGTGTCCACCGTCTGCACGAACTTTTCCATGTCTTTTTGCGAGGTGGCGTTAGTCACCCACTTGGTGTTCTGCAGATAGCGCCGGATGAGGGTGTTGCCGAACGACGTTCCGGCAGCATGGGTCGAGACGTATTCATCCACCAGCTGCTTCAACTGCGGGTTGTCCTTGCGCATGACAAATCCCATGCTGATGTTGCTCGCGACTGGCGCCGAAGGATAGGTTTTCAGATTGTCGAAGATCTTCGACCACAACGCCGCCCGTCCGGTTGTAGTGACGGTTGCCGGCAGCAGCCCGGCGTGCACCATCTGAATGAGGTCGTCGTCGCTAAGATTCTTGTCCGCCTCTTTGACATCGATGGGCGGCTTTCCGGACTTCTGCAGGTCCGCACTGATCTTTTGCAGGTTCTGGTAATAGGTGGTCAGCGGGTTGACGTAGATGGTCTTGCCGGAAAGGTCGGCGGTCGCGTTCACCTCGCCGAAGTCGGGTCCGCTGACGACGAGCTGATCTACGCCGGTCTGCACCGGCGTGGAGAAGGCTACCTGCTTCTCGCGCTCAGGAGTAATGACAATGCCGGCGGCGATGATGTCGCCCATCCCCTGCGTGATGGCGGCTTCGGCTTGCCCGGGCGTTACCGGCAGAAAGCTGACCTTGATTCCCGGATTGCCGACCTTCAGCTTCTGATTGACGAACTTCTGGAAGTCCTCCATGGTTTCGTACATAACGCCGTGGGGTTGGCCCTGATCGTAGAAGAAGCCGATGGGATTGAGCATCACGATGGCGCGGATATTTCTGCGCTTCACCATATCGTCCAGATCGCCGGTGTGCTTGTCGAAGTTCACCGGCAGCATCATGGAGTTGGGCGGGGGCAAATCGTCTTGCGAGGCAGCCGCAGCTGCGGGTTGGGTGGCTGGCGGCTGAGCGGGTTGTGGCTGGGCAGCCTCCTGCTTGAGAGCAGCGGGCGCTTCTTTCTTTCCGCAGGCCGGTAGGGCGAAGAGGGAGTAGAGACACAGCGCACAACCCAGAGAGCGCACGGCGTTAACGGTAGTCATCGTTGTTGTCCGACAACAGGGTACCGAATTCGCACGCCAATGTTGAGAGTTTTTTGGGCGAGGATGCGAACGGGAACCGTCGCAGTGCGACTTCTCATTTACCGGAGCACAGTCGCTCGATCAGACTCAGCCCGGCCACAGCTGGGGCGAAACCTCTTCAGCCCAACGCGGGAGCTGTGGGGATCTCAGCGGCTCCCAAAAAATCGCGCCGGCTTCAGCCGGCGGCAGAAACCTGTCGCCCCCTAAAAGGGAGTTTCTGAAATCCAAAATGTAAGGAAAACCCCGGGCTGCCGCCCGGGGCCGAAGAGAGGTGTCGCTCCGCCTGTGGCGAAGCTTAATTTGCAGTTGCCACGCGCGCCTCTTCCGCCGGCATGGCCGTGGGCACGATAGTCAGCATGTCGGTCTGCACCTTGTCCCACTGCTGAATCAGCAGGCCCTTCTCTTCGAAGAGCGCGCGAATCCGCGCGGTGTCCCAGCCGACGACTTCCTCGAGAATCGGCACCAAAATCGCCAGCGCGCTATCGCTGATGACCGAGCGTTTGGCAATCGGCGCCAGGTATCTGTTCTCCGACACGGCGATGGTGAAGCCGTCGCGACGGTTGACGTGCAGCATGACGTGAATGTCGGAGCTACCGTCACCCACGTACACAATGCGGTCCGGGCCGGTGCGCAGGGTCTCCAGCAACTGATCGATGACGGCGACCTTGCCGTAGCCGGCAGTTACCTGCTTGATGCGCTGGATCTCGCCCGAGTCGTTGTACTCGAACTCCGTGCCGAAGATGTGGCCGGGCGGAATGATGCCCTCCAGAGCCGAGCGAATCACTTCCACCGGGCCGGCCGAAATTACATAGAAGTCGAAGTGAAAGCCCTCGACCTCCTCCGATAGCAGGCGATACAGTAAGTCGATGTTCGGCTTCAGACGCACGCGCTTACCCGCCTCATATAGATGCTCGGGGCGAACCTTGCTGCGGAACTCGGGATCGTGCAGCAGCAGATAGGCCAGTTCGCCGCCCTGCTGGACGAGGTTCAGCTTGGTCATCCCGGCGATCTTGCGCTCGTACTCGCTGGCCGGAATGCCAATCAGTTCGCTCAAAACGTAACCGGAATCGTTGAAACTCAACGTCTGGTCAAAATCACTGGCGAAGATATAGCGCTTCCTGGGTTGAATCTTTTCCTGCATAAGCTCGAATTCGGGTTGGTGGTTGTGCTGGCTCATACCGACACGCAGCCCTCGTATGCTGTTACTTGGCATCGTTACATGATTAGATTCGCCCGGTGGTTGAGGGATGATGAATTTGGGGTAGAAACGCATAAGCAGCTCTGAATCAGTAGGTTACTCCGCACATGAATGACTGGTTCGAGCTACTCGGGTGCCCCAGCTCTCGGGGTGTGCGAGACCTGGGCGAATCGCTCTCTGGCGGTAGATTTCGCTGATAACGGCGGTTATGACGGGTGCCCCACTCATTCGCGGTTTTCGAATGAGTGGGAGGAAGGGCGCTCCAAGCCACGACATCGTCCCCCCAGACAACGAAAGCACCCGATGTCTCGAAAACCACGAGACCCAGGGCACCCGGTTGTATTTGAATATGAGTCGGGACGGTCTACTCGTACCGTAGGCTTTCGATGGGATCGAACCGTGCTGCCCTAGTCGCCGGAGCCGTGCCAAACAGAATCCCGACCAGGCTCGACACGGCGACCGCGATGATCACCGACCAGCCCGAGATCGGCACCCGATAGTTCGTCAGAAATCGCACCGAGAACGGGAGCGCCAGCCCAATAATGATGCCCACGATCCCCCCTGAAAGCGAAATAATGATCGCCTCGGTCAGGAACTGCGCGCGGATCTCCGCATTCGTCGCCCCCACGGCTTTGCGCACGCCAATCTCGCGGGTGCGCGCGTTCACCGTCGCCAGCATAATGTTCATGATTCCCACCCCGCTGACGATGAGCGTCAGCACCGAGATGAGCAGCAACACCGTCGTCAAGGTATTGGCGGTCTGGGCGGCGACGTTTAGCAGCTGCGTCAGGTTGTCGACGCGATACACCGACTCCGGCCGATGCCGTGATTGCAGTACCTCGTGAATCTCGC
>DATHQX010000138.1:0-12029 GCA_035482295.1 Verrucomicrobiia bacterium
CTGGTTGCCCAGCACCGTCGTCTGCGCCGTCACCACGTCGATATAAGGATCCACGCCGGTGTTGTATCGCTGCATTTCCATGTCGAGGTACTGCTGAGAGGACTTCGTCGCCTCCTCCTGGCGCAGAATCTGCTGCGAGTAAAGGCGCGTCTCGGCCAGAGCGTCCTCCACCTGCTGGAAAGCCGTCAGCGAGGTCTGGCGATAGGTGGCCAGGTCAGCGTTGTAGGTCGCCTGGTACTGATGGAGTTCAGCGCGATACAGTCCGCCGTCGAAGATTACCTGAGAGGCCGAAGGACCGATGGACCAGGTTCGGCTGGCCCAGTCAAATAGATGTTTCAGCGTAGAAGCTTCGAAGCCGCCGCCGGCGGATATCGTCACCTGGGGGAAGAACGCTCCGTAGCCAATGCCGATGGTGGCGTTGGCTTCGGCCAGCGTCCGCTCAGCAGCCGCAACGTCCGGCCTGCGCTCGAGCAGCTGCGACGGCACACCCGTGGGAACCGCCGGGGCCGCGTAGACCATCGGCTTTACGGGAATCGAGAAGTCCGTGGGAACCTTGCCGATCAGCACAGCGATGGCGTGCTCATATTGAGCGCGCGATATCCCGACGTTGATGGCCGCGGACTGCGCCGCCTGTAGCGTGGCACGCGCTTCAACCACGGAGATTTGGTCGCCGGTTCCCGCATCGTACGCGCCCTGATTGGAATCGAGCGCCTTCTGGTCCGCGGTCACAGTCTGATTCAGGATCTGTTGCAGCATGTCCTGCCCGCGAATCTCAAAGTAGAACTCGGCCAGCGAAGCCTGCTCGGTCAGCTTCTCGTTCTCCAGATCGCCTGCTGACACCTGCGCGCCATATTGCGCTTCACGGACTTCGTTACGAATCTTGCCCCAGAGATCGGGCTCCCAGGAGACATCGAGCGGAGCGGCCCACAGACTGGCGGTATGCCCCGGATTTGCCGTCGAAGAGCTGCCTAGATTGGACGACGACCGCGATCGGCTCCAACCCGGGTTGGCGGTGATGGTCGGCCAATACTGCGAACGCGCTTCCGCAATCAATGCACGCGCTTCCATGTACTGCTGAAAGTATTGCTTGATGTTTTGATTGTTGATATTGAGCTGTTCTTCGAGCGCGTTCAGCTCCGGCTCATGGAACACTTCCCACCAGTTGCCGCGCAGCATGGCATCGCTGGGGCTGGCCACCTTCCACCCATCGGCATCCTGGAAGTTGACCGTGGATTCCTTGTAGTTGGGTGCGGCGATCTGCGGCGGGGCAGGGGCGTGGTACTTCGGCCCAA
Source organism: Verrucomicrobiia bacterium (assembly GCA_035482295.1). Classification (GTDB taxonomy): domain Bacteria; phylum Acidobacteriota; class Terriglobia; order Terriglobales; family Acidobacteriaceae; genus Bog-257. Next base: position 1,293 of record DATHQX010000138.1, read on the forward strand.
CCATACAGCCGGTCACAGCGGACACGGACAACAGCAGAACCGCGCTGGATGCGAAAGCCTGCGACAGGCGGCGGTTGCGGAGCGGGATGTTGATCAGGCATTTCATGACGCGGCTCCTTCAATTTCCGGGCGGAACGTATCGTGCGTCTTGCCCGAGAGGCGGAGGCGCAGGCTGTCCAGCGTAAGGTAGACGACCGGCGTGGTGTAAAGGGTGATGAGTTGGCTCAACAGCAGGCCTCCGACGATGGTGATACCGAGGGGCTGGCGCAGCTCTGAGCCGGTACCCCGGCCGAATGCCAGCGGCAAAGCGCCACAGGTAGCGGCCATGGTGGTCATCATAATGGGACGGAAACGCAGCATGCAGGCCTCGAAGATCGCATCGTACGTACTCTTCTGGTGTTCCCGCTCGGCCATGAGCGCGAAATCGATCATCATAATCGCATTCTTTTTAACGATGCCAATGAGCAGAATGATGCCGATGATGGATATCACATTCAGATCGATATGGAAGATCATCAGCGCCAGCATGGCTCCGATCGAAGCCGAGGGCAGCGTGGAAAGAATTGTGAACGGGTGCATCAGGCTCTCGTACAGGATGCCCAGCACGATGTAGACAGCCAAGATCGCCGTGATGACCAGATACTTCTCGCTGGCCAGTGAATCCTGATACGCCTGCGCCGTCCCGGCAAAGAACCCATGAACGGTTGTGGGCATGCCCAGCCGGGTCTCCATTTCGGCCACTTCGCGCGTAGCGTCACTCAGAGACATGCCGGCGGCCAGATTGAAGGAGACAGTCACCGACGGAAAGAGTCCGGTATGGTTCACTTGCAGCGGCGTCGTGTTGGTGCTGGCCTGCAATACGGTCGAAATTGGCGCAATCGCGTTGATGCCCGCTCCTGCACTACCCGAACTGGCTGGCGCAATCCAAATGTCATTCAGGCCATCGGGCGATTGCCAGTACTGCGGAGCAACTTCCATGACCACGTAGTACTGGTTGAGCTGGGTATAAATCACCGAAACTTCCGACTGGCCAAACGCGCTATAGAGCGCGCTGTCCAGGGTCTGCGGTGTTTGTCCCAGGCGCGCAGCGGTGACGCGATCGTACGTGAGCATCTCCTCCAAACCGCCGTTTTGCTGATCGGTGTTCACGTCCTGCAGGCCCGGCAGATTCTTCATCTGCGCCAGCAGAATCGGCCCCCAGTGCGCGAGGTCCGGAATATTGTCCGACTGCACCGTGTACTGGTAGAGAGCGGCGCTCGACCGGCCTCCGATCCTCAGGTCCTGCACCGGCTGCAGAAATCCGGAAGCAATCGGCATGCTGTTGATCTTTGGCCGCAGTTCGTTGATCACCTGCATGGCGCTGTCTGTTCGCTGGCCCGGGCCGCTGCCCAGCGGCTTCAACGCAATGTAGATGAAGCCGCCGTTGCTGGAGCCATTGCCCCCCGTATAAGCATTGGCGTGCGCCACTGCGGGATTGGCTTTGATCACCTTCATCAACTGCTGGACTGAGTAATTCATGAAGGGGAACGACGCATCCTGCGGCCCCTGCACCATGCCCACAATCGCGCCTGTGTCCTGGGTCGGGAAGAATCCCTTCGGGATGCGGTAGATCACGACAACGTTGAGCGCGATCGTCAGCGCCAGCACGATCAGCATCAGCGCCGAGTTATCGAGCGCCCATGTCAGCGAACGCCGATAGATCGAGAGCATTCCGTTGAAGAATCCCTCGCTGGCCCGGTAAAACCAGTTGTGCTCCGTTTCAGGCTCGTTCGCCTTGAGGAGATGCGCGCACATGGCCGGCGTTGTCGTGAGCGAAACCACCATTGAAACCAGGATGGCCACCGACAGAGTCACAGCAAACTCTCGGAAGAGCCGCCCAACGATGCCGCCCATCATCAGAATCGGAATAAAGACGGCAATCAGCGACATGCTGATGGAAAAAACTGTGAAACTGATCTCTCGCGCCCCCACCAGCGCAGCGTTTAACGGGGGCATGCCGCTTTCCAGATGCCGTGTGATGTTCTCCATCACAACAATGGCGTCGTCGACCACGAATCCGGTGGCGATGGTGAGAGCCATCAGCGACAGGTTGTCGATGCTGTAGCCCAGCAGGTACATCACGGCGAACGTCCCGATCAGGGACACCGGCACGGCCACGCTGGGAATCAGAGTAGCCCGCGGGCTGCGCAGGAAGAAGAAGACCACCAACACGACCAGCACCACAGAACCAGCCAGCGTCTTTTCCACACCACTTACCGAGGCGCGAATGGTGGTGGTGCGATCCAGAACGATCGTGGTGTGGATGCCCTGCGGCAGCACAGCCTCAAGAAATGGCAGCTGCTGTGTAATGCTGTCGACCGTCTGAATGATGTTTGCGTTCGGCTGGCGGAAGATGATCACGAAGACGGCGCGCGTGCCATCCATGTAGCCCGCGGTGCGAATGTTCTGCGTGGAGTTGTAGACGCCCGCCACGTCCGACAGGCGGACCGCTGCTCCGTTTTTGTAGCCCACAATCAGCGGCGCGTACTGGTCCGCCCGGGAAATCTGATCGTTGGTGATGATATCGGCGGTCATGGCGCCGTTGGAAACCTGCCCGCGCGGTTCGTGCGAGTTCTGCAGACTCAGGACAGACTGTACGTTGCCCAGCGTCAGGCCAAAACTTTCAAGCTTGGTCGGATTGACCTCGACGCGCACCGAAGGCGTTGCGCCACCACCAACGAACACCTGGCCGACGCCGTTAATCTGGGAAAGCTTTTGCTCGAGGATCGTCGAAGCCAAATCGTAGACCTTGGTCACGTCGTATTTGTTCGACGTGAGGCCGAGGATCATGATCGGCGCGTCCGACGGATTGACTTTGCGGTACGAAGGGTTCGATGGCAGGTTTGCCGGCAGATAGGTGCGCGCCGCATTGATGGCCGCCTGCACGTCGTGCGCTGCGCCGTCAATATTGCGGCTTAGATCGAACTGCAGCGTAACGTTCGTGCTGCCCAGAGAGCTGGACGATGTCATCTCCGTGATGCCGGCAATGTGTCCCAGCTGGCGTTCGAGCGGTGTGGCCACCGAAGCAGCCATAATCTGCGCGCTGGCTCCGGGCAAACTCGCGGAGATGCTGATGGTGGGGAAATCCACCTGCGGCAGCGGCGATACGGGAAGAACGGTAAAAGCAATCGCTCCGGCGATGGCAATCGCGATGGTGAGCAGCGTGGTGCCCACCGGTCGCCGGATGAATGTCCAGGAAAAACTCACAGGCTGCTCTCCTCCGCACTGGGCGTGGAGGGGCCTGCGTGCTCCGCAACCTTCGACGACGGGCGCTTGCCGGAGATGCGCATACCGAGCTTATCGAAGAAGATGTAGATGACCGGTGTCGTGTACAAGGTGAGAACCTGGCTGAGAAGCAGCCCGCCCACCATGGCGATGCCCAGCGGACGGCGCAGTTCAGAGCCGAGCCCCGTGCCCAGCGCGAGCGGCAAACCGCCGAGCAACGCCGCCATCGTGGTCATCATGATGGGACGGAAGCGCAGCATGCTAGCTTCGAAGATGGCCTCCGTCGATTCCTTCCCGTGCTCGCGTTCAGCCTCGAGCGCAAAGTCCACGATCATAATGCCATTCTTCTTCACGATGCCGATGAGCAGAATGATGCCAATAATCGCAACGACGCTCAGGTCCTGATGGAAGAGCATGAGCGACAGCAGCGCGCCCACGCCCGCTGAGGGCAGCGTCGACAGAATCGTGACCGGATGAATAAAGCTTTCGTAGAGAACTCCGAGCACGATGTAGACCGTCACCAGCGCGGCCAGGATGAGTAGAAATTCGTTAGAAAGCGAGTTTTTGAATGAGGCCGCGGTGCCCTGAAAGCCTGCCTGCAAACTGGGCGGGAAATGAAGTTTGTCCGCTGCCTTATCGATGTTGGTGATGGCTGTGCCCAGTGACGAGTTCGATGCCAGGTTAAACGACACCGTCACCGACGGGAACTGTCCCTGGTGATTGATGGAAAGAGCTTCGGAGGTAACGGAAGCCTTCGTAAATGCGCTGAGCGGAATGGCGTTCGCGCCGGTGGAAGCCGAGGTGGTGTTCGGCGTGGTGCCCGCGGTCGTGCCCCCGTTGGCTGAAGACGAACCCTGGGTACTCGTGGTTCCGGCCAGCACCGTCGCCGGCGCGGAGAGTGCGGCGGAGCCTGCCGTGTACTTCACTGAAGAAGTAAGTGCATTGGAACCGGCCGACGCGGAAGCCGATGCTGAAAACGATGTGGTAGCCCCTGCACCGCTGGCTCCGGAAGATGCACCGCTCTGAATGTAGAGGTCCCCAAGATTGCCAGGATTCTGCTGCCACTGCGGCGCGGTTTCCAGAACCACGTGGTACTGATTCAGCTGCGTGTACATCGTGTTGATTTCGCGCTGGCCATAGGAATCGTAGAGCGTGTTGTCGATGGTCGTCGGTGCGATGCCCAGCCGCGATGCCGTCACGCGGTCGATCATCAGCGAAACCGCGCGGCCGCCATTCTGCTGATCAGTAGCAACATCCTCCAGTTCGGGCAGCTTCTTCAACGCCGCGACAAATTTGTTGCTCCATTCATTCAGCTCGTCCGTGTCCGGATCTTCCAGCGTGTACTGGTACTGCGTACGGCTCACGCGATCGTCGACGGTAATATCCTGCACCGGCTGCATGTAGAGATAAATGCCGTCCACCTGTTTCAAATTGCTTTGCAGCCGGCGAATCACATCCGAAGCGCTGATACCGTGGGGCGAGCGTTGGTTCAGCGGCTTCAGATTGATCGATAAACGTCCGCTGTTCAGCGTGGTATTCGTGCCGTCGGCGCCAATGAACGAGGACAAGCTCTCGACCGCCGGATCTTTCAGAATCACATCAGCCAACTGTTGCTGCTTAGTGGCCATGGCCGCAAAGGAGATCGCCTGCGGCGCCTGCGAAATTCCTTGAATCACGCCGGTATCCTGCACCGGGAAAAATCCTTTGGGAATCACGATGTAGAGGAAGATCGTCAGCGCCAGTGTGCCGAGAGCAATCAGCAGCGTGATGCCCTGGTAGTCGAGCACAACGCGCAGCGTGCGACCATAGAACCCCACCATGTTGTCGAACACGCGCTCCGATGCACGATAGAAGGCCGTTTGCTGGCTCTCCGGGTTGTGGCGGAGAATGCGCGAGCACATCATCGGAGTCAGCGTCAGCGAGACAACGGCCGAAATCACGATAGTCACCGCCAGCGTCACGGCGAATTCGCGGAACAGGCGTCCCACCACATCTCCCATAAACAGCAGCGGGATCAACACCGCAATCAGCGAGACGGTCAGCGAAATAATCGTGAAGCCAATCTGATCCGCACCCGTAAGCGCTGCCTGCAGCGGCGACATCCCCTCTTCCAGATAGCGGGAGATGTTCTCAATCATCACGATGGCGTCGTCCACCACAAATCCAGTGGAAATGGTGAGCGCCATCAGCGAGAGATTGTCGAGGCTGTAGCCCAGCGCATACATCGCCGCAAAGGTGCCCACAAGCGACAACGGCACCGCAACGCTTGGAATAATCGTCGCGTAAAGACTGCGCAGGAACAGGAAGATGACCAGCACCACCAGGCCGATGGTGAGCATCAGCTCAAACTCAACGTCGTCCACCGATGCCTGAATGCTGGTGGTCATATCCGTCAGCGTTTGAACCTTGATCGACGCCGGCAGCGAGCTCTCGAGCTGCGGCAGGATCTTCTGAATGCTCTTGACGACGGTGATCGTATTGGCGCCGGGCTGCCGCTGCACGTTCAGAATGATGGCCGGCGTGTCGTTCACCCACGCCGCCTCTTTCGTGTTCTCCACACCGTTGATCACATTAGCGACGTCGCGAACGAAAATCGGCGAACCGTTCCGGTAAGCGACGACCACAGTCTTGTAGTCATTCGCATCGCTGATCTGGTCGTTCGAGTCGATCTGGTAATCCTGGCGCGGCCCGTCGAAATTGCCCTTGGCGGAGTTCACGCTGGCCGAAGTCAGCGCCGTCCGCAAATCTTCCATGTTCAGGCCGTACGAAGATAGCGCTACCGGATTCGCCTGGATGCGTACCGCCGGCTTTTGTCCGCCGCTGATGCTCACCAAACCCACGCCGCTCAGCTGCGAGATTTTTGGCGCCAGCTCCGTATCCACCAGATCCTCAACCTTCGATAACGGCAGGCTGTCGGAGTTGATGGACATAGTGAGAACCGGCGCGTCAGCCGGATTCGTCTTGCTGTAGACCGGCGGCGTCGGCAAGTCCGACGGCAGGAAAGACTGCCCGCCGTTGATGGACGACTGAACTTCTTCCTCAGCCACGTCCATGGAAAGCGAGAGATTGAACTGCAGAACGATGACCGAGACTCCACCAGCGCTGGTGGAAGTCATCTGGCTCAGCCCCTGCATTTCGCCGAACTGCCGCTCCAGCGGAGCGGTGATTGTCGTCGCCGTTACATCCGGGCTGGCGCCGGGATAGAACGTGACTACCTGAATCGTCGGGTAATCGACCTCAGGCAGCGCGGAGATCGGCAACTGCAGGTAGGAAACAATCCCTACGAGAAGAATTGCGGCCATCAGCAGCGACGTCGCAACTGGCCGCAGAATAAATGGACGAGACGGACTCACGGGGCACTGCTCTCGCCGCTGATGGTGGTTTGGGTTGTCGGGATGCCCTGCCTGGAGATCGTGATCGGGCCGCCGTTGATCAGCTTGTCGAAGCTGCTGTTCGCCACGACATTGCCCACCTGAATTCCTGTAACGGCGGTCATACCGTTGTCGGTTACTCCGGTCTGCACGTTCGTCTGCACCACGTGATACTGCGCCTTCTCGGCGCCCTGGCCGGCATTGGCGCCTGTTTTCGAACCACCACCTGAACTGCTCGCTGGCTCTGCAGGTGCACTCTGACTGGCTCCGCTTCCCTGCCCCGACTGGCCAGCAGGGTTACCTGGTCCGGGTTTGATCAGATAAACGAAAGCCAGATCGCCGTTATGCTGAATCGCCGAAGCAGGCACCAGGATCTGGTTCTCCATCGTCGTCACCAGCAGCCGCGTATTCACAAACTGATTCGGGAAAAGCGCATTGTCCTTGTTGGGAAAGGATGCGCGCAGTTTCACTGTGCCAGTCGTGGTGTCGATCAGGTTGTCCATCGTGGCCAGCTTGCCTGCGCCAATTTGTTTGGTGTTTTGTGCATTCCAGGCCTGTACGGGCAGCTCTTTGGCGTGGTGCATCTGCTCGACAACCTGCCCCACGTTGACCTCGGGAAGCGTGAAGATCACCGTGATCGGCTGCAGTTGCGCGATATTGACCAGCGTCGTCGTGGAATTCGCGGTCACCAGGTTGCCGGGATCGACGAGCCGCAGGCCTACGCGGCCGCTGATCGGCGACGTGATATGGCAGTAGGCCAGTTGCACCTGGTCGAACTGCAACGTCCCCTCGTCATTCTTCACGGTTCCCTGATCCTGCATCACCAGCTTTTCCTGGTCTTCCAGAGTCTGGCGCGGAATCGCGTTCTTCGCCCACGCCTCCTGGTAGCGAGTCAGGTCCATTTGCGCTTCCGCCAGAAGGCTCTGATCCCGCTCCAGCGCGCCCTGCGCCTCAACCACTTGCGCTTCGTACTGACGCGGGTCGATGTCGACGAGTGGATCGCCCTTTTTCACCAGCTGCCCTTCGGTATAGTGCACCGACGTGATGACACCAGTGACCTGCGCTGTGATGGAGTCAAAGTAAACCGGCGTGACCGTGCCGATGGCGTTGAGATAAACGCCGAGGTTGCCCGTCGTCGCCGTGGCCGGGACGACCGGAACCGGACCCGTCATTTGGCCACGGCGCCCGCCTCCGCCCATCGCTGCCTGCTGGCTCTTCTCATGCTGGCTGATGACCCACCAGAACAGCAAGGCGAAGATGATCAGGATCACCCCCCAAATCCAGCGATGCCGGTGTTTGCGTGGTGGCGGAGATGTGGAAGAAGACAGTTGACGATCAGGCGAAGCAATCGAGGCGGAAGGTTGTGAAGTCATCTTATTTTTGTTAAGTCACGCAGTCGTTGTATTGGAGTTGCCCGGAAGGAAGATCGAAGGATCGGCGTTCAAGCCGGCGGCGATCGGAAATGGCCCAAAGCCGGAGTTTATCACCGCATCAAGCAGCCCTTTGCTAAGACACACAGTTCTAAAGACATCCGGTGAATTTCGAGCCACGCGGGAAACGCAGAAATACGCCTCTGGCTCGATCAATGCAATAAGGGACGAATGAACCGTGCAAATGGTCGCAAACAGGCCATGAAAACCACTCCCACGGTAACTCTGGTTAGCATGACCCAATCCCGGTTGCACTCGAGCCAGAAAGTTCCCTCCGCGATACCTCTTCGATGCTCTCCCCGGTCGTCGGTGAACAACTTACCTGCAAGACGTGTGCATCCAACCGTTTACCTTGGCATGGTTGGGCCGCAACTCCTCGTCCGGCAACGGACACTAACTGACAAGTTATTGATTCCATGAGCGGGAACGACAATACCGGTACGCACAATGCATGGGGCGAGCGAATTCGAGCCCTGCGCAATGTACCTCCGGTGCTCCATATTCTGTGGGAGTCTGGCCCATCGGTCGTCACATGGGGATTGACGCTGCGTGTCATTGTGGCGTCGATGCCCTGGGCTATCGGCTGGGTCGCGCACCTCATCATCAACGGCGTGGATGCGGCGCTCCACCATCAGGCCCTACAGGCTAATTTCTGGTGGGTCGTTGCGGCCGAAGTCGGCCTCGCGCTCCTGTTCGCCATCTTCTCCCGTGCCATCGACTACACCGATTCTCTGCTCGCCGACCGCTACACCCATCACGTCAGCATCGAGGTCATGCGCCAGGCCGCGCGCCTCGACCTCACCACCTACGAGGATCCGGAGTTCTACGACCGGCTGGAGCGAGCCCGCGTCCAGGCTACGGATCGGCTGGCGATGATCCAGCAGATGGGCCGGCTCTTCCTGCAGGTGTTGACCACCCTGATCTGGAGCGCGCAGCTCGTCTATTACTCGCCGTGGCTCATGCTGCTGCTGGTCGTCGGAGTCCTGCCGTCGTTCTTCGGCGAGACCCACTTCGCTTTCCTGGGATACGCGAAAAACTTCCGCCAAACGCCCGTCAAGCGCGTGATGGATTACCTGCGCATGGTCGGCGGCAGCAAAGACTCCGCCAAAGAGCTCAAGCTCTTCAACCTGAGCGCGTACCTCACCAACCGCTTTGCCGCGCTCTCCGAGCAGATCTACAACGAGAACGTCGACCTCTCGAAGCGGAAGCTGCTGTGGGGTGGATTGCTCTCGCTGATCGGCACCTGCGGCTACTACGGCGCGTATGTCTTCGCCATCTGGGAAGGACTGCACGGCCGCTACAACGTCGGCGTCTTCTATCTGATCACCGCGGCGATTCAGCAGGCCAGCGGCAACCTGCAGCAGGCGTTCTCGACGGCTTCGGGTATTGCGGACCAGGCTCTCTTCCTCACCGACCTGATTGGATTTTTCGAACTGAAGCCGGTGGTCGAATCCAAACCGAATGCTCTGCCGGCGCCGCGGCCCATTCGCAAGGGTTTCGAGTTCCGCAACGTTTCCTTCGCTTATCCCGGCACCGATCGGACGGTGCTGAAGAATTTCAACTTCTCCATCGAGCCAGGCGAGCGGATCGCGCTGATCGGAGAAAACGGCCAGGGCAAGACCACCGTCGTCAAGCTAATCACCCGGCTCTACGATCCCACCGAAGGCGCGATTCTGCTCGATGGAATTGATCTGCGGGAGTACGCGCTGGATGATCTCCATCGCGAGATGGGCGTCATTTTTCAGGACTTCATGCGCTACGAAATGACGGTGCGGGAGAACATCAGCATCGGACACGTCGAGGTCCCGCACACCAACGCGGAGATTGAAACTGCGGCGCACAAGAGCCTGGCCGCCGAAGTGGTGAAGAAGCTGGCTGGCGGTTACGACCAGATGCTCGGCCGGCGCTTCGTCAGTGGCGTCGATCTCTCCGGAGGTGAATGGCAGCGGATCGCACTGGCGCGGGCTTATTTGCGCGACGCGCAACTTCTGGTCCTCGATGAGCCAACCGCTGCGCTGGATGCGAAGAGCGAACTGGAAGTCTTCGAGCGCTTCGCCGAATTGACCACCGGAAAAATGGCGTTACTCATTTCTCATCGATTTTCAACGGTACGCATGGCTGACCGCATCGTAGTACTCGCAGGCGGACGCCTTGTGGAAGAAGGCACGCACCAACAACTGATGGCTCTCGGCGCTCGATACGCAGAGATGTTCGAGATGCAGGCAGCAAGTTACAGGTAAAGACTTTTGGGAGAACAGATGACGGAAACCGTGGCCATGATCGACGAGCAGCGCATGCGCGATGCAGGGCTTTCGCCGGAGAAGCTGCGCGCAGCGGCTCGTGAAGATGCGCACGGCGACGGCGCGACGCTTCGCCAACCGCAGGAGACGCGCTCGTTCCATGCACGGGCCGAAGCGGCGCGGCACACTCTGGATACGGTATCCGCCGAGCTCGACACGCTTCCCACCGAAGGTTGGGGCGGACCCGAACCACTGCTCGAGATTCGCGAGAACCCGCGCATGATCACCTCGGCTTTGGCCGAGCTTCGGTCTATCCGGCACAAGCTGAAGCGGCTTCCCTACACCGTGAACAAACACGCTGGAGAGCCGCGCACCGCAGCCGTCGCAGCCGCCTATCTGGCCGCCAGCGGATCTGTTTGGAATGCGGACGCC
>DATHQX010000139.1:0-11854 GCA_035482295.1 Verrucomicrobiia bacterium
CACGCCAGGCTCGACCGGCTGGAGCGAGAACGTGCTCTATGCCTTCACCGGCGGCACCGACGGCGGCTTCCCAGAATCAACTGTCGTGCTCGATAGCGCCGGAAATGTTTACGGCACAACCGTAGCGGGCGGACAGCGCTGTGGCGTGGTCTACCAGATCACGCAGTAGATTGCCCCGTGATCAGCAGCTGATGTAGAAGGCCTCGCTCCGGTGGGGCCTTTTGCTTTTACCTGACTATTTTCTTCTGATTGTCATCCTGAGCGGAGCGCCCGCGCCTTTGCTTTTCCGCCGCTGATTTGCGGCGGGCGGACGTGCAGTCGAAGGCCCCTATACTGGCAAGCGTGCCGCCGATAAAGCGGCCGGGTGCCCCACTCATTCGCGACTTTCGAATGAGTGGGTGGAAAGAAAACCGGGATAGAGCGTTCCTTTCAGCTTCTCGAGCTCGCTTCACCCGACGCCATATCCCCCTTCTTGTTACCATCGAATTGTGAGCACTTCGACCGTTCGCGTACGCTTCGCTCCCTCTCCCACGGGCCAATTGCACGTCGGCAATGCCCGCACTGCCCTCTTTAACTGGCTGGTCGCGCGTCAGGCCGGAGGCACGATGATCCTCCGCGTCGAGGACACCGACCTGGAGCGCAGCGAAGCGCGGTATGAAACGCAGCTACTCGAAGACCTGAAGTGGATGGGTATCGACTGGGACGAAGGCCCGGACGTCGGCGGCGACTACGCGCCGTATCGCCAAAGCGATCGCCTCGACATCTACCGCAAACACGCCGAGCGTCTTATCCATGAAGGCAAAGCGTATCTATGCTTCTGTTCGCAGGAAGAGCTGGAGCGCGATCGCGAAGAGAAGCTGAAGGCGCAGTTGCCACCGATCTATTCCGGCAAGTGCCGCGCCCTTGACCCCGCCGAATCCGAGCACCGTCGCGCCGGCGGCGAGGCTGCGGCTATCCGCTTGCACATCCCCGAACACCCCATCCGCTTCCACGACATCGTGCGCGGCATGGTTGAGTTTTCGAATGAAGTGGTGAGCGATCCCATCATCGTGCGCTCGACCGGCATCCCGGTTTACAACTACGTGGTGGTGGTCGACGACGCGCTGATGAAGATCACCCATGTCATTCGCGGCGACGATCATCTCTCCAACACACCCAAGCAGGTTGCTCTCTACGAGGCGCTGGGTTGGCCGGTACCCGAGTTTGCGCACCTGTCGACCATCCTCGGCGCTGATCGCGAGCGCCTGTCGAAGCGCCACGGAGCCACATCGATCGCCAACTTCCGCGAGATGGGTGTGCTGCCCGAGGCTCTGGTGAACTATCTCGCACTGCTGGGCTGGGCGCCCAGCGGCGGCACGCGCGAACTCTTCACGCCCGACGAGTTGCAGCACGAGTTTCGCCTGGAGCGTGTCACACCGTCGTCTGCCGTTTTCGACATGGAGAAGCTCTACTGGCTGAATCGGCACTACATCAAGCAAGGTCCGCCGGAGCGCATCGAGAAGCTTGCTGAGCCGTACTTTGTGGGCGCCGGCCTGCTGCCGGAGAAGCTAAACGACAACACGCGCGCATGGTTCTCGAAGGTGATCGCGTTGCTCGCACCATCGGTCGACAAGCTGGAGCAACTGCCCGAGCGCGCCGCCCTGATCTTCCGCTACGACCCGATCGCTGCGGTGAATTCACCCGACAACGCTGAGGTTCTGGCCGCGCCGAAGACAATCGATGTGTTGGAAGCATTCTATGAGCAGGCTTCGAGCGACGGCTCAGCGATGACCCCGGAGCGTTTCAAGGCCATCATGAACGAGGTGAAGGCGAAGAGCGGCGCAAAGGGCAAGGACCTGTTTCATCCCGTGCGTACGGTGATTACCGGATCGCATTCGGGGCCGGAGTTCGACAAATTGATTCCGATTCTCGAAGAGGGATCGAAGCTGGCATTGCCGCAGCACGTGATGAGCGTGGCTGAGCGTATAACGGCGTTTCGCGCGGTGAAGCTGTTCTAGGCAAGTGCCCGCCGCAGCGCCGCCCTTGCCAGAATGCGCGTTGAATCCAGCGTTGGCAGCGGGCTGGTCGAATCATCGATCAGCAGCGGGATCTCCGTGCACCCCAGCACGACGGCATCGCAGCCTTCATCCTTCATGCGACCGATGATGCGGTGGAACTCAGTGCGTGACTCTGCGGAGAAAACGCCGCGCACCAATTCCTCGAAGATAATCTCGTTGATCCGGCGCTGTTCTTCCGCGGTCGGAGACATACAGGCGATCCCCACGTCGGCAAGCTTCTGCGGATAAACCGGGCCTTCCATCGTGTATGACGTGCCCGTAGTCGCCAGCTTGCGGAAACCGCGCCGCTTGGCCTCCGCGGCAACTTCTTCGGCGATATGCAGCCATGGCAGCGGCGACCGGTCAGCCATTGCTTCAAACGCAATGTGAATCGTGTTGTCGGGACAGATTAGAAATTCCGCGCCGGCTTTCGCCAGCTTGTTCGCCGACGACAGCATAAGGTCTGCCACGCTCTGCCAGTCGTTGACGTTGATGCAGTCCATGTACTCGCCCAGTGCATGCGTGTGCAGGCTGACCTCGGGATGGTGGTAGCCGCCTAGCTGGCGGTCTCCCTCCTCGCAGATCGTGCGGTAGCAAAGTGCGGCGCCCTCGGCGCTGCAGGCAACGATTCCGATGTGCTTTGCCATCTTCCCATTGTCGCATTGCAGCCTGCGTGCCTTGCGCGCGCTGCCACGAGTAGAATCATCTCGACATCGTTATGACCAACCTTTTCCCATCCGCCAGGCAGGAATCTCAGCAGCGCAACTGGACGTTCATCGTGGGGCTGATCGCGGTGATTGCCGTGGTAGGCGCGATCATCCTGTTCACCCGCCACTCGGGCAAGACGACGCAACAGGTCGATCCCTACGTCTCGAAGCTCCAGATCTCCAACGCCAAGGTCAGCGCAGCGGAGAACTACGTCGGCGGCACGGTGACCTATCTCGACGCCACCATCACCAATACCGGCGATAAGACGCTCGAAGCCGCCGACATGAACTTGGTCTTCCACAACACTTTGAACGAGGTCGTACAGAAAGAGACAATGCCGCTGCACGTGCTGGTCGAAAACCAGATGGGCGGATATCCGGACCTGGTTGACATGAGCCGCTCCCCGATCCTGCCGGGCCACTCCAAAGACGTACGCATGACGCTGGAGCACATCTCCGCCGACTGGAACCAGGTCGCCCCGGACATGCAGCTGGTAAACCTCAAGCTGCGGTAAGTCTCTTTCACCATCCTGCAGCATACCTTTGCTAATCTGAACCAATGTCGCGATTCTCTCCAGCCGCGCTGATCCTCATTTTTCTGATCGCCGGCCTCGCCGCTGCGCAGCAGCAAAAGAAGCCGAAGAACACGGTCCCCCCGACGGTCTCCACCATCACGTCGTTCGACAAGGACCACACTGTCATCGGCTGGCTGGAGATTGTTTCCTTCGAAAGCAAGATTTATCACTCGACGCGAACATTGCGGGTGCTAGTGCCGGCCAACTACTTCTCGCCGCATAACCGCAGCCGCAGTTATCCCGTGCTCTATATGCAGGACGGCCAGAACCTCTTTGACGAGGTCACGGCTCATTCCGGAGAGTGGCACATGGATGAGACCGTCGAGCACCTGGTCGGCGGCTTCAAAATACCGCCGATGTTCGTGGTCGGCATCGACAACGCCGGCGACAAGCGCAGCGCCGAGTACCTGCCCTATCCCGACGCGCACAACGACCATGACAACGTCTCCGCCGAGAAAGACGTGCACGGCAAGGAGTACGCGCGCTTCGTGATGACCGAGGTCATACCCTTCATCGAAAAGCGTTACCGCATCTCGCATGGGGCGACGAACACCGGCATCGGCGGCTCATCATACGGCGCGGTCGCAGCCCTTTACACGGTCCTGGAATATCCCGGAACGTTCGGGCACCTGCTGCTGGAGAGCCCGCCGCTATGGATCGGCGACAACCAGGTGCTGAAAGACGTGGACAAGGCGAAGACGCTACCGCAAAGGATTTATCTAGGTATAGGAACGAAAGAAGATCCCGACGATACCAAGCTCAACGACCAGGCTATCCAGTTGGTGCAGGATCTCGGAGCCGCACTTCGAAAGAAAGGTCTGGGGCCGACTCGGCTGAAGGTCGTCGTTGACGAGGGCGCAGCGCATAACGAAGCAGCGTGGTCGAAACGATTACCGGATGCGATGCTGTTCTTGTATGGACAGTAGCAAGCACCACGCGCTTACTCGTTCCCACCTTTCGTTTCAGTGGGTCTGTAGAAGGAGCGGCTGCTTTGCCAGGGAGGCCTTGTGTCAGAGCCCGACTTAGTCGGGCCGTAAAGCGTCAGTCACGATGTGGGCTTCAGCCCCTCCTACCTTCCGGCAAGTAGGGCTTGATTAAGGTCAGCTCTAGGAAACGCCCAAGCGGGGACATCGTATTCCACCTCTCGATCCCACTCATTCAAAAATCGCGAATGAGGGGGGCACCCGGCGTTTCACTCGGAGACTTAATCGTCCGCCGATACTGTCACCTGCTGGGTGGATAACTCGCCAGATGGCATCGCCGGAATCTCCTGGTCCTTGTACTGCAACTGGTAGAGCTTCCAGTAAATGCCGCGCTGCGCCAGCAGTTGCTGGTGCGAGCCCATCTCACGCACCTGTCCTTTATGCATCACGATGATCGTGTTGGCCCGCTGAATCGTGCTCAGCCGGTGCGCGATGATGATCGACGTGCGCCCCTCAACCATGCGCGTCAGCGCCTCGCGGACGCGGAACTCCGTCTCGGTATCGACGCTCGACGTCGCTTCATCGAGAATGAGAATCTTCGGATTGTGGGCCAGCGCGCGGGCGAACGAAATGAGTTGCTTCTGTCCAGTCGACAAGGTGCTGCCGCGCTCGCGAACCTCTTCGTTAAAGCCGCCCGGCAACGAGCGAATGAAGTCAGCTACGTTGACCTGCTCCGCCGCTTCTTCCACCGATGCGTCCAGGATCCAGCGCGAGCCCAGCCGAATGTTATCGGCCACCGTGCCGGAGAACAGAAACGGATCCTGCAGCACCACGCCGTAGCGGCGCCGCAGCTGGCTCACATCCATGTCACGGATGTCGACGCCGTCGATGCGAATCGCGCCCTTTTGCACATCGTAGAAGCGCAGCAGCAGCGAGATGATCGTTGTCTTCCCCGCGCCGGTGTGCCCCACGATGGCGACCGTCGAGCCGGGTTCGATCACGAACGAGGCGTCGCGAAGGATCCAGTCGTACTCGACTCCCTCGGAACCGGCATCGCCGTTCGATGGCGCAGTGACTTTCAGCTTCTCGCCGCGGCTTGCCGCCTCTTCCGCGGCTTGCGCCATGGTGCGATAAGCGAACCACACGTGGTCGAACTCGATGCGCCCCGGACCTTGTGGAACTTTGGGAACCGCGGGCGAGAGAATTTCTGCCGGGGTGTCGATGAGCTTGAAGACACGCTCGCTCGACGCCATCGCTCCCTGCAGGATGTTGTACTTTTCGCTCAGGTCCTGGATCGGCCGGAAGAATCGCTGCGCGTACTGCATGAACGCGACCAGCACGCCCAGCGTAACGACGTTGCGGATTACCTGATTGCCGCCGAACCAGATCACGCAGGCAATCGCGATCGATGACAAAACTTCGACCACGGGATAATAAACCGCGTGCGCCAGGATCGCGTCCTTGAACGCGTCCATGTGCGTGCGATTCACCTTCTCGAACTCGTCGTACGAGCGCTTCTCGCGATTGAAAAGCTGCAGCACGACGATTCCGCTCACGTGCTCCTGCAGATAGGCGTTGATCCTGGCGATAGCGACGCGAATGCGCCGATAGCTGTCACGCACCTTGCGGCGGAAGATCGAGGTCGCGTAGAAAATGACTGGCAGCACGGCGAAGGTAATCAGTGCCAGCCGCCAGTTCATGTTGAGCATGATCACCAGAATGCCCGCCAACACGAAGATGTCTTCGAAAATCGACACCACGCCCGCAGTAAACAATTCGTTCAGCGCATCGACGTCGCTGGTAACGCGCGTGACCAGCCGGCCCACAGGATTCTTGTCGTAGAAGGAAATATGCAGCCGCTGCAGATGGCGGAAGATCTGGCTGCGCAGATCGAACATTACCTTCTGCCCGCTCCATTGCATGATGTAGGTCTGCGCGAACTCCAGCAGAAAGCTGAACAGCAACAGAGCGACGTACATTCCGGCGATCTGCGCAATGCCGGTCAGCGGAGTTGGACTGAGATAGCGATCGAGGAGCGAATGGGATTCGGTTTTGTTGGCGAGGTATTTATCGATGGCGACTTTGGTCAGGTAAGGCCCGAGCACATCAGCGCCCGCCTTCAACACGATGGCGCCGAGCGCAACCGCGACCTGCCAGCGATAGGGATGAAGATACGTCAGCAGACGCTTCATCAAGCGCGCGTCGTACGCTTTCCCAAGTACCTCTTCTTCGTGGATTCCAGCCATGAGCCCTTAGTTGATTGTATGCGAACCGGTGAACCTATATAGACGAGATGTGAGAGCTGAAAGATGGAAAACGTGAGGTAAATAGATGCGGTTCGTCCGCCCAAGTGACGGACTTGAGACGAATCATCGAGCCGTCGTGGCAACGCAATTACATCTTCGAATTCGCTTGGATGGCAGCAATCTTCTGGCGCGCTTGCGTGACGTCCGGGCTGCTGGGGAAGAACGCCACGAAATCCTTGTATTCGGCCTCTGCCTGCTGGAAGTTGCCTTCGTTGTACCATGCGTTCGCGACCGCCAGCTTCGCGTTGGGCACCAACTCGGAGTCGGGATAGGATTCGATGAGAGTCTGCAATAAGCTTCGCGCTTCAGCGTACTTCGCCCGCTCCGCAGCCCACGTCGCGCGCCCAAACAGCGTGCGGTCAGGCTGACTCAACTCCACGCCAATCATTTGGGTAGGCTGCTGAGCCTGCGAGAAGCCAACTACTGTCGTAAGCACAACCAGCAACGCAACTGTGGACGCGATCTTCAAAGTTCTCATCGCTCAGCTCCTGCTTCGTGGATAGGCCCAGCACTATAGCACGCAAGAACGCGGCGATTCCAGCTACCAACTTAGTCTAGGCTAATCGGCGATGAACACATGCTCCGGCTGCGGCGAAAGCATCTCGATCAGCTCCTGCTTCCCTTCCAGCAGGTAATAGCAGATGAAGCGCATCGGCTCGCAGGGAGAAGCGTTGTCGAAGCGCGCAATCACTTTGCCCGCAGGCTCATAGAATGCAGATCCAGCCGGCAGTTTCTGCGCCTTCTCGCCGTCGACCTCCAGCACCGCTTCGCCCTCGGCGATGTATCCGAAGACCGGGCAGGGATGCCGATGCAAGCCAGTTTGCTGGCCCGGCGCGAAAACAATCTCGCGCACATCCACTGTGGTTACGTTTTTGTTACCGAGGTTGGCGGCGAGCAGCGGCTTGCGAACGATTGTCTGCTGGTTCATGCAATCTTGGATGTTCGAGACATCTGCGGGTCGCAGGCGGTCGCACCGTGGTGGTGAATTTCATCCCAGATGTCGCAGCACCAGAGCCGAGTTCTTGGAGCCAAATGCGATGCAATTACACACCGCGTACTCAACCTCTGCATGTCGCCCTGCATCCGGCACGTAATCCAGATCGCACTCCGGATCCGGCTGCTCCAGATTGATCGTCGGCGGAAGCTGGCGATGATGCATCGCGATCAATGCCGCCGCAACGCCGGCTGCTCCGCAGGCCCCCTGCGGATGACCGATCTGCGATTTCAAGCTCGACATCGGCGTGCCATATGCCTTTTCTCCCAGCGCAAGCTTCAGCGCTCGCGTCTCGATGCGATCGTTGAGC
Organism: Verrucomicrobiia bacterium; assembly: GCA_035482295.1. Classification (GTDB taxonomy): domain Bacteria; phylum Acidobacteriota; class Terriglobia; order Terriglobales; family Acidobacteriaceae; genus Bog-257. The sequence continues at coordinate 7,852 of DATHQX010000139.1, forward strand.
TGCGTCGAGGTCCCGTGCAGATTGACGTAATCCACATTGGCGGCCGCGACGCCGGCATCGTCCATCGCCATCTGGATCGCGCGCGCCGGCTCTTCACCGCACTCCTGCAAGCGCACCCGATGAAAGGCCTCGCAGGTCGAACCATAGCCAGCGACTTCGGCTAGAATCCGCGCACCGCGCGCCCGGGCATGTTCGTACTCCTCGAGGAAGAACATCCACGCGCCCTCAGCGACAACAAACCCGTCGCGATCCTGCGAGAAAGGCCGCGAGGCGCGCTCCGGCTGATCGTTCCACGAGGGGGTCATGATCTTCATCAGGGTGAAGCCCTTCATGATCCCAGGTGCAATGGGCGCGTCGACGCCCCCGACCAGCATCATCGGCAGAAAGCCGAACTGAATCTGTCGCAGCGCGTAGCCGAGAGCATCCGTCGACGAAGTGCAGCCGGTGGTGATCACGTGACTCATGCCGCGCAAGCCGAAGCGCATGCTGATTTCGCTGGAGAGCGTGCCCATGGTCCCGCTTGGAATGCAGAACAGGCTGACGTTCTTGACGTGCCCGGTCAGCCACAGGCGAACCTGCTCTTCTGAAAATTCCTGCGCGCCGCCGCCCGAGCCCAGCACCACGCCGATCTCGCGCTGCTCAGCCAGCGATAGTTGCGACGTTTCGAAACCGGCATCGCGCAGCGCCTCGGTCGATGCCGCCAAGGCCAGAGGCACAACGCGCGAAACGTGCTTCCGCTCGCGCGCCTCCATCCAATCCAGTTCGTTGAAGTTCTGTATCTCGCCGGCGATGTGTACGGGCAATTCGCTGGGATCGAAGCTGCGGATGCGTTTCACGCCGCTGACACCATCGAGCACTGCCCGGCAGAATGCCTGGTTTCCGATACCGTTCGGGCTGACCGCGCCCATTCCCGTGATGACGACTCGTTTCTTCATAGATAATCAGCAGTTAGCACTTGTCAGTCGGCATCTGGCTTCGACCCCTTCCGCGACCTTCGGAACAGCTAAGGGTCAGCCTTCAATCATAATATGCCCTTTGAATAAGGCTGGATTTTCGGTACCGGCTTTTCTATGCGGAACTGATTTCGTCGAGTTTGGATGTAAGCTAAGGGCTAAGTGCCAACTGCTAAATACTAGTTGTTAACTCCTGACCCATTGTCCCTAGGAATTTACATCTCGGTCCCGTTCTGCCGCTCCAAATGCAGCTTCTGCAACTTCGCGTCCGACGTGTTTTCCCGCAGCGTATTCGAAAAATACGTACAGCAGGTGTGCTCGGATATTATGTCATCCGAGAAGAGCGCGCAGGAACTCGGAGGAGCTCCCGATCGCCGTGTCGACTCGATTTATCTGGGCGGCGGAACCCCTTCGGTACTGGCGCCCGATCAACTGGAGCGCATCATTCACGCGGTGCGGAACAACTTCGAGGTTGAACCCGGCGCTGAAATCACCGTGGAGTGCGCGCCGGGAACGCTGAGCGACTCGATCCTCCAGGCATTGCTGAACTGCGGCGTCAATCGCGTCAGCCTGGGCGTACAGTCTTTCGTCGACAAAGAGAGCTCGTCGGTAGGACGCCTGCACACGCGCGCTATCACTCTCGACGACATTGCGCGACTTCGTGCCGCCGGAATCGGCAACGTCAGCATCGACCTGATCGCTGGCCTGCCGCACCAGACCGAGGAGAGCTGGACCGACTCACTCAGCGAAGCCCTGGCGACCGGTGTCCCCCATGTCAGCGTCTACATGCTGGAGGTCGATGAGGATTCGCGCCTGGGCAACGAGCTACTCGCCGGCGGCAGCCGGTATCACGCCCACTTCGTTCCCGACGACGATCTCACCGCCGATATGTACCTGGCCGCCTGCGAACGTCTGGCGAAGGGCGGCGTGCAACAGTATGAGATTTCCAACTTCGCCCGTCCCATCACGCACGGCATCGGTTTGCGCGACTCACGCCACAATCTCAAATACTGGACGCGGCAGCCCTATCTTGGATTCGGCGTCGACGCGCACTCGATGTTGATCACCAATGATGAGCTGAAGGCCGATGGCATTGAGGCAGTGCGCTTCGCCACGCAGGATTCCCTGGAGGGTTTTTTGGCAACCGCTGATCGTGCGCGGCAACTCATGACGTCGCGTCAGGTGGTTGATCGGAGGGCGGGGTTGGAAGAGTCGTTCTTTCTCGGGTTGCGTCTGAATCACGGCATATCGGAGGACGAACTTCGCGAGCGATTTGGCGATGCGGCGATCGACGACTACGAGTCGACCATGCACGAACTTACGGACGCCGGACTGCTCGAGCGAGCAGCAGATCGGGTTCGCCTCACGTCCCGTGGACGGCTGCTGTCCAATGAGGTGTTCGCCCAATTCCTATCGACTGCAGAACCAAGCCAGTGAAGTCACAACCTCTTCCGTATCTCCATGAACTGAATGTTCGCGCGAGGTCTTAGCAGCGAATGGCGCGTCTAAAGACATGCTCTGACACAAAGCGCAACTGCCTTAACGTAAAATGAAAGTACGCCCTTGGCGCAAACTGACAACTGGCCACTGGCTACTGACAACTGTCCTTGAAGAAGCTCCTCAACAAATGGTCTCTGCTGATTCTGGGTGTGCTGAAGCCGCTCGGCGTCTGGGGCGTTCTCGGCTTCGCGGCCGTGGACGCGGCCTTCCTCGGCATGCCGCTCGACGCCATCGTCGCCGGCTACTCCTACGCCAATCCCAAGCGCCTCCTGCTCTACGCCGCAATGGCCGCCACTGGCTCGGCGCTGGGCAGCATCCTCATCTACTGGATCGGCTACAAGGGCGGCGAGATGTTGCTGGTCAAGCGCATCGGTCAGCAGCGCTTTGACCGGATCACAGCCTCGTTCGAGCGGCACGGATTCCTGGCCATCATGCTGCCCTCGATGCTACCGCCGCCGACGCCCTTCAAGCTCTTCGTGCTCTCTGCAGGCGTTGCCGAGATGAGCTTCCCCCACTTCCTCGGCGCCATCTTCTTCGGCCGCCTGATTCGTTTCTCATTGGTCTCGCTGATCGTCATCCGCTACGGCCCGCAGATACTCGGCTTCGTCGGCGGCGTGGTGCACAACCATCTGCGCATCCTCGTCGCGATTGTTGCGGTGGCGATTCTGATTGGCTGGTGGACCGTGCGGCTACGCAAACGGCGCAAAAATTCGCGGCCGGTTGTGAGCGACTCTCAGGTTTAGCTGATAATTTCCGAGCGTGCGGTGGTGAAGATCTGGTCGCGACCGCGCCGCTTGGCGACATACATCGCGCGGTCCGCTTCTTCCAACAGTTGCTCCGGGGATTTCTTCAACGACGGCACGGCGGTGGCCGAACCCTGGCTCACGGTCAGCTTGCCCGAGTCGGGCGAACCGGGATTCACGATGGCCAGCGCATGGATCGCCGCCTGCACCTTCTGCGCCAGGCCTTCGGCGCCCGCGCGATCCGTTTCCGGCAGCAGGAAGATAAACTCGTCGCCACCGTAGCGCGCCACCATGTCGGAGGAGCGGGTACTCAAATCGCGGAGCGCCGAGGCGATGTCTTTGATGCAGCGGTCGCCGCAGGCGTGTCCGAGAAAGTCGTTCAGCGACTTGAAGTGGTCGACGTCGATCACGATGATCGATAATGGCTTGCCCGAGCGCACGCCGCGGGCCCACTCTGCCGCCAACTGTTCGTCGAAATAGCGGCGGTTGGCGATTCCGCTTAGCGAATCCGTCTGCGAAATCCGCTCCAGCTCTTCGGTGCGGTGGGCCACCTGCTCTTCCAGCGTGCGGATAAGTTCGTCGCGCTCGGCCTCGGCCTGCTTGCGCGCGCTGATGTCTTCCACCACCGAGATGAAATACTCCGGCTCGCCCAGCTCGTTCTTGGCCAGCGATACCGTCAGGTTCACCCACACGATGCGCCGGTCCTTGCGGATGTAGCGCTTCTGCATCGAGTAAGTAGCGATTTCGCCGCGCAGCAGCGCCTTGGCCTGGCTCCAGTCCGCTTCCACATCGTCGGGGTGGGTGATG
>DATHQX010000140.1:0-12611 GCA_035482295.1 Verrucomicrobiia bacterium
AAGCCGGCCTGCAAAGTTAGTGTTGGTGGTCACCGTTTTTTGAACCAATGCTCAATGAACAGGGAGCTCGACTCGTATTCGGTTCGGTGTGCAACGTTCCGCCATGCGGAAATGCCTAAAGAGCTGCGGCGGGTTCCCACCGTATAATGCGGGTTCATTGACGGCCCACCGTTCACGGCCCCGCGGGTCGGCTTTTTTGTTTGCTGCATTTGGCACTTGGCAACCAGCACTTGGCTGAACCACCCTGCTGTATCCGCGCCAATCGTTACTTCAAGACATCGGTCCGTCGCGTATTTGGCGTTCGCAGGAACAATCCTCCCTACAGCGACTGGCGCTCTGATTCGACCTTGGAAACAACGTCCAAAGGCGCGTCTGGCTGAAAGCTAATTACCAAATGCGGCCTTTGCTCCCAATAGCGGCCTCTCAGCATCTAAAATAGAAGCGTGTTTCCTCGTTTATTTCATCTTGGCAATTTCAGCCTTCCTACCTATGGCGCGATGGCTGCGCTGGGCCTGATCTTCGGCCTTTTGCTGATCGTCAAACTCGGCCGCGAACAGGGCCTCAACCCCGACAAGCTCTGGAATCTCGGCATCATCGCTATCCTCTCCGGAATACTCGGCGCCAAGTTGCTTTACTTGGTCACCGACTCAGATGCGCGCCAGCACATCTTCTCCCTGTCAACACTGCAGGCCGGAGGAGTGTGGTCAGGGGGCGTATTGCTGGCGTTGGCTATGTGCATCTGGTATATGCGCGTGAACCGAATGCCTGTGCTGCGTACCTGCGACGTGTTCGCTCCCGGGTTGGCGCTCGGCCATGCCTTCGGACGGGTCGGATGCTTCGCTGCCGGCTGTTGCTACGGACATGAGACACACGTCCCCTGGGCGATCACCTTCCACAACCCACTTGCCAATGAAATTGTTGGTACGCCGTTGAATGTCCCGCTACATCCCACCCAGCTTTATGAGATGGTTCTGGAACTTTGCAACTGCCTGTTCCTGGTATGGCTGATCCGACGCAAGAAGTTCGAGGGCGAGATTATCGGTACGTACATGATCATCTACGGCGTCGGACGCTATTTTATCGAGTTCTTCCGCGGCGACCCCGGACGAGGCGAGTTCTTTGGCTGGATGACCGGTACACAGGCGATCGCCATCGGCCTGGTCATCTTTGGCGGATTGCTCTGGATGCGGAGGCCCACGTTAAGTGCTCCGGTAGCCCTCAAGGCCGCACGATAGCTTCGTATCTCACCACGGAGGCGCGCGTAGTACATGGAGAAGCTCTTTTCCCGCTTCTGAAATTCACTGACGCAAGGAAGGAATGCTTCTATGGATTTCTTATTCCTCCATGTTCTTCTGCCTCCGTGGTAGTTACTCTCTGTTATATCCTCATCGCGAATGGCTGCTGATCGCTATCCCCTAACCATCTCCGTCCCTGCCGAGGCTGCCGGCCAGCGGCTCGATCAGTTTCTTGTCTCACAGATCTCCGACGTGAGCCGGTCGCGCGTTCAACAGATGCTGTCGGAAGAGAAAGCTCTCCTGAACGGCTCGATCGCCAAGCCATCACTCAAGTTGCGAGGTGGAGAAGAGATCACCATCCTCGGCGATCTGCAGCCGCCACCGCTGCGAGCCATTGCTGAAGATATTTCGCTCGACATCGCGTACGAAGACGATGATCTGGCGGTGATCAATAAGCCGGCGGGAATGATGGTGCACGTGGGATCTGGCGCGACGGAGGACGAGCGCAACCGGGGCACGCTGGTCAATGCCCTGCTGCACCGTTTCGCGCAACTCTCCGATGTCGGCGGCGAGATGCGTCCGGGCATCGTGCATCGCCTGGACAAAGAAACGAGTGGCTTGATCATCGTTGCCAAGAACGACATTGCGCATCGCAAGCTGGCGCAGCAGTTTTCGAAGCGGGAGGTCAAGAAGCGGTACGTCGCGCTGGTTCACGGCTGGCCAGTCAAGGACCATGGAACGATTAGTGCTGCCATCTCCCGCGATGCTATTCGTCGCATACGAATGACAACCAAGGGCAGCGGCGGCCGTTCAGCGGTCAGCCACTACGAGGTACGCGAGCGCATCGCCTCCGCGTTCGGTAAATTTGCGCTGTTGGACGTCCGCATCGAAACCGGACGCACGCACCAGATTCGTGTGCACATGGCTTCCATCGGTCATCCTGTGGTGGGAGACAGCCTGTATGGTGCGCCCAAGGACCTAAAGCGTGGAACAGTGAAGGCACCTCCGGGAACTCCGGCGGTCCTCAGCCTCGATCGGAATTTCCTTCACGCCGCGGCGCTGGAGTTCAAGCAGCCTCGCAGCTCGGGGCTGTTAACGCTGGAAGCGGCCTTGCCCAATGAGCTGAACTTATTTCTCGAGCAACTGCGCCGCGCCTCTGTCGCCTAGCCAATTTAACGTTGGTCGTTCGCCGTCGCCAGCAGGCGGTTAACTTGCAAAGCATTGCGAATCGCTGCGCCAGAGGCCGTGTTGTCGAAGATGCACCACACGTCCCTGCGCTTCTGAATGCCCCGCAGCTCCTCCGCCAACGACTCCAGGTATTTGTCTTCATAGGACGAGTAGTACCGCCGCGGAGAGCCGTGAAGCCGAAAATAGACCAATTCGGACGATCCTGCGGGAACAGCCGCGTCGCGCACGCACGCGGGATCCGCGGCCACTCGTGCTATACGGAACTCACTCATCATGGCCGTTGCTTCTTCGCCAAACCAACTTGGGTGACGCGGCTCGCACGCGACCGCCCTCGAAAAGTGCTTCCGCAAAACGGCAAGAAACTCGCGAGCTGTCTTCGCGTCAAATTCCAAACTCGGCGGTAGTTGAAAGAGCAACGGACCGAGCTTGGCTTCCAGTGCCCCGACCTGCTTAAGGAAGGCCAGAAGGACTTCGGGCGGGCATTTCAGCGCCGCATCGTGAGTAATCGCACGGGGTGCTTTAACCGAAAATCTGAATCCGGCAGGAACGGAATCGCGCCAGCGTTCCCACGTGGATTGCTTATGGGGACGGTAGAACGATGAATTGATCTCGGCACAATTCAGGCCGCGTGAGTACCGAACCAAGTGTGTTCCCTCACCCGGAAAGTCGCCAGCAGACTCTCGCGGAACACTCCAGCCTGCGGTGCCGATCCTGACCGGTTGCCGCTTGGTCATTGGGTGGTGGTGAACGTCAGGTCCCGCATCGAGCCTACATTCCCCACGCTGTCGACCGACTTCGTACGGAAGTGATACGTAGTTCCCGGCTGCAGGCCGGTGAGGTTCACTACGTGATCGGTCACCATGTTCTTGTCGAGCGGCGAAACCTTGCCGTAATCGGAGCTCTTGCCGTAGATCAGCTGTGTCGTTGAAGGCTTATACGTTCCCCAGAAGATCGTCGCGGTCGTGCTCCCGATGCTTCCCGGCTTGCAGCCTTTGAAGTAGTTGGGATCGCAGTTCACCTTCTCGCTGATGGGCGGTACGGTATCAGCGTAGGGGCCAGTATACGGATTGTTTGCAGGCAGCACGGTCGATCCGTCGATGCCTTTGCGAAAGCGCACAAAGTCGAAACTGAACTCGTATTCCTGGCTGAATTGCTTGCCGCTCCAGCTGAATCCGCCCGGATCGTCGAAGGCGTGGGCGAAGACGTCGTCGCCACGCTCGCGCTCTTCGTCGTCCCCAATTTGCAACCAATACCAGGCGTACGCCACCGAGACCAGGTTGTTCAGCGCGGTGTAGCCGACGTTTGGATTCGACGGCACGCGGAAACGGTTGTAGTCGAACATGTGCTGCTTGGGCATCCAGTTGTACTTCCACAAGCCGTCGAGCCCTTCCTTGATGGCCGGCACCACGCTGTAATCCGGATGTCCTTCCGCCATGTTCAGCTCGTACCAGTGGATCAGCGTCTCCATCGCCAGGCCGATCATGAACGGATGCACTGCCCCACCGATGCCGGCGACGCCGCGGTTGGTCATATTCATCGCGCCAACGATCTTGTCGATGTTGCGCTGAAGCAGCGGCCAGCGCGGCGCCCCGAGCATCTCATCGCTCATCCAGGCATTACACCGGTATGACATTTCGCGGATGGTCCAGGGATCGACGCCGCCGACGGCCACACGCTGGGGCCCTACAGTCGCCAGCATCGAGATACCCTTGCGCATGACTTCGTCGTGGGTGCGCTGGTAGTTCATGGCCATGCCGTAAGTAAACGTCGAATAGCCGGCCATGTTGCCGTTATTCGCGACCTGCCAGTTTGCATATGGATTTAGCAGATTGACGGCGCAGTGCTGCCAGTAGTCGTGGTTCGGCTTGCCCGCGGCAGCGGTATAGGTGTCGATGTTCTCGAAGCTGCGACCGCCGTCATAGAACCAGGCATCGCCCGTCCACCCCCAGTTGTCGACGAAGTTGCCGGCAATGTTCTGCTGGTCACGAAACTGGCACCATTTGTTGCCGAGTTCGACCATCTGCTTTTCCCACATACCCAGGCCGGGGATGGCCTTCGCCGCCAGTTGCGGCTTGGCGGGCGCGGTCGCCGGGGGCAGGACGGTGAATTCGTAAGTCCCGGTCTTTCGTTGGCTGTTGGTCTCAAGAGTGAACGTGACGGAATACTTGCCGGGCGCGGTGTTGGCCCGGGTACGAATCCGGAAGGTCAGGTCGCGAATATTGTTGTTCAGGCCCTTGCAATATCCGAGATTGCGCGTCCGATCTGCAGTCTGTTCGTTAACGTCTACTCCGCTCTGGTTCGTCCATGTGCAATTGAAATGCACGCCGATGCTGTCAGGACTCCCTTTTCCATCCAACGACTTCACCACGCCGTCGGTGTCGTTGTTGTAGCCGCCGTGGTTGATAACGTACAGATCGTCGATCGGTCCGGCGATCAGGATCGACTGCACCAGGAAATACATGTCGTGTCCGGCGAAGACTTCATCGGGCCCCAGCAGATAAAAATCGAACTTGGGATCGCCCATGGTGTCCGTCGGCCGAGTACGCATGGGGATGAACGGATTCTTGCCATCGGCCGTCTGGGGCCCTGGCGCGGTCGACAGATCGCCTTTGGCGTCGGCCGAGGCCACGTAGATGTAGTACGTGCCATCGCCATTGCGCGGGTTATACGGGATCAGGTGATCGACCGTGACCCGGTGATTGGTGACCAGTGTTTTGTCCGGTGTCTCCGGCGCTGCGCGTTCAGGCTCGTAATCGGTGCTACGGGCAATCAGGACCTGGGAGGTGCTGGGACGGGCCGTGGTCCAGACGACATCGACCGTGTTCTGGGTTACGTTCTCGAAGTGAATATCGGTGATTTCGCGCGCGCGTCCGGTGCTCGCAAAACCTGAGCTCCCTAAAAGCAACGCCGCCAAACCGCAGAGCAATCCAGAGTTAAAGAAGGTAGAGATTTTCATCAGGGTCCAAGGAGTACGTCGCTCACCACAAACAGGCCAGTTGCACGTCTAATCGGTAGGCGTCCCAAGCATCTAGTTAGTCATGGACGCCCCGGCGCCGGAAAGGTAGTTGCCCAGACCGGCCGCAAGCCAGCAGCAGCTATAATAAAGCTCCGCATGAAATATTGGTTTATCGTGGTTTTGACGGCGGCGTTATCGTTGGAGCTCGTCGCCCAAAATTCGTCACAACAATTGCCCAACGCACCATCGAGCAGCAAGTATCCTCCACCACCGTCAACTCCGCCCCCGGCAAATACCACGACCCAGACAGGTGCGGCGCAATCCGGCACCACTCCAAGCGATCCAGCGCCTTCCGGGACGAGCTCGGGATCGCAGGCCAGTAAGCCGACTCCACCTGCCGGTAACAATTCTGCAGGAGCAGCCGACGCTCCTGCGCCCGACGACACACTTACGGTTATCCGCAAGCGGGTCGACGAGGTCAACGTCGTCTTCACCGTGACCGACAAACGCGATCACTTCGTGAAGGATCTGACGCAGAGCGACTTTCGGGTCCTCGACGACAACAAGCCGGCGCAAAGCATTCAGTCCTTCAGCCGCCAGACCAACCTGCCGCTCCGTGTCGGCCTGCTGATCGACGCCAGCAACTCGGTTCGCGATCGCTTCAAGTTCGAACAGGAGGCAGCGATCGAGTTCTTGAATCAGATTATCCGGCCGAATTTCGATAAGGCCTTCATCATCGGTTTCGATACCACGCCTGAGGTGACGCAGGATTTCACTGATAGCCCCGAAGCGCTCTCGCACGGCGTACGCATGCTGCGGCCGGGCGGCGGAACCGCGATGTACGACGCTATCTATTTCGCTTGTCGCGACAAGTTGATGGGCGTCGACAAGGGACAGATTGCCACACGCCGGGCGATCATTTTGCTCAGCGACGGTGAGGATAATCAGAGTCGGGTCTCGCGCGAAGAGGCCGTTGAGATGGCGCAGCGCGCCGAGGTCATCATCTACACGATTTCGACCAATACGAGCGGTCTGAAGTTGCGCGGCGACAAGGTCCTGGAGCACTTTGCCGAAGAGACCGGCGGGAAGGCGTTCTTCCCTTTCAAGATCGAGGATGTCGCCAACGCTTTCACTGAGATCTCAGACGAGTTGCGCAGCCAGTACGCGATTTCTTATAAACCGGCTGACTTCCTCGCCGACGGAAAATATCGCAAGATCGAGATTCTCGCCGATAACAAGAAGTATCACGTGCGCGCCAGGAAGGGTTACTACGCGCCGAAGCAGTAAGAGTAGGGGTCAGGGATTGGGGGTTAGGGGCTAGCAATTTGACCTGAACAACCTTGCCGGTAAACGCGCAGTACACCTAGTCCCAAACCCCTAGCCTCTAGTGTACTGTCTTCGTCTTCCGCGACATGTAGTCCATCAGCAGGTACTGTCCCAGCGTATAGGGCGTGGTGAAGTATGCCTTGCCGCGGCACATCTCCGTGACCTTCTGGACGAACTGGATCAAGCCGTAATCCGACGCCAGCATGAAGGTATTGATTAGCACCCCCGCCCGCTTGCACTTCGACACTTCTTTCAGCGTCTCGCTCACCACGAGCGGATCCAGCCCGAAAGCGTTCTTGTAGATTCGCCCGTCTTCCAGTGTGAGTGCCGAAGGCTTGCCGTCGGTAATCATCACGATCTGCTTCATGTCTTTGCGCTGGCGTTGGAGAATGCGCTGCGCCAGGCGAAGACCCTCACGCGTGTTGGTGTAGTACGGACCAACTTTCACTCGCGCCAGTTGCGAAAGCGGCAACTCCTCTGCCGAATCATGAAAGAGCACGAGCGACAGCGAGTCTCCGGGGTACTGGGTGCGAATGAGATGGGACAGCGCCATCGCCACCTTCTTGGCCGGAGTAAAACGGTCTTCCCCGTAGAGGATCATCGAGTGCGAGCAATCCAGCATTAGCACGGTCGCACAGGACGACTGGTACTCGCACTGGTGAACCTGCAGGTCACGATACTCGATATTCAAAGGCAGGCCGAGACCCTCGCGTTGAATCGCGTTGGAAAGGGTCGCGGTGATGTCCAGATTCAAAGTGTCGCCGAACTCGTAGGTCTTGGATGCGCCGCTGGCTTCGATGCCGGTTGCCGTGTCGCGGGTATCATGGCGGCCAAAGCTCGATTTTCCCAGAGAACCCAGCAAGTCGCGCAGCGCCCGAAAGCCCAAGAAGTCCAATCCTTTGTCCGTGATCTCGAAGCGCGCCTGCGATTGTGCCTCTCCAACCTGTCCCCCGGCAGTCGACGAGCGCGCAGGATCGTGTGGCTGGTCAATGCTGATGTAGTCTTCCTGCTCCAGGCGCTCGATGACCTGTTCGATCAGTTGCTCGAGCTGCTCGGCGCTCATGTTCTCGATCTGCTGCTTCATCTGTTCGTCTAGCATGTCGCTGTTGAGCAGCGCCTCTGCAATTGCTTGGCGCAGGTCCTCCAGCGTCTGCTCGGCATCATTCAGATCGTAATAATCCTGATACTGCTGCTGAAAGCCACTCTGAAGCAGATAGTCCGAAAGTGCGTTGAGGAGGTCTTCCATGCCCATCTCAGAAGCGGGTTCAGGAACGTATTTCTTGTATTTAATGAACTTCATAAAACCGAATCCGCACTCTTCGCCTTGACCGAACTCGGAACATCCGCAGTCGACAAGATTGTCGCTCGCAAGAGCTGCCACGCGCCGAGGTCCGTCAGAATCACCAGACATCCCAGCGCCGCATACGGCCAGTAGCTCGGCGGAGCTTGCGGCGTGCCCATTCGCCGAGCCCCATCGACCGCAAGCACTAGGAACACTCCGCTAAGAATCGCGCAACCGACGATCAGCATGACCCTCGCAGTCTTTCCTAACTTCCTGCCGAAGGTCAGGATCGACCCGCTCATCATGCAAAACGGCCCCATCAGTAAACCTATTACGAGCAGAACCAGGATTGGAACTTTAGGCCGTGGCCTGGTGAGTTCGATCAACAGCGCCAGCACCCACCCCATTGCGCTTAACCACAGTGCGCCAACGATGGCGAGAAAAACGGCTGGAGCTTTTCCCGCGCGCTTCGCAGGTTCCTTGCCTTCAAAAGGCTTGTCATCCATGGTTGTCGAGATACTGCTTGTGCGCTCCTGTTCTAATTGAACGGCCTTCTCTGACGCCGGACTTCCCGCTCATCTTCCTCTTCGCGGAAGTTCTGCTTTTCCCGGCGCGGCTGCTTCTCGCCGGCGGTAAACGTGCGCTCCTCGCTGCGCCCGATCTTCTTGTGGGCATGCAGTCCCTCAAGAATGAACTCCGCTCCCGAGACCAGCACTTCCGACGGCTCCTTGCCGCTGAGGCCCAGTCCACTCAATTTGTCGAGCAAGCCTTGGATACCGCGGAGCTTGTGCAGCATTTCCTGGGCGCTGGAAGAGTCGCGCAACTGAATCTCGCCGCCCAGATCGAACCACTGCACGACCTGGTTCATGTTGCTGTTGCCCTGGAAATACTTGTCATAAGCCCGAGCCACAGCCGCGCGAATAAGTTCGCGTACAACATTGTCGGCGCCCTTCAGCTCACCTTCGTACTCCAGTTCGAGCTTGCCGGTCATGGCCGGCATGGCGGCATAGATGTCGCCGATGCGAGGTACGACCAGCTTCTCGCCCGAGCGGATAGCGCGCCGCTCGGCGTTTGAAATAACGTTTTCCGTCACACTGATGGGCAGCCGCTGACTGACACCGGAACGCTTGTCGATGCGCTTGTCTTCGCGCGCGATGAAGGCAATTTGCTCGATTACTTGCCTGACAAAATCGGGCAGCTGTAACTGGTAGCCATCGCGTTCCGTCCACGCTTCCTGCGAGGTGATGGCAATGGCTTCGTCGACCGTCGCAGGATAGTGTGTGCGAATCTCCGAGCCGATACGGTCCTTCAGCGGCGTGATGATCTTGCCTCGCGCCGTGTAATCTTCAGGATTGGCGCTAAACACCATGGCAACATCGAGCGGCAGACGCACCGGATAGCCCTTAATCTGCACATCTCCCTCTTGCATGATGTTGAACAGGCCTACCTGAATTTTGCCTGCAAGGTCGGGCAGTTCGTTGACAGCGAAGATGCCGCGGTTGGCGCGCGGCAGCAAACCATAATGCACCGTATACTCGCTTGCCAGCTCGAGCCCGCTCTTGGCGGCCTTAATGGGATCGATATCGCCAATGAGGTCGGCGATGGTCACGTCCGGCGTAGCCAGCTTCTCGACGTAGCGATCGTCGGCGTTGAGATAGGCGATGGGCGCGTCGTCAGGATGATTGGCCAGCAGCTCACGGCAACGGCGGCAGATCGGCTCATAGGGATTGTCATGAATCTCGCAACCGCGCAGATAAGGCGTCTGTGGGTCGAGCAGTGTCGTAAGAGCTCGCAGGATCCGGCTTTTCGCTTGGCCGCGCAAGCCCAGCAGGATGAAATTATGTCGGGACAAGATAGCGTTGACGATCTGGGGCACCACCGTATCCTCGTAGCCGACGATGCCGGGAAAAATCGGGCCGTCTCCACGTAGCCGGGCGATAAGACTTTCCCGCATCTCGTCTTTTACGCGCCGATGGCGGAGTCGTTCCTCGGAGAATAGTTCACTGCGCCGAAGCTCGGCCAGAGTCTGTGGAAGATTGCTCAAGGGCTGGATACCTCCCGGTCGCATCCGCAACCTTCCCAGCGGCGGATGTGACGTGTACGAATGTCCGTATTCTACGCCTATGAAGATCACATGCGCGGGTGACGAAAGTCACTCGCTCGATGTTCTCAGCATGGGCGGAGATAAGATGTCCATTAGAAGCACAAGAAGTGCTAAGGATGCAGGGGTGGCCTAGGATTTACGGGCCGCTCGGCTCGCTGCGTCGTCCACAGCCACGTCGGCCTCGCGAGAATCGCCATCGTGATTACCGGAACCGGTCAGGGAATCCTCCGGCGCAAGCAGGCTGGCAGCGGCAGCCGGGTCCACCGCTCGCAACCGCAGGTCGCGCTGCGGGAACGGGATCTCGATACCCGCCTGGTCCAGCATTTCCATGATGGCCAAAGCTACCTCACTCTTGACCTTGACCCCGTTGCTCTCCTGCATGACCCAGAACTGCAACTCGAAGTTCAGCGAGCTGTCGGCGAACTCCTTGAAGTACACGGCCGGCGGCGGAGTAATCAGAACGCTTTCATGGGCGGTCGCAGCCTGATCAAGGATCTTCGAAACCACCTTGGGATCGCTGCCATAAGCCACGCCCACGGGCAACTCTACGCGGCGAAGTGATTCCGAGAGTGTCCAGTTGATCACCTTGCCGGAGATGAAGTTGGCGTTTGGGATGATGACCTCTGCGCCCTGGAAAGTCTTGATCGTACTGGAGCGGATGCCGATGCGCGTGACCTTGCCCGTGCTGCCGTCGATATCCAGTACATCGCCGACGTGGATCGGCCTCTCGAATTGAAGGATCAAGCCGGAGACGAAGTTGTTGACGATATTCTGCAAGCCGAAGCCGACACCGACGCCCAGCGCGCCCGTCAGTACCGTGAATTTGTTCAGCTCTATATTCCCTGCGTTGATTGCGAAAAAGAACACCAGCAGCAGCAGCAGGTAGTGCAGCATGGAGGAGATCAGTTCCGGCAGGCCTCGCGAGAGGTGAAAACGGCTCAGCAACTCCTCGCGCAGCAGAAAACGAATTCCGCTGGAAATGCCGTAACCGAAGATCAAAATCAGGAAGAAGCCGATCACGCTCCCCAATGTGATGCCGACCGATCCGCCTGCAATATGAAAACCGATGACGCTTTCGAAAATGCTCGCCACCCAATCGCCCAAGCCGAGCAGGTTGATGGTTGCGAACAGCCAGATAGTCACGCCGCCCCACTGGAACAGACGTGGTACCCAGCGAACAATCCCATCCCGATGCTGGCGAACGATTGCTAACTGTTGCGCTCCCGGTCTATCGACACCCTCCAGCAGCAGGCGGGTGAAGACGCGCACACCTGCCAACATGCTGATCGCGATAAACGTGCTGTAGATGCAGACAATCCCGAGAAACTGCGCAAGTTTGACGTAGCCGACCAAGTTCGCAATCAGACCTGCTCCCAGCAGCGCGACGGCCAGCCTTATGGCAAAAATGCGAAGTCCATCCAGACGATTTTCATCTTTCAGCCGGGATATCCGTTTCGGCCGAACCAGGAAGGCAAAGACGCAGAACACTGCGAGGTTCGTCAGGAATTGCACCTCGCGTTTATGGCTGGGCGAGAATGAAATCCAGGCGACAAACGCGTTGAAGGTATAGACAACGGCGATGCAATACAACAGCAGTCGGAAGCGCGAGTTGATCAGCGGCGGCAGCAGAATGAGAATGGGGACAAAGGAAGCCAGGATGACTAGGCCAATCAGCGGCAAAGGCGCAAAGGGCGCTAATAGATACGCCGCGAGCAGAGCCGGTAACACACCAAGGGCAATCCAGTGCCTGAGGATGTGCAAGGTCTTGGCCTGCTCTTCGTTCTCCGGCTGAAAGAATCGTGCCTTCTGGTACAGACGATAAGCGCAGACCAGGGAAAGAATCAGCAGAATGCCCAGCGCGGCGATCCCGCCTCTGGCTTGGTTCATGAAGGCGCGAATGCCCAGCAGACGGCTGGTCGCATTCGTGAAAACCTCTTTATTCTCACCGGCTTCGCGTCGCTCTCCGATCCGCCAAAGCGGCAGGCTGTCTCGCTCGAAGAGTTGGCTGTCAACGTACTGGCGAGCCTTCTCGATGCGGCCGATGGCATCGATGGCCAGCTGATCCTCATTGGCAGCGCTGATCTGCTGATTGACAATCACTCGCAGCGATTCCTGTGCCTGCTTGGTCACCTGTTGAAGGTTATTGACCGATTTGTGGATTACATCGAGCGTGGGAACCAGATCTGGGGTTGACTGGTTCTGCTGTAAGGTTTCGTTCCAGATAGGCTGCTGCGCCTGAAGTTGCTGAATAGCAGACTGCGCCACATTCGCCCAAAGGAGCAACTGAGCCCGCAAATCCGCGGTCTCCTTTTGCTGCCCCCGCCAGAAGTTCTCTTCCTCGCGTAACTCGAGCGTGTTCGGAGTTCCGGCAAGCAGTGCATCGACCTCTTTCAGTCTCGTCTGCAATTGCTCATCGCGCTCGTCCAACTGTGCCTTCGTCAGATCGAGCTGATCCTGGGTAGGAAGCTGATCCGTGATGTTGCGCAGCAGTCTCTTAAGCTCTTCCGCACGAGACGCTAC
>DATHQX010000141.1:0-3270 GCA_035482295.1 Verrucomicrobiia bacterium
CTGAGCGCGATCTTTCCCTGGACGCTGGCATCCTGCATTTACATCTGGATCGCGCTCGTGGCGGCAGGGGTGTCGATGTTCGTGCTGGCTCGGCGCTGGCTCGATCCTGAGAGGTTCAGCCGGCGCGATGCCATCTTCATCGCGGTGCTCTATGCCGTGAATCCCTACCATCTGGTGATTGTGTACTGGCGCAGCGCGTTTGCCGAACTGCTGGCCAGCTGCCTGGTGCCTTTGTTGCTGCTGCTCGTGCTGAAAGCCGCGGATGCCACGGACAAACGTACAGGACTCACAGCGATCCTGCCGCTCTCCGTTGTGCTGGCCGCAGCCTGGCTGACCAACGCTCCGGCCGCGGTCATGATCTACTACTCGCTGGCGCTATTGCTGGTGCTCCTGGCGTGGCAGCAGCGCTCGCCGCGGCTGCTGTTGGTGGGAGCGGGCGCGGCGGCGCTGGGAGCGTGCCTGGCGGCTTTTTATCTCCTGCCTGCAATCTACGAGCAGCGCTGGATCGACGTTGCCCAGGCAGTCTCAGCCGGTTCCCGTCCAGCGGACAATTTTTTGTTTATTCATACCACGGACGCCGATCACGACGCGTTTAATCGAGTCATCTCATGGGTTGCGATCTTCGAGATCGCCGTGACTCTTGGCGCAGCGTGGGCGGCGAGGCGGTGGCGCGACACGAAGCGCGAGCTCTGGAATGTGCTGTTGGTCTGGGCGATGGCCTGCACGGTGCTTATGTTTCCACTGGCAGGACTGCTGTGGAAAGTCCTGCCGAAGATGGAGTTCATGCAGTTTCCCTGGCGCTGGCTGCTGTGCCTGAGCGTGATTTTCTCTATATTCGTAACCGTGTCGACAGCGGCGGGCCGGCGGGGCTGGTGGTGGCGCGGGGCCGTGTGCGCGGTGTCAATCGCGATCATCGTCGCAGCGTGGCAGCGGCTTCAGGCCCCGTGGTGGGATAGTGCCGCCGACCTGCGCGAAATGCAGGACAACATGGCGACCGGCCCGGGGTATCTGAGCGTGGGCTATGAGGGCGTCGATGAGTACACCCCGCTCGCGGCCGACCCAACGGCGATCGACAAAGCCGCGCCAGATGTGACGGTCGACGGCCCGCCGAATGCAACGCTTCAAGTTCACATCGATCGATGGAATGCGGAGTCACGCGCGTTTACTGCGCAAATGTCGGCCCCCGGCCAGTTGGCGCTGCGGCTGTTTCAATATCCAGCGTGGCGTGTCGAGGTAAACGGGCATGTGGTGGAGACGGCAGTGCGGGGGGGGACGGGGCAGATGCTGGTTCCAGTCGGTGCTGGATCGAATCGCGTCCAGATCAATTTCGTGCGGACATGGGATCGCGCACTAGGAGAATGGATCTCTGGGATCGCGTCCATCTCGGTGGTTGGATGGATTCTGCTTCTTCGTCCGCGACGGCCAGTTGCTTAGGTTCCCCGCTTTGCGCGGGACGACGATATAGTTTTATCTCCTATTCCGCGGTTATGTGTCCACCGTTATGCGGCGAATTCTGATCGCTACCTCGAATCCGGGGAAGCTGCGAGACTTTGCGGGGGCGGCTGCGCCCCACGGAATTGAGATTGGCAGCATTCCGAACTTCGCTTCCCTGCCCGTCGTGGTCGAAGACGGTCTCACGTTCGAAGAGAACGCGCGCAAGAAGGCGGAGGAATATAGCCGGCATACGGCGGGAGAAATCGTCGTCGCCGATGATTCCGGGCTGGAGATCGATGCCTTGAACGGCGCACCCGGTGTGCATTCGGCGCGCTATGCGGCGCCCGATCTGCTGGACGTCGCGCCTCACCTGGCCAGCGAAAATACCGACGATCAAGCCAACAACGCGCGCGTGCTGCGCGAACTGAAGAAAGTTCTGCCGGAGAAGCGCACCGGGCGGTTCGTCTGCGTGCTGGCCGCGGCGCGCGATGGCAAGACTCTGACCACGTTTCGCGGGACGGCCGAGGGAGTGATTCTCGATCATCCGCGCGGCACGAACGGGTTTGGATACGATCCGCTATTTTATTTTCCGCAGATTCAGAAAACATTTGCCGAACTGACCGCCGAAGAGAAGGCGCGCTACAGCCACCGGGGTGCAGCGTTTCGACACCTTCTGGAGTGGTGCGATCGGACTAGCTAGAAATTTAAAAACCAAGTCAAAGTCAAGAGCAGCGGACAGGAGTGTCCGCTCCACGCAACCTTCCTTGACTTCACTTCTGTCGTCGCACGATAATGAAAAGTTATTTTCTCATCATTGAACTCATAAGGAGCGCTACGTGGCGTCAGCCAGTTCTACTGCTCCCGCTATACGACCGGGCGTGGCCCCGTTGCGCGCTGGGCAGGGATATTCGTTCGTTCTGCGCCGGCTGCATTCCCTGTCGGGGATCATTCCGGTGGGCGCGTTTCTGTTCGAACACATTCTGATTTCAAACTCGACCGCCATCACCGGGCCGGATGCCTATGCGAACCAGGTCAGATTTCTGGCGAATCTGCCGCTGGTATTTTTTCTGGAGCTGTTCGGGATCTGGCTCCCGATTTTGTTTCACGCGCTCTACGGCTTCTACATCTGGTATCGCGGCGACGGAAACGCCGTCAGCTATCCGTGGAGCGGCAACTGGATGTACACGGCGCAGCGCTGGACGGGCGGCATCGCATTCGTTTACATCCTGTGGCACACCTACACGATGCGCTTTACCGGCGTCGATCTGCACGAAAATCCCATGGCGTCGTTCGGCAAGGTGCAGGCTGAGGTGATCCATCCATGGCTGTTCCTGTTCTACGTGGTGGGACTGGTCGCGGCTTCGTGGCACTTCGCCTATGGCATTTGGCTGTTCTCAGCGAAGTGGGGGATCGTCTCCGGCGACAAGGCGCAGAAGAGATTGTTGCGCGTTTGCTTGCTGCTGTTCATGGTGCTGTGCGGAGCGGGCTTCGCGAGTTTGTATTCCTTCCGCTCGCATCCTCTGGAGGAGGATCAGCCAAACCGCGCGATGCTTCATTCGGATCGTTTGCGATCCGACCACAAAGCAACCGAGCAGGCGGCAAGCTCCGGAAGGCCGGTGCAATAAGATGGCGACTCCGAAAATTATTGTGGTGGGCGGCGGCCTCGCGGGATTGTCCGCGGTCATCAAGATCGCCGAGATGGGCGCGAGCGTCGACCTGTTCTCCATTGTGCCGGTGAAGCGTTCGCACTCGGTGTGCGCGCAGGGCGGGATTAACGCGGCGAAAAATCTGAAGGGCGAGGGCGATTCGACCTACAAGCATTTTGATGACACGGTC
>DATHQX010000142.1:0-3859 GCA_035482295.1 Verrucomicrobiia bacterium
GCGCAGCCAGGATGACTCGCCGAAACTCAGTCCGAGATTCAGCCGGTTCGCCGTAACAAAGTATGAGACCGTGAAGCAGAAGAACCCAAAGGCGATGATGTTGCGCGCAGGAAAATGCGTGACGAGTTGTCCGGTAATCGGCACCACGAGAAGCAGCACGAGTGAGCCGCCGGAAAGCGCGAGTCCCGCCCAGGTAGCGGTGTAGCCGAGTGCGCTCTGCAGATACTGCGGCAGCAGCACGGTCGTCGCGTTCAGAAAGCCGCCCGTCAGTAGCATCAGGAAACAGCACACCGCAAAATTCCGGTTCTTGAACAGCTTCAGGTCCATCAGCGGCGCTTTCGCAAACCATTCCCACGCGATCAGCGCGATGAACGAGGCCACAAATGTTACCGCGCAGGTGACAATAAAGTGCGAGCCGAACCAGTCATTCTCCTCGCCCTTGTCGAGCATGATCTGCAGCGCACCCATCGAAATCACCAGCAGGCTCACTCCCACATAATCGAGCTTGAAGAAATTCTTCCTGTCGGGCACGTTCCATGGGGGATCCTCAACCAGCCTGTTGGTCAATATCAGCGTCAGAATACCCACCGGAATGTTGATGTAGAAAATCCAGTTCCAGCTGTAGTTGTCGGTAATCCATCCGCCCAGCGTCGGTCCGATCGAGGGCGCAAGCACCGCAACGATGCCATAAAGCGCAAACGCCAGCCCGCGTTTGGCAGGTTCGAAGGAATCGGCCATGATGGCCTGGGCCATTGGCTGTAAACCTCCGCCGCCCGCGCCTTGGATTACGCGGAAGAGCAGCAGCAGCGGCAGCGATGGCGCACTGCCGCAAAGAAACGAGCTGATCGTGAAGATCACGATGCAGCTCATGAAGAACCTCTTCCGGCCGATGATGCTCGCCACCCATCCGCCCATCGGCAGCACGACGGCATTCGACACAAGATACGCGGTAAGCACCCACGTGCTCTCGTCCTGGCTTGCGCCCAGGCTGCCGGCAATGTGCGGCAGCGCGACGTTGGCGATCGAGGTGTCCAGCACCTCCATGAACGCCGCCAGCGCTACGGTCGCCGCGACTACCCAGGGATTTGCCCTGGGCCGCCAGTTTTCCATTGCAACAAACTTCGGCTGCGCCGTTGCGGCAGCTGTCGCCATTCGCGCTCTTCTTCCTTTCACTTAGTTGCGACGTGCAGGCAGAGTACGCCGTAAGTCGGGCGAGCGATAGAAAATAGATGCACTTAAGGGTCGAAACGACGCCAAAATCTTAGCGGCCCAGTGGGAATTTTGGATCAGGGGCAGCTCACCAGCGATGCCTGAAGCAGATGTTGCGCTGGCTTCAGGAGCTCACGCCTTGAGCCTCTTTAGCTCAAGTGCTTCTTTAGAAATTCAATCGAACGCTGCCGCGCCAACTTTGTTGGTTCGCCGGAGGTGTCGCGGTTGAAGCCGTGGCCGGCGTCGTACCAGTAAATCTGCACTTCGGGATGCGCCGCCGCAACCGTGTCCACCTCTCCTCTGGGGATGTGCTGGTCTTTTTCGCCGAAATGCAGCATGACCGGCGCCTTCGGTTGTTCGGCGGCAAACATCGCGATCCGTCCGCCGTAATACCCGACCGCGACCTCGACCTTCAGCCGCGTCGCGGCCAGCCACGCCACCGTTCCACCGAAACAGTAGCCGATGACGCCGCACTTTTTGCCTATCTGGCCGCGGACATAGCCGAGAGCAGCGTTCGTGTCGCGCAAGGCGGCTTCGATGTCCAGCCTGTTTGCGAACGACCTCGCCTTCTGCATGTCCTCGCCCTCATAGCCGAGCTCAACACCGCGCTCGTAGCGATCAAAGAGCGCCGGGGCCACGGCAAGAAATCCGTCCTTCGCGTAGCCGTCTGCCACAGAACGGATATGCGGGTTGATGCCGAAGATCTCCTGGACCACGACCAGCCCAGCGATAGATTCGCCTTTCGGTTTGGCGACGTAAGCCTCGAATTCGTGGCCGTCGTTTGCGGTCAGACGTACTCTCTCACTCATTCAGAAATCTCCAATTCTTCAGGAAGCATTATGGCAAATAGATGCAGTCCCTACGGCTGAGGCTGCTGCGCGGCGCCGGGACCTGGAGCTTTCGCCGGAGCATTTACGGGATCAGCGGCCGCATCGTTCACCGCCCAGTAGCTGGCTCGCGTCACTACGTGTGCACCGTAGTTTTCGGCGAGCGAAACCTTAATCGTATGCAGCCCTGGCGTCAGGTCTGTAGGGCGAAAGCTGAGCATATAGCGATTGCGCGCGTGATTGGCGACCTCTGCCACACGATCCTCGAAGCCTTTCTCGCGGGTGAAGGGCCCGTACTCCCCGCCACTCATTGAGGCCAGGGCCTTCGGCGTGTTCTTGCGCATGGCGTTGATGGCCATGACCAGCGGTGCCATCAGATTCAACTCCGTGCCGCCGTTGGTGTTCCCTCTGCCCCAGTCGATCAGCTCCGCCGTCGACGGCGAAAACGTCAGGCTCAGCACCAGAGTGTTGCTTATGCCGATGCGCTCTACAAGCTGAGGGATCGTAACAAGATGGCTGCCGTGATCGCGCGTTTCGCTGATCAGCAACAGCACGCGCCGGTGATCCGCAGGCCGGTTCTCGAGCAGGCCGATAGAGAAGCCGGCAGCGTCGAGGATCGCTGCGCCACCATCTCCTGGCGGCAGATTTTGCAGGTGACCCTGGATGTAGCTGGTGTCTTTCTCGAATCCCTCAAGAAAGATCGGCTTTGAATCGAAGACCACGAGCGCCACTTCGCCGCGGTCCTGCCCTGTGAACAATTCAAGCAGCGGGCCCAGATGAGCGAACTTATCGAACTCGAGCGCCGCGTCGCGGCCCCGCTCCACGCAGATTACGAGCGATACCGGCGATGAATCCAGATCCTCATCGACGTGGACGTCCTGCTTCACACCGTTATCGAGCAGCGTAAAGTCCTTTGGCTGAAGCCCGTACAACACAGCGCCTGAAGACTTCTCCACCAGCGTTGGAACCAGGACCACGCTGGTGTTTACCCGAATGATCGGTGCTCCGAGCTGCTCGTCACTCACCGGAGGGGGGAGGTTACGCGCGGGCGCTGCCTGCTGGCTGGAAGGCGGCTGTTGCTGCGGAGGAGGCTCTCCGGGAAAAGGCTCCTGCGCCGTGCACAGCGCGGATAGCGCCACAGTGATGAAAAGCGCGCAGATCGTCGTTCGGAAAAGGCTCAGCAAGAGGAAAGCTCCGCAGCTCTCATCACATCAGATACGGCGCTCGCTGCCAAGGCTGCCTCGCACTGTTATGGATGAAGGTTTGAGGGTCTGCTGTCCAGTGCCGAACGCAGCGCGAAAAACGCCGGAGCGGGCTGGTAATCCGCGTCGAAGGGCAGGCATCGCTGCGGTTTGCCGTCGGGACGCGAGAATTTCGGTCCGTTGAGCCATGTGAATCGGTCGGTGATTCCCCAGGTAAGGACGGCGGTCACGTTCGGTTCGGCAACCATCATGGTTACGTAATCCTTGTAGATGCGTGCGATTGCCGCATCGCGTTCGCTTTCCGAGCCTTCGAGCTTCTTCTCGTTGACGTCGAGTTCGGTGATAAAGACTTGCAGCCCCATGCGCCGCAGCTCGTGGACGAAATCGGTCAGCCCAACACCGGGCGCGGGATCGGTTGCTCCAAGGTGGCTCTGCACGCCGACCGCATCAATAGGTACGCCGCGCTTTTTCATTCCGCGTACCAGCTCTAGCACCAGGGCGCGCTTCTTCGTTTGATCCGGAGTGTCGGTCTCGATGCCGTAATCGTTGTAGGTGAGCAGCGCTGTTGAATCGGCCTGACGCGCCCCTCGAAACGCTATATCGATGTAGTCCGGTCCGATC
>DATHQX010000143.1:0-34545 GCA_035482295.1 Verrucomicrobiia bacterium
TTGCCTGCGCTGCAACAGAGCTTTGGGGCGAGCGTGGTCGCCGTGCAGTGGGTGATCGAAGCGTATGGACTGGCTCTGGGCGCATTGATCCTCGTGGGCGGATCGATGGGTGACCTCTTCGGCCGTCGCCGCATGTTCCTGCTCGGAGTCACCATATTCGCGGCAGCGTCGGCTGCGTGCGGGTTCGCCGGCAGCATTCAGCAGTTGATCGCGGCGCGCGCAGTGCAGGGAATTGGCGCGGCTTTTCTAGTCCCCGGCAGTCTGTCTCTCATCAGCGCATCGTTTGATGAGTCGAGGCGTGGACAGGCCATCGGCACGTGGTCCGGATTCACATCCATCACCACGGCAATTGGGCCGCTGCTGGGTGGTTGGCTCATCGAGCATCTTTCGTGGCGATGGGCATTCTTCATCAATTTGTTTTTGGCTGCGATCGTGATTGTGGTCACGCTGTTACGTGTGCCGGAGAGCAAGAGCGGGAAGGCCGGTGCGATTGATTGGCTGGGTGCAATTGCTGCGACGATCAGCCTCAGCGCTTTAGTATTCGGCTTCGTCGAATCCTCGAACCTGGGCTGGCGCAATCCCTGGATTGTTCTGAGCCTCGCGGTGGGCGCCGTCAGCGCGCTTAGCTTTGTGTGGATCGAGTCCAAGGCGCCCTCACCGATGGTACCACTCGGCCTCTTTCGCTCCGGAGCGTTCGCCGGCACAAACCTGCTGACCTTGTTTCTTTACGCGGCGTTCGGGATATTCTTCTTCGTCCTGCCGCTGAACCTGATCCAGGTTCAGGGCTACTCGGCCACAGCGGCCGGCGCCGCAATCCTGCCGCTAATCCTCATCAACTTCGTGCTGTCACGCTGGTCGGGCGGATTAGTCCAGCGCTACGGAGCGCGCGGCCCTCTGATCATCGGCACTGCAATCACGACCCTGGGATTTCTGTTGTTCGCGTTGCCCGGCGTCGGCGGCAGTTACTGGACAACGTTCTTTCCAGGCCTCGTGGTCACGGGGCTGGGGATGGCGGTCAGCGTCGCTCCACTGACAACCGTGGTGATGGATGCGGTCGACTCCGATCACGTCGGAACCGCATCCGGCATTAACAACGCCGTGGCTCGTGTGGCCGGAGTGCTCGCGGTCGCCGTCCTCGGCGCGGTCATGATCGCCGACTTCAGCGCGCATCTGGACCGGCGGTTGGCCAGTTCCGTGGTGCCGCCGGCAGCACGGGCGTCGCTGGAATCGCAGCATGATCGCCTGGCTGCGCTGAAGCCTCCGCCGGAGTTGAACTCCGACACCGCCGAGGCGATCGAGTCCTCCATCAAGGAGTCGTTCGTCACCAGCTTTCGGCTGATCATGTGGATTTGCGCAGCGCTATGTCTCGCGGCCGCGGGTACGGCTTGGACGTGGATTCCCGGCGAGGCTACGCTAAAGGCATCTCAGTCGGAGATTGTGAACGCTGCCTGACCGGTGAAAAGCTTCGCGGGCGACTTTAATCTGCAAGCAGCTCCCGCCTAAGCAAGCTGCGGTTCTTGACTGGAAGGTTTCTTAGCGAGGCTTTCGCAAGCGCGATATAGAGCTCGCGCACCTCCGGCAAGGCCTTCAGTTCAGCCAGATGTCGGCGCACCGTCGCTACGTCGCCACGTACGAGCGGGCCGCTGAAGGCCGCGGCCGCGGTCTTGTCCAGATAATTGCGCAGCGTTTGTTGCAGCAGCGGCAACATAACCGTTTTGATGTCCTGACGGCGGATGCCGGCGGCAAGCCCCACGCGTTCCATAGCGGCCATCAGGGCAATCAGCTGCGGGGAGGCGAAGCTGCCGAAGGCGTGATAGAGAACTTTGTTTTGCTTCTTGATGCTGAATCCCCTGCCGCCGAGATCCTCGACGATCTTGCGCGCCGCGCGAACGGCGGCGGCATCGCCTTCGAGCGCAAAAGGAACACTTGCCATCTCCGGTACGGCGTCGCGCACGAAGGTCATCAGCGGATGCACGGACGCCACGCGCGCGCCCCGCTTGCGAAGAGGCGCAAGTTCGTCACTAGTCAGCGCGCCGCTGGAATGAAAGACCAGTTTGCCTCTCCATGTCTGCGCGTCCGCGAGCTCGGCGGCAACTTCTGCAATCACATCATCCGGAACTGTGAGCCAAACAATGTCAGTGTCCAGCGCGTCACGCCCCAGCACCGCCAGCCGCGCGTGAACCTTCCGGGCCAATGCCTTCAACTTGCGATGGCCTGACTTCGCCGCACGCACACTCAGGACTTTCACGGGATATCGCGCACGCGCCAAGGTCACGGCCAGAGCCGTACCAAGGTTGCCGGGGCCGACAATGCTGATCGTCGGACGTCGCGTGGGTGCTGCTTTTCGGGGCACGGCGCGAGCATAGCAGATGGCGTGCGCGGATGCGATTCGCCGCGATGTCTTATAGTGTTTGCATGCCAAGCAAGAAGCGCTCAGCGCCGAAAAAGTCCGCGAAGAAAGTGTTGAAGGTGCTCTCCTCGAAGACCGTTTACAAGGGCAAGGTTTTCTCCGTGACCTCGGACAAGGTCCAGGAGCCGAACGGTGTCACCGCGACGCGCGACGTCATTCGCCACTCAGGCTCGGTCGTCATCCTGGCTGTCGATGAAACTGGCGACGAGCCGCGTGTCCTGCTCGAACGTCAATATCGCTACGCGGCGCAGGAATATCTTTGGGAGCTGCCGGCGGGGCGTATCGACCCCGGCGAGAGTGCTTTGGCTGGCGCCAAGCGCGAGCTTATCGAGGAGACCGGCTATCGCGCGAAGAAGTGGAAGCGCGTGCTTTTCTTCTATGCCAGCCCCGGCTTCCTCAACGAAACCATGTCGATCTTCCTGGCCCGCGACTTGACGTTGGGTGAAGCTGCGCCCGAAGAAGACGAGTCCATCGAATGTCACCTTGTGCCACTTCCCGAAGCGCTGGACATGATCTTCAACGGCAAGATCCACGACGGCAAGGCCATCGCCGGCGTCCTCTGGCTGGCCGAAGCGATCCGGCGTGGCGACTTCTGAGAGCGGGAACCTGTTCCGGAACCAGCCGAATTTACCAATCGCTGTTTGTCACGTTTGTTGTCAAAAACCCAATAAAATCGCGGCCTTGCGCTATATACTCTCTTGACAACCCCCACAAAGCGGGAGCATAGTTAAGATACGCAGCTCAAGCAGGCTCCGAACACCAGCCAAATGTTTTACGTGGGGATTTCGGCCCTTTCCAGACTTTGGCGTCCGGCTTCTCAACCTGATTGACGCAAATTAAGATCAGCGCCCTCGGGGTGGGGGTGCTGTTGGGCTCTGCCCGGAGGAAGAAAGCAAGTGAGAATGAAAGGGACCGTGAAGTGGTTCAATAACGCGAAAGGCTTCGGCTTTATCGGCCGTGACGACGGGAACTCGGATGTATTCGTGCACTACAGCGCGATCAGCTCGGAAGGCTACAAGAGCCTGCAGGAAGGCGACCACGTCGAGTTCGAAATCGTGGACGGACAGAAGGGACCGCAAGCTGGCAACGTGACGCGAGTCGAATAACCTGCCACACAAAATTTCAACGAAGCCCAGCCGCGAGGTTGGGCTTTTAGTTTTGGGTAAACCGCGAGGCCTGGGACATCCGGCCAACGCGCGCAGCGAAAGTTCGCCGCAAATTGCCGTTCTCGCCCCTGCGATGATGCACTCATGCTGGTTGAGTTCGTCTCTCCGGCGCCCACCAGCGGCCCGAACCAGATGAACTGAACAAGCGAATGTCACATTAAAACAAGCCGCAAATTTGCCTTTTCATCCCCTATTAACCCATCGCGTGCTGTTGCCGGACTACGCTCTTCGAAATCGATGTTTCGGAGGGATAGCATCATGAAAAGCAATCTGGTGATTCATGGGCCATCGCACCTGGTTCGTTTACTTTCTATCAGCGCAGGCCTTCTTCTGCTGTTCGCGCCAGCCGTTTCTGCGCAACGCACGTTGTCGGCATCTCACGCGTTAAGTCCGGCGGTCCAGGCGCAACCTCCTTACAATGTTTCGCTGTTCACCGAGGGCGTTCCCGGGGGATACAGCGCTCCCGATTCCATCACCTTCAATAGTTCTGCGATCTACATCGGCTGGGGTAACAATGGCGAACCTGGTGGCGGGAATGCAATACCATCTACGATCATCAAGTACGATTTCCACGGCAACATTCTCGAACAGACAGCGATC
The DNA here is from genome assembly GCA_035482295.1 of Verrucomicrobiia bacterium. GTDB lineage: Bacteria > Acidobacteriota > Terriglobia > Terriglobales > Acidobacteriaceae > Bog-257. Next base: position 4,177 of record DATHQX010000143.1, read on the forward strand.
CTCGGTCACAACGACGGTTTGAAAGTTAATCCCCAAACCGGCGATGTGTGGGCGTTGCAAAATGAAGACGGCAACGCAAACTTGCAGATCCTGGATCCGCAAACGCTGGCCATCAAGAAGTTTTATTACATTGGAACAGGGCCGCACGGCGGCGGTTACGACGACATCGTCTTTTTGAACGGGAACGTGTATTTCAGCTGCTCGAATCCGTTGCACAATCCCAACAATGAGCCTGCGATCGTGCAATTTACGGCGAGCGGCAACGGCTTCACGTTGACTCCCATCCTGATGGGTAACGCTTCGGCCATCGATATAGCGACGGGACAGCAGGTAACGTTAAATCTGCAGGATCCCGACTCCATGACGTACAACTTCGGCGGCGATATTGTGCTCGACAGCCAAGCCGATGGAGAGCTGGTGATGGTCCGCAATCCAGGCACCGGCAACCAGAGTGTCTATCGCGTCCTTCTGACGGACAACGGAAATTCCACAACGATCGACGATACGATTTTCCCAACAGCTTCTAGGGGCTTTATGCTCGTTGCCGACACCGGAGGGGATGCGGTCTACGAAATCACTGCACCGTATCTCCAGCCCGGCTCGGCCTACTCGGCCAGCGATACTCAGGGATTCGTAGGACGGCTTGAAGTAGAAACCGGCGTGCTGACTCCGATTATGACCGGCATGGTCAGCGGCCACGGGATGGCGTTTATTCCGCCACAATAAGTCGAACCTTTAGGGAGGAATTGGCTTTCAACTGGGGAAAACATGCGATGCAGGCGAGAATGCGAATAAGATGATCTGACCTTGATGCATTCGCCCTCGCGCAGTACGGTGCTGGTTCTGATCGGGGTCAGTCTCGTCCTGCACAATACCGAGGAATATCTAGCCTTTCCGGCCTTCTTTCGCTCTTCAAGCCGCCTGCTGCATTGGCTGCCTACGCCCACTCTGTTGCAAAACCCGGAGCGATTGCATCTGCTGTTGCTGATGGCGACCGTACTGCCGTTAGCCGTAGTCGTCTGGGCGGTTCTGCGTCCGGGCAAACCTCTGCTGGTAGCGGCCCTTTTTCTGGAGTCGGTTCTCCTGGTGAACGCGTTCTGGCACATGCTGGCAGCAACGGTTAATCACGGCTACGTTCCGGGAGTGATAACCGCAGCGCTGATCAACCTGCCCTTCGGTATCTACGTGCTGCGCAGAGCGCTCAGAGAGCGGTGGATCGGTTCGCGAGCGGCATGGCAGATGATCGGAGCGGCAGCGGCTCTACATGTCGTCGCTGTAGGCAGCGTATTAGGATGAGCATCTCGGGTGCCCACTGATTCGCGTACTTCGAATGGGAGAGACGAAGGTCAGCTTGTCCTCGAAAAGCTTCGCCTTTGAAGACAACGAAAAGCCCCACCCAGGCAAATGGATAGGGCACTCTCTTGATTATTGTCTCAGCCTCTACGTTCGCACTTCACTCAACGAGGAGCGAAGGCCGAACGGCGAAAAGCGGCGTCTCTACGCTCCGCAGCACTTCTTGTATTTCTTGCCGCTGCCGCAGGGGCAAGGATCGTTGCGACCGACCTTTTCTCCGCGAACGACTTGCTGCACAGCTTGCGCCTCGCCGGCGCCGGCCATGCGCGCCTGCTCCAACTCGCGGCGCTTGCGACGCTGGAAAGCCTCTTCCATGTCGTCCATCGAAGTGACCGCGCGGCCGCGCTGATCGGTGCTGAACGAACCTGTGGTTTCGCCGGTAAAGTCGCCACCCGCAGTCACGCGTGCGGGTGCCGGACGCTGCTGCGGCGCTTCGATCACCTGCATCAGATATAGGTAGCGTACGGTGTCCTCTTCGAAGCGCTCCATCATGGCTTCGAACATGTCGAACGACTCGCGCTTGTACTCGACCAGCGGATCGTGCTGGCCGTAGCCGCGCAGGCCTATGCCTTCGCGCAGGTGGTCCATCGACAACAGGTGGTCTTTCCACTGCTGGTCGAGCACGCTCAACATAATGATGCGCTCGTGGTGGCGCATCGCCGGCGCGCCAATGAGTCCCTCTTTGGCGTCATAGCGCTCCCGGAGCTTTTCGAAGATGTTGTCGCCGAGTTCCTGACGGTTCAGCTTCTCGGCATCCACGCCTTCTTTCTCGATGTCAACACCAAAGCGAGTGAACAGGTCGTTCTTCAGTCCCTTGATGTCCCAGTCCTCGGGGCGCGTTTCCTTGCCGGCGTACTTGTCGAGTAGGCCGCCGAGGATGTCGCGAACATAGTCCTGAAGGATGAGTTCCTTCTGGTCGAGTCCTTCGAGCAGCTGCCGGCGCAGTCCGTAAACGGCCTGGCGCTGCTTGTTCATCACGTCGTCGTATTCCAGGACGTGTTTGCGCGACTCGAAGTTCTGGCCTTCAACGGCCTTCTGCGCCGCTTCGATTCGCCGCGTGATGAGCTTCGATTCGATCGGTACGCCCTCTTCCATGCCAAGCCGCTGCAGCAGGTTCGACACCCACTCCTTGGCGAAGATGCGCATCAGGTCGTCTTCCAGCGAGAGGTAGAAACGTGAAGCGCCGGGATCTCCCTGACGGCCTGCGCGCCCGCGAAGTTGGTTGTCGATGCGGCGTGCCTCGTGACGCTCGGTGCCAAAGATGAACAGGCCGCCGAGCTTGATGACCTCGTCGTGCTCGGCGTCGGTGAACTGCTTAAACGCCAGCAGCATCTCGGTCCACTTCGCGGTGTCGACTTTGTACTCCACGCCGCCGTAGTAGAAGTAGGTGATGTTGGGATCGTCCGGCCTGGCCGTTACTTCACCGGCGACCGCTTTCATCGTCTGCGCCAAGCCCTTTTTCAAAGCTTCCTGCTTGGCCATGAACTCGGGATTGCCGCCGAGCAGAATATCGGTACCGCGGCCGGCCATGTTGGTCGCGATGGTGATAGCGCCCTTACGTCCGGCCTGCGCCACGATCTCGGCTTCCTTCTCGTGATACTTGGCGTTCAGGACGACGTGCTTGATGCCCTTCTTCTTCAGCAGCTCAGACAGCCGCTCCGATTTCTCGACGGACGTTGTTCCGACCAGCACCGGCTGTCCGTTGGCGGCAAGCTTCTGGATTTCATCAGCAGCTGCGAAGTACTTTTCCTTCTCCGTCCGGTAGACCACGTCGGAGTTCTCGATGCGCAGCAGCTGCCTGTTCGTCGGGATGACGACCACTTCCAGCCGGTAGATTTTGTAGAACTCGGCGGCTTCCGTTTCGGCTGTACCGGTCATGCCGGCCAGCTTCTTGTACATGCGGAAGTAATTCTGGAAAGTGATGGTCGCCAGCGTCTGGTTCTCGCGCTCGATCTTGACGTTTTCCTTGGCCTCGACGGCCTGGTGGAGACCATCGGACCAGCGGCGGCCGGGCATCAGGCGGCCGGTGAACTCGTCGACGATCAGGACCTCGCCGTCCTTCACTACGTACTCGACGTCGCGGCGATAGAGCGCGTGGGCCTTGATGGCGGTCTCGACGTGATGCTTCAGGTCCCAGTTTTCGGGATCGGCGATGTTGCCGATGCCGAGCAACTTCTCGACCTTCTCCCATCCCGGGTCGGTCACGGTGATGGTGCGGTGTTTCTCGTCGACGACGTAGTCGCCGGTGAGGACCTTGTCTTCGCCCAGGCCGCGCTCAATCTCCTCGCCCAGCTCCAGCTGCGGGATGATGCGGTTCACCTTGTAGTACTTGTCGGTCGACTCTTCGCTCTGGCCGCTGATGATGAGTGGCGTACGAGCTTCGTCGATCAGGATGGAGTCAACTTCGTCGACGATGCCGAAGTTGTGGCCGCGCTGAACGCAATCGTTCAGGTCGAACTTCATATTGTCGCGCAGGTAGTCAAAGCCAAACTCGTTATTGGTGCCGTAAGTGACGTCGGAGCCATATGCTTCCTTGCGCTGCACGTCGTCAAGGTCGTGCACGATGACGCCAACCGTCAGGCCCAGGAAGTTGTAAAGCTTTCCCATCCACTCCGAGTCGCGCTTGGCCAGGTAATCGTTGACCGTGACCACATGAACGCCGCGTCCGGAGAGCGCGTTGAGGTAAACCGGCAGGGTTGCGACCAGCGTCTTACCTTCACCGGTCTTCATTTCGGCGATCTTGCCCTGGTGCAGCACCGCGCCGCCGATGAGCTGCACGTCGAAGTGTCGCATGTTGAGGACGCGCCATCCGGCCTCGCGGACCACGGCAAAGGCCTCGGGCAGAAGCTCGTCAAGAGCTGCCTTCAGTTCGGCATCTTTTTCGTCGGCATCTTCGATCGAGTCCACGCGTTCGCGGATGCGCTGGCGGAACTCTTCTGTCTTGGCGCGAAGCTGCTCGTCGGAGAGCTGCTTCATCGCCGGCTCAAGCGAATTAATCTGCCCGACCAGCGGCATGATGCGCTTGACTTCCCGTTCGTTACTGGTGCCGAAGACGGCGGCAATGGCTTTATTAAGCAATGCGATATCCCTTGATTGGCGGCTCGTTGGACGTGGCTGCGCGAGCGTTTCCGCCCGCTTCAGGTACACTCCACCCCACTAGAAGGCTACCACATTCGATGAGCCGGATAGGGTCGGAGTCGCAGGGGAAACAATGGCCTTTTCGACCGGCGATGGCTGAAAAAGAGAACGCCCACCTCGAGCGGTAATCGCGCGACAGGGTGGGCGCCTCAGTTTGTTCTTACTCTGGCCGGTCGATCTGAGCGCGCTGCAGGGTGTCAGAGTAATCGACATAGACCGACTTCCACTCGGTATAGAAATCAATCGCGCCAATACCGCCCTCGCGATGACCGTTGCCGGTGGCCTTCGTTCCGCCGAAGGGCAGGTGAACTTCCGCGCCGATCGTCGGAGCGTTGATGTAGGTGATGCCGGCGTACAGATCGCGCATCGCCGTGAATGCCTTGTTCACATCCTTGGTGTAGATCGACGACGACAAGCCGTACTCGATGTCGTTGGCGATCTCGATGGCGTTCTCCAGGCCGTCGCATGGGATGATCGAAACCACCGGTCCAAAGATTTCTTCCTGCGCGATCCGCATCTTCGGATCCACATCGCTGAACACCGTAGGCGCGACGAACCAGCCGTGGTTGTAAGCGTCACCTTCCAGGCGATGTCCGCCGGTCAGCATCTTGGCGCCTTCGTCTTTGCCGATCTTGATGTACTTCAGGTCGGTCTCCATCTGCGACGAGTTCACCGCCGGACCCATGTCGACGCTTTCGTCGAGCCCATTGCCTACCTTCAGCTTCTTCGCGCGGGCTACGAGTTCGTCAACAAACTTCTTGTAGACGCCCTTCTGCACGATGATGCGGCTGGTCGCGGTGCAGCGCTGTCCGGTGGTGCCGAACGCGCCCCACAGTGCGCCTTCCAGCGCCAGTTCCAGGTTAGCGTCGTCGAGCACGATCATCGGGTTCTTGCCGCCCAGCTCCAGCGAGCAGTGTTTAAAGCTCTTCGCCGCTTCCTGTCCAACGATGCGACCTACGGCAGTCGATCCCGTCAGCGATACCGCACTAACGTCGGCGTGCTCGACCATCGGCATGCCGACGTCGGTACCGAAGCCGGTGACGATGTTGACCACTCCAGCGGGAATGCCGCCGTCAGTGAGCGCTTGCACAAAGTTCAAGGTGGAGAGCGGCGTGTCCTGTGCCGGCTTGATCACCGCAGTGTTGCCGGCGACCAACGCAGGGAAGAGCTTCCATGACGGAATCGCCATAGGGAAATTCCACGGGGTGATCATGGCGCAGACGCCGAGCGGCTGGCGCACGGCCATGGCGAACTTGTTGGGGAGCTCGGAAGGGACCGTGGGTCCGAAGAGGCGACGGCCTTCGCCGGCGGTGTAGTAGCCACAGTCGATAGCTTCCTGCACGTCGCCGCGCGTCTCTTTGATGACCTTGCCCATCTCGCGCGTCATTTGCTGCGCGCATTCTTCCTTGCGTGCGATCAGGATTTCAGCAGCCTTGTACAGCATCTCGGCGCGACGGGGCGCGGGCACCAAGCGCCACTTCTTGTAGGCCTGCTTAGCGGCCTCAATGGCGTTGTCGACATCCTGTTTATCGGATTTCTGAAAAATGCCGACCACTTCGCGGGTGTCGGCCGGGTTGAGGTTTTCAAACGTACGGCCGGTGCGGCTCTCGACCCACTCGCCGTTGATGAAATTCTTATAAGTGCGGGGCTGGGCGCCGGTGTGAACACTGGGCGCGGGTGATTTCTGTTCCATCGTTGCCATATAGGACTTCTCCTTACAAAATCTCCAAACCTTTAATGGTAGATGGACTGATGGGGTATTGTCATCTTTCGAGCCCCTAGCGCATTTGTAGACAGATTGTGTCAGACGAAGCCGCGGTGGCCGTTTCATCGTCTATATTGGGCAGATAATCGGGCAAGCACACCGTTTGACCCGGAGCGAAAGGTTTTATCCCCAAATGCGCAAATTACTCACAGCAGTTATCGTTATCGCCGCCATCGCCATCGTTGCTCCGCGCCTGACCCGCGCGGCCTCTGTTCCGGCAGTTGGCGCCAGTGCTCCCGACTTCACCCTCAACTCGCAGGACGGCACGCCCATCACACTGTCCCACTATGGCGGCAAGTGGGTCGTACTTTATTTCTACCCCAAGGACATGACCACCGGCTGCACTATCGAGGCGCACAACTTTCAGCGCGATCAGGCGAAGTATGACGCCGCCGGGGCCGTGATCCTCGGCGTTAGCGTGCAGGATGTGCAGTCGCACCAGCAGTTTTGCACGAAAGATGGCCTGACCTTCAAACTGCTTGCCGATCCCGACAAAAAGGTTTCGGAGGAATACGGTTCGCTGAAGGACTACGGCATCGCCAAGCTGGCTGCACGCAATACGTTCATCATCAATCCTGCTGGGAAGATCGTGAAGGAATATATCGGCGTCGATCCCACCAAGCATAGCGAGGAAGTGTTGGCTGACCTGAAAACGCTGCAGAGTAGTGGGAGCTAAGCCGGATCAAATTGAAAAATGGATGAGCAGCGTTACGAGCTTCTTTTAGTCCGCCCCGGCGCTGGCCCGTTCCACTTTGGCCAGCTTGCGCGGGCGTGGAACCTCGCTGCTCATGCTGCGGTCTTCCATCCAGCTGTCGAGGATGCTCTTCTTGAACTTCCAGCGGTTGCCGAGTTTGAATGCGGGAATGATCTCTTCGGAAACGTACTTGTAGAGCGTGTCGGCGGAAATTCCCAGGTACTGCGATGCCTGGCGGATATTCATCACTTCGCGCGCATCGGCCATGCTGACTCCTCCGGGGCTTGCGTCTGTGGCATGCTGCGAGTGGGACATCGCCCCTGTGGCGCCCGACCGAGCGCTCACCGGAGAACCCGACGCCGCTTTTGAGCTCCGCTTGCCGCTCTGGCTGCTGGCGTCACTGGAAATAACCGGGTCCCTCATTTCGCTAAATAGCTGCTCCGGATTCCTTTCTCGCGCATGCTCGAAGGCCACCCGAACAGCAGGCAGGAACTCCGAATGTGAAATGCCGGGAAAGAATCCGAACGCAGCTAATTGTAGGGCTCCGCCAGCTGCTCCACCATATGCCAGCTGTTGACGCACGCGATACCGCGTATTCAGAAGATTACTGAAAAAGCTTCGCCTCGCACTTGCCCGTGACCTTCGCTTGTGCCTTCGGGCGGTGCAACCCTGTGCGGCAGCTCTCATCTCATGGTAAAGACTCCATTTATGACATCATGTAGGATGAGCTCGACTGGCAGGAGGAGTCGTGGTCTGTAGCGCTTGTGGATTTGAAAACGCGGGGAGCATGCGATTTTGCGGCATGTGCGGCACGCCGCTGCCCCATCGCCCGATGACCACTCCCGGTGCGCAAAGCACACTGAACATGACACGTGTGCCCCTCGAGGGCGCAGCCGGCTCACGCGAACCGCTCTCTAGCTCGCGTTCGGTGAGCGCCGCGGGAGTCGTTGATGGCTCCCCGCACGAAACCTCCACGATATCCAGTTCTGGGCCCGCGCCTGTAAGTTCCACTGTCGCCGGTTCCACAGTCGCCGCGCCGATCGTGCCGGAGACGCCGCCGAAGGAGTTGGTTCCCGATATCTCGCTGGAAGAGTATTTAAGGAAGTTCCGTTACCAGCCGCCCACCGATAACGCGGAGACCACGATGCGCGGCGATGCGGCTCCTCCAGTAGTCGAACCCGAAGCCCCGGCCGCTCCCGAGCCGATCGCGCCACCCGTGGTTAGGCCGCCGGTGGTGGGCAAAACGATCGTGTCAGATGCGTCGGCTCCGGTTGAAGCGCCTGTAAAGTCTGTCGCGCTGCCCAAAGCGCCACCGCCGATTCCAAAGCCGCCGGGTCGCGCGATCATCGTGCCTGCCGCAGACAGCGTAGTCAGTCGCCTGGGACTGGAGCCCGAGAGTCCGGCAGAGGAGAAGATCCAAAGACCACGCTTCCTCGACGTCAACGAGGCGCCCGCGAAGGAGAACAAGCCTGCGACCTTATCTGGGCCCGCGCCGAGCTCGGGGACCGCAACCATCGTCGGCCCGTCGTTCCTGGGCTTGAGCGATGCTCCGTACATCGCCGCCGATCCCGAGGAACTGGAAGAAGGGGCGCCGCGCACCTCGCATTGGAGAGGCTGGGCCGCCGCCGTCATATTGCTGGTGTTCGCTGCTCTGGGAGTGATGGAGTGGCGCTCACAAACTCGCCAGACCAACAATGGACCGGTAGAGATCATCCGCGCCAAGCTGCACAACTGGCGTCACGGTGGAGCGACGCCGCCCGATGAAACCGCTTCGGCGACGCAGCCTGCTCCGGCGGATTCATCCGCCAAGCCTGACATGCAGGTGCAGGAGCAGCCCAAGCCGCAGACGCCGGATCAGAGTCAGAGCGCCACGAATCCTTCGGGCGTAACTACGGCTCCAAGTCCGGCGACGACTCCACCCGCGACAACCCCGCCGGCTGCGCAGACGTCCACCAGCGACACAACGGTGTCGAAGCCGAGCGCTGCTTTAACGACGTCATCTGCGGACAATCAGCCTGCGCCGAAGAATCCTACGCCAGCGAAAGCGGCCAGCAACCCGCCTGACACAGGCAAACCAACGCGTCGCGACAAGGCTGACAACAAGTCGGCAGCATCCTCAAAGCAGACGCTACCGGGTGTTGACGAGATGACAAAAGCTCAGAACGCCAGCGACTCGGCTGCGGCCGCAGCATGGTTGTGGAAGGCGACAGCAAAAGGCAATCCGGATGCGCCGGTGCAATTGGCTGATATGTATATCAAGGGAAGCGGCGTGCCGCGCAGCTGCGAGCAGGCGCTCGTTCTGCTGAAGACCGCCGCCGAGAAAGAGAATGCGTTGGCCCGCAATCGCCTGGCATCAATGTATGCCACCGGAAACTGCGTACAACGCAATCGCGTCGAAGCTTATCACTGGCTCAGTTCCGCGCTGGCAGCCAACCCTGACAGCCAATGGGCGCAGCAGAATCGCGACCTCATCTGGAACCAGATGACTCCCGACGAGCAAGCCGCCGCGCAAAAGTATCGGTGAGATATCGCGACGGACTATCCCCCCGATTCACATCCGCTGTAAGTTCTAGCTAGCTGCTACGGCGTATCGACCCGATGAGCCGCTCCCAATTACCGTGAGCGAAGAGTTCCTTTTCCTCCGCCGAGAGATCTGATTCTTCGATGAAGGCGCGTCCCGGTTTTCCTGGCCGGTACTGATACGGGTAGTCGGTGGAGAACAGAATGCGCTCGGGCCCCACCACCTCGAGAGTTCGCTGAAGATAGGACTGACTCCACATGCCGCTGGACGTCACATAGAGATTCTGCCGAAAGTAGTCCGCCAGAGGCTTCTGCAGCCGCGCGACCCGCGCCAGGGAGCCGAGCCGTTCCAGGTAAAAGAGAACGACCTCGCCCCAGTGGCCCAGAATGATCTGCAGATCGGGATGTTTGTCGAAGACTCCGGCCAGGATTAGACGTACGAACTGAATGCCCGCTTCGTAATGCCATCCCAAGCCGAAGGCCGCAAAAGCGGTATCGACCTGATCGTTGAAACCTGAATAGTAGATTTCGCGGACGGCGCGTTGCGGAATCTGCGGATGTACGAAGAGTGGCGCTTGGAGCCTCGCGGCGGCCTCAAAGATGGGCGTGAAGTCGGGGTGATCCAGGTTCTTCTCGCGGGTGCGACCGCAGAGCATCGTTCCCATTAACCCCAGACGATTTACACCGCGCTCAAGTTCAAGCGCAGCGTCCGCGGGCGATGCTGTCGGCAGCGTGGCAAAGCCCTGAAGCCGTGTGGCGCACTTCGCTACGGTGGTGGCGACCAGATCGTTGGTCCGCCGCGCCAGATTCACGCTCTCCTCCGGTTCCAGGTTGTGCAAGGCCGGCGTAGTCACGGAGAGCACCTGGACATCCACCCCGCTCTCGTCCATCAGGGCAAGCCTACCCTCACCCAGATCGTCGAGCCGCTCTTCAATCTCGCCGCGATCGAACCCGCTAGTACCCTCCTGTCCGAAAGGAGAAGCTTTCCAGGCAGCCCGAATGTCATTCGTTACAAAATGCTCTTCAATGCCAATCAGCTTGGTCATTTCCGTAACTCTTTCAGCTTGTTCTTTAGGATGGTTTGATTCTCTTGCGAGGAGGCCGCCGGATCGTTTGTCGTGGCGGTGATGAGAACCTTTTCTACCCGGCAAATGCTTTGGCCAGGAATCTCGAGATGTGCCACGCGTCCATGTACTTGTACGGCGTCTCGCCCAGCGAATAATGGCCGCAGGGCAGCGCCTTGATCGTCGTATCCAGCCCGCGCTTCAAAAACTCTCCCGCCGCCTGCGCTGAGAACTCCGGCAGGAACGTCAGATCGTATCGCCCATAAATCATCAGCGACTTCTTCTGCCAGCGCTCAAACTTGTTGAAGTACATGATGGGACTGATACACATCCACGCCTGCCGCAACTCGTCCTGCGTCAGGACTTCTTCCACGCCCTGGCGAATATGCCGCGTCGACTGCCCGGTCCACACCACGTCGCCGAATGCGGTCGAAGCGTGATTGAAGACGTTCACTTGAATACGCGGATCATGCGCGCTGGCCAGAAAAGCGTGACACGAGCCAAGGCTGGTGCCGACGATCCCCAGTTTCGAATAACCGCGCCGCTCCAGCCAGTCCATACACGACCGGATGTCGGCTACGGCCTGCCGCGTCGCGTCGATTGTGCGTCCCACATTGGCGGATACCGCATAGTCGGCGCGGGTGAAGCCTGCCGGACGGCGAATGTCGTGATAGGGCATGCTCAGGCGCAGCGCCGCGATGCCCAGCATGTTAAAGATGCGGCATAACCCGTTCTGGCTGACGCCGTCGGCATTCCACTGTGGCAGCAGCACCACCGCGCGATGTCCCTTGGCCGGGAACCAGCGCGCGTTGACCAGGTTGTTCTCCGGAAACGGCGACGGCACCGCCGAGGTGAAACGCAGGAACTGCGCCTCCTCGTCCTTGGGTTGCTTCTTGGGAGGCTCGCTGCCGGTGTGAAAGAGCTCGACCTTGCGATGTTCGATGCGGAAGTCGCTCGGCACGTCGTAGCGGAAGAACTCGTCGCTGTTCTGAGCCAGATGATCGTTGACGGCCGACATGTACTCGATCATGGCGCGCTGGTCGCCCGGATCATCCGGAGCAGGGAAGCTGTCGATGCCCGGCCAGTTACGCGTCCAGTCCAGCCCCCACTCAAACGGGCGCACCACGCGATTGTTGTCGCGCGAGGTCATGCGCGCTTCCCAGTTATGCATCCAGCGGCGGTAATGTTCTCGCATCTACCACGATGGTAACGCACCAGGTGGGGCAGCAAGCAGTGGAACGCGCCCAGCATCGCTGTTTTCAGGTTGAATGGGGACGCCGGCCATCTGACCGGGAACCAACTCCGGATCAACCTCCGGCGCTAATTGGGGTGGCCGGAGCGGAGTAATGGGTAGGGATGTGTGGTGGTTGTCAGGACGGTTGCGTCAGCGGGAGCGCACTTTCAGCGAACAGGTTGGCGTGGCTACTTTGTCGATGTCGTTTTTGCGCTTGGTGAGTTGCTCGTACCAGTCGAGGAGAGGTTTCATGGCTAGCGTTTTGTAGATGCTGGTCACTGCTCCGCGGACGGATAGCTCGTAGGATCCGCCAGAGGAATTAGCGAAGGCGAGTAACTGTTGGTGGTCGCTGCGGCTGATGGACACCCGCCAGACCTCTCCTCCTGACACGGCTCCTCTGGGTGGTGCTGGCCGGGACAGCGACAGGACCGCCGGATCATTCAGTATTTCTGTGAGCTCCGTTCTCTCTTCGACAGTGAGAGTGCCCAGGTGAATTTTTGCAGTGCCGGGCTGCCCTAAGTCGACGGGCGTGTGCTCGAAGCGGTAGGAACCGTCGGTCTGCACTTGTACGCAATCGCTGAATTCGGTCGTGGGCGACGGTGCCCAGAAGCGCTGGATCAGCAGAAGTTGGTTCTGCGCGTGCGCCAGCCCAGCGAAAAACAGAACGAACGCCGCCGTGAATCGCATGGCGCGATGATCTCATTTCGTCAATTTTGCAACAAGGAGCGGCAGTCGAAAGCCGGGTGCCCCAGGTTTCGTGATTTTCGAGACCTAGGTATTCATCAATGTTGCCGGGCGCTAGCCTCCGTACTCGCCTTCCATCGCCAGGTTCTCAAACCGCGTGTACTTCTTGATGAACGCCATCTTCAGCGTGTCGGTGGGGCCGTTGCGCTGTTTGGCGATGATGATCTCGGCTATGCCTTCGAGATCCGGATCGTCGCGTTTGTAATATTCTTCGCGGAAGATGAACGCCACCACGTCGGCGTCCTGCTCGATGGATCCCGATTCGCGTAGGTCGGCCAGCTGCGGACGATGATCGCCGCCTCGGCTCTCCGGAGCACGGCTCAGCTGCGACAGCGCAACCACCGGCACCTTCAACTCTTTCGCTAGCGCCTTCAGACCGCGCGAGATCGCCGAGACTTCCTGAGTGCGGTTCTCGAAGCGCTTGCCACCGATCGGCACCGCCGACATCAGTTGCAAGTAATCAACGATGATCAGGTCGAGCTGCTTCTCCTGCTGCTTCAGGCGTCGCGCCTTGGCGCGCATTTCGCTGACTGAGATACCGGGCGTGTCATCGATATAAAGCCGGGCTTGCATCAATTGCTCCATCGCCTGGGTCAGCTTACGCATGTCGTCCTTCGTGAGAAAGCCCTGGCGCAGGTTCTTGGAATCCACCTGGGCACAGGACGCGAGCATGCGCATCAGCAGTGCTTCACGCGACATTTCCAGCGAGAAGACGCCCACGACTTTGCCGTCGAGCACGGCCGAGTTTTCCGCGATGTTCATCGCAAAGGCCGTCTTGCCCATCGAAGGACGCGCCGCGATGATGATCAAATCCGAAGGCTGGAAGCCGCTGGTCAGTTTATCGAGCTGCGAGTAGTGTGTGGCCAGGCCGGTGATTTCCTGCCCGCGCGCGTAGAGCTCTTCCAGAGAGCCGAACGATCCCTTGATGATGTCGGGAATGTTGAGGAAGCCCTGGCCGATGCGGTTCTCCGAGAGCTGGAAGATCGACTGCTCGGCGCGGCCCAGAACTTCTTCGGCTTCATCGCTATGCTCGATGGCCTCGGCGATGGCGTTTTGCGCAACGTTAATCAGTCCGCGCAGTAGAGCCTTGTTGCGCACGATGCGCACGTAGTGTTCAATCGAAGGCCGCTCGGGCACGCCGTCGATCAGCGACGACAGGTACGCCACACCGCCAATGGCCTCGACTTCCTTGCGGCGATCGAGCTCCTCCACCAGCGTGATCATGTCGACCGGGCGGCCGCTCTCCTGCAGGTCGCGCATGCGCGAGTAAATACGGCGGTGCGCGTCGAGCGAAAAGTCATCGCCGTTGAGATGCTCGGCGGCCTGATCGTACAGCGAGTTGTCCAGCAGGATGGCGGCGAGGATCGCCCGCTCAGCCTCCATGCTGACCGGCAAACCGCGCTCGAGACTGTAATCGGTGGTGGCCATGGGAGTGACTTATAAAGAGAGTAATTCCTTACCTTGCAGGTAGCATAATGTGGACAGTGCGGAAAACTCGGTCGAAATTTTCGATGAATCCGGCAAGTCACCGACAACCAGGTTTCCAGCAAAGTCTACAGGGTGGAGCACGGCTTCAGCCGTGCCGGCAAACTTTTCAATTTGTCATCCCGACCGCGGGCTTTAGTCCGAGCGGAGGGACCTGCGGTTTATCGGCTGTGAAAGCAGGTCCTTCGACTCCGCGTCCGCCCGCCGCAACGGATGCGGCGGACAAGCAAGAGCGCGGACGCTGCGCTCAGGATGACAAGGTGTGGACAGAAGCAGCGGACGAAAATATCTGGCGAATAGCGAGGAGCGGGGGGTTAAACAATGCGACCCGGGGCCAGCCACCCCGGGTCGCCGATGAGACACATTCTGCACGTCTTTCAACGTATCGCGTGGCTTCCTTCGCTCAGCCCAGAGCAATGGCGTCGAACACCCGCGTGCTGCGCAGAGGTGCGCTCGTATCGGTACGGACCAGGAGGAACGCTCTCAGACCATGCGGCCCGAGTTAGTCCGCACAAAGTCACGCAAGGCCCAAACTGCCCAATCAGTTGTGACGTCCAACATGCGGCAACGTTCCGCAGGGCCAACAGCGTTGTCCCTCGGAACGAGATCTGAGCCGCAACTGCACAGCCCGGATCGCCTCTCATCGCCGAACGGTCGTCTTCAACCGGGAAGCGGCACGCAACAGCCTGTGCCTCGACTGCGTGACAGCATGCCTTAAAGTGTCACAACTCTCAACTAGAAAAATTCATAGTCTGTGCATTTTGTGTGCGCAGTGCACTTTTGTTGTGCAAATCATGTCCAAAAAAAGCGATGGGCTCACGCCTCTTCGCGCCGCAATTCCACAAGGTTAACGAGTTTGTTACTACCGTGAGTCCGCGCGTGAGATTATTCTCGCGAGTATGGCTGTTTCGGTGACGGTGTTGGCCAGTGGGAGCAAAGGCAACTGCACCCTTGTCGCCAGTTCCCAGACGCGGCTACTCATCGACGCCGGCCTCTCCTGCCGCGAGATCTTGCGGCGCGTCCATCTCTGCGGCGAAGAATTCCCGGCTATCGACGCTGTGTTGATCACGCACGAGCACTCTGATCACGTCTCCGGCCTGCGCGTACTGGCGCGAAAGCTTAAAGTGCCGGTGTACATCACCGCCGCAACCTACGATGCTTATCGACAGTTGGTGCGTGATGCCAACGGTAACCGAGTGAACCTAGAGCGGCGTGAGCACTACCATGCGGGCAAGAGTTTCCAGGTCGGCGACATCGCGGTTACGCCGTTTACCATTCCTCACGACGCTATCGATCCGGTGGGCTTCACCTTTTGCGCCGACGGAATCAAAGTCGGTATCTGCACCGACCTCGGCTACATGCCGGCCAGCGTGCGCGATCACCTGCGCGGTTGCCATGTCCTGATGATCGAGTCCAACCACGATCTCGAACTATTGCGCGGCGGACCGTATCCCTGGAGCGTCAAGCAGCGAGTGATGAGCCGCGTCGGGCATCTCTCCAATGACGCACTCGCGGATTTCCTTACAACCGACTATGATGGAGGAGCAGAATTCCTCATCCTGGCGCATCTTTCGGAGCAGAATAATCATCCGGAGATTGCGCGCATGACGGCGGAACGTGCTTTGGGCTCGCAGGGCAGCCTGTTTTTGCAAAACCGGCTGATGCTGGCCGTTCAGCACGAACCCTTGGCGGCGGTCCGGTTGTAGTCACGTCTAACAGCGCACCTCCCAGGGCGCGCGAGGCGTTCAGCTAACATCGATGGCAAAGTGTACTGACCCCGTCATTGGCAAAATTCTCGCCGGATGGCGATACGACATCTCCGGCCTGGCCCCTGAAATGCGCGGCGACTATGAAGCTCACCTAGCTGAGTGTGCGCACTGCCGGTCGCGCCAGCGACTGCATCGCGGCATCGACATCGGCCTGATGGCGCTGGCTTCGGCGTCGATGGTGGTCTTCCTTCTCGCCTACGGCGTCATCCGCCACTTCCATCCCAGCCACGCCTTCTGGCTCGAAATCGGCGCACTCGGCGGATTTCTTCTCTCCATGCTGCTGTGGCTTCTGGTTGCAGTAGCAACTCCGGCGCCACTGGTCGTGAAAGATGTGGCTATGTTCGGGGCGCGCGTAGGATTGGAGAAACTACCCGAGCAGGTAAGGGACAGAATTCCCGAGGATCTGCGACTGAAGATTTCGGGACAGGGAAGTAATTAGCAATCGGAAGTATTTACCTTTACGCAAAGTCTAGGATTGACACGATGAACGCCACCTTAAGGCCATCTCGTCTGCTGCTTTCCGATTCAGGTCGCCTTCTTCTCCTATCTCTCTAAGTGCTTATTTAACAATCGATTAGATTCATATTTCTCATATGGAACATGGACAGATTTAATGTCCAGAGAACCGGCGCTGGGGGCTGGGTTGCGTTATCCTAGAAACAGGCCGGAGAAGCGCAGAAGGGGCCTTTTCCGGGCGTTGGGCTAGAGAATTGAGATGCACTCATGTCTTTCTTCAACGACGAATGTGACCTCGTTGATGACGAGCAGTACGATCTTTTTACCCTGTCAACTGTAGTCGAGAGACGACAAAGTAAACCTTCCGAAAGCCCCGAAGCTAACCTGACAAACAAACGTCGTAACCCTCCTTCCGTCGGAAAAGGTTGGCTGCGGAGAGACGGCTAAGGTCTTCGTCGGTCGCGGAGCAATTCGCGACCGACATTCCAGTCGCTTTCATGCAGCGTTTCGGCAGCGCCAATCTTTTTCTGTATGGCGGACGCGTGCCTACCTGTCCGAACGCATGACCGCACACGGGCATCGCCATCGCCAAGAAGGTCGAATCTTTATCGGCCCAGTCCCGGCCTGATGAAAGGCAACTTAATGGTTGCATATTGCAGGCTGCTTGGCTAACATGCAACTTGGAGGTTGCATAAGGTGGAGAACCGGATTGAGAAGAAAATTGAGCTGAAGGCGCCCCTATCGCGGGTGTGGCGGGCATTGACTGACTATCGCGAATTCGGCGAGTGGTTTCGCGTGAAACTGGATGGGCCCTTTGTTCCGGGCCAGGTTTCCAGCGGCCATATCACTTGGCCTGGTTACGAACATCTGAAGTGGGAAGCCGTGGTGCAGGAGATGGAGCCGGAACAGTACTTTGCCTACACCTGGCATCCCTACGCGGTTGACCCCAGCGTCGACTACTCAACCGAGACGCCAACGCTGGTTGAGTTTCGGCTGGAGAAGACTGCCGACGGCACGCTGCTGACGGTCACCGAATCGGGCTTCGAGGATGTGCCCAGCGAGCGCCGCGACGAGGCCTTCCGCAAGAACGAAGGCGGTTGGGCTCAGCAGATGAAGAACATCGAGTCCTATGTCGCGCAAAACCCCTAGCCGTAGATCGGCAACTTTGCGAGATCACGCACCAGTGTTCGCCGCTCTCGGCGACAAGACGCGGCTGGCGCTGGTGCGGAGACTCTCGGACGGGCAAATGCATTCCATCGCGCAACTAACCGAAGGCTCGAGGTTGACGCGGCAGGCGATTACCAAGCACTTGCGCGTGCTTGAGGGCGTGGGGATGGTGCGGAGTTGCCGCTCCGGTCGCGAGAGCCGATTTGCGCTGAATCTGCAGCCGATCAAGAGCGTCCGCAGTTATCTCGATCTAGTCTCCGAGCAGTGGGACCAGGCGCTGGCGAGGTTGAAGGATTTTGTGGAACGCTAGGCGCTGATCGCCGTCAGTCAAACAAAGTCGGAATTCGGCGGCGCCCGGTAAGACACTTCGCGCTCCAACGAGAACCCATGCGGTGCCATACGCTGGTTGTGCTCGCTCTTCTGCTGAGCGGTTAAGGAATCGTTCGCGCTGCCGAATCCGACCCTTCGCGTCTCCAGGTTCTCCACAGTCCTGCGGTAGTGGACGGGGTGGCGTTCCGCTCGCGGTGATGCATCGCGACAGATCGCGGCAAGGCACTGCCCGATGTTAAAGAATCCACGATTCGTGTTCGGATTTTGATTGCTTCGTCGTCGATGGCCGCGTTATAGTCCGCCAAAGCCTTATCGACAGTGGGGTTTCGTCCAGTTTGGTAGCCGACTGAACTCCCGTGGTTGCGTGCCGCTCTCGTCTTACCACAACTCAGTTACTTCTCGCACGAATTCTCGGGGAATTCAGCATGTTGCTTCTGCTGTTGGTGATCCTTTGTATTCTCTCGGGCCTGGTTCTCATCATTCTGCTGGCATTGCTGCTGCTGCGGGGCAAGAAGCATGTTCCGCCGGCCGAGCCGCTACCTGCAGAACCTCCCTCACCTCCGTGTCCGCCACCGACATACAAGCTCCCTGATCATTTTGGCGAAGCCGATCTTCCGGCTGCCTTGAGCGTTCCCCTGATGGACACGCCTGCGAATGGTGATGCATCGAGCGCGCCGACGACCACCCTGGCATCGGTCGACTGGGTCAACGCTCCGACACACCCCATCGCCATCAATCCCGAAGAGGGGCAGACGCTGAACCTGGTATTCACTCCTGCGACGGCGGGAGAAGACAGCGCGCTGCTGAACATCGATAGCAACGACTCGGCTTCTCCCTCTGTGCTACACGCCAGCGGACGCGGAGTTGCAAAGGGGAAGCCGCGGCTGGCGACGAACCCAGTAGAAGCCATTTCATTCGGTACTACTTCGGCCGATAGAAACATTGCCGTACAATTGTTCAACGTCGGCACGGACGATCTGACGATCACCGACATTGAGCACGACGGCAGCTCCGATTTCTCCCTCGACCCCGCGTCGACGTTTCCTCGGGCTGTCACAGCGGGTGGCGAGAGCGATCTGACCATCAAATACCATCCCACCAGTAACGGTGACGCTGCAGCGACTTCCAACATCGTCAGCAATGATCTGAATTCGCCATATACGTACGGCATTTCCGGAACGGGCAACGTCTTAAGTTCGAACTGGCTCACCATCCTGGAATGCGTATGTGTCGGTCTCCTGATCGCAGGAGCCGTAGTCGGCGGTGTCGTGATCGGCGAACGGCTACTGGAGAAAAAAGGAAAGTAAGTCGGGCAATGTGTCACTTCGGGTGCTACGACCAAAAGACGGCGACAACGCAGAAGCATTGCCTTCAATATCATCATGGCCGGTCATCAAGTTGGAATTTATCGGCCGCCTGACCCGTTGGGTGTGCATCGAACCTTACACGAAGTGATGAGACAGTACAGCTTGAATCGAGAGAGTCTGAGCGTTTGGAAGCTGAAGGGATTGGTCATCGCGATCTTCGTCCTTTTGTCTGCCGCCGCGCCAGTCATGGCGCAGCAGGTTCAAGTCACGCTCGATCCCGCTGAGACCAAAATTGAGTGGACGCTGGGAGCCACGCTCCACGTTGTTCACGGAACCTTCAAATTGCGAAGCGGCCAGATGTCGTACGATCCGGCGACCGGCCAAGCCAACGGCGAGCTTGTGGTAGACGCCACTAGTGGCGACAGCGGCAACGATTCACGCGACAACAAAATGAACAAGGATGTGCTGGAGAGCAAGCGATATCCGGAAATCACCTTCCTGCCGAAGAAAGTGTCGGGGCAGCTGGGCGGGCAGAGCAGTTCGACTGCGCAGGTGCAAGGCATCTTGCACATTCACGGCGGCGACCATGACGTAACCCTTGCCATACCAGTTCAGATTTCCGGCAGTGTCCTCAAAGCTACCACGAGCTTCACTGTGCCTTATCAGGCGTGGGGCATGAAGAATCCCAGCACGCTGTTCCTGCACGTAGACGACAAAGTTCAGATCGCCATCACCGCTGCCGGAAAGATAGTGAAGCCATAAAAGTCGACTGGGGGAGCAAGAATTTGCAATCGAGGCGGACGCCGAAAGGGAGGCGGAAACGTCAACACCGCGATCCGTACCCCGATGCTGGACTACCACATCGAGGTACAGCGCGGTTAGCGAGGACTACGCTCCGTTGGTGGAGTGCAGCACACGGAAGGTGTTACCACCATTGGCCCAGATGAGCACCAGCGCATCCTGACCCTTCGGAATGCCGGATAGAGCCTTTTGCACATCGGCAGCGCTCTGCGTTTCGTGGCGATTGACGCCGACGATCACCTCACCGGGTTGCAGACCGGCGTCGTCCGACGGGCTACCCGGCTGGACGCGCTCGATTACTGCGCCGTGAAGGTTATCGGGGGCGTTCAACTGCTCACGAATGTCGGGCGTTAGATCGCCGATCCCCACTCCCCAGCGAGGCTTGTCGTTGCTATTGTCAGCGACCTTGGTTTCGCGGTCAGCAGCTTCAAGCGGCTCCAGTGTGACCGGCACGGAAATCATCTTGCCATCGCGCATCACCTGCAGCGCGACCTCGGTACCTGGGGTCATCTCGCCGACTTCCATCTGCAACTGTCCGGCGTCGGTGACCTTCTGTCCGTTGATCTGCGTGATGACGTCGCCAACCTTCAAGCCAGCTTTGGCACCGGCAGAATCCGACTCGACCTGCGTGATCACCGCTCCGTTGGCGTCATGCACATCGAAGAATTTCGCGTTCTCCGGAGTTACATCAGTAATGCCAACACCCATGCGCGCGTGGCTGACCTTACCGTATCGCACCAGCGATTGCACGACCGGGCTGACAATCTGCGTCGGAATCGCAAAGCCCATTCCCGAGAATGAGCCCGAAGGCGAAATCAGGAACGTATTAATGCCGATCACCTCGCCGCGAGCATTCACCAGCGGACCACCTGAGTTGCCGGGATTAATGGCCGCGTCGGTCTGGATGAACTGGCCAGGCTTCTTCGGGTCACCCGCAGGATTCGGACGATTCAGCGCGCTCACGATGCCGCGAGTGACGGTGAAACGGAAGCCGAAGGGATTGCCAAAGGCCAGTACAGTCTGTCCCGGACGAAGCGAAGACGAGTCGCCGATCGGAATGTTCGGCAGGTTCGTCGCATCGACCTTGATCACAGCCAGGTCGGTAAGCGGATCGGTGCCTACAACTTTCGCCGTCAGAATCCGGCGGTCGCTGAGCGTTACTTTAACGTCGGTCGCGCTGTCGACTACGTGATTGTTGGTGACGATGTATCCGTCGGGCGAAATGATGACGCCGCTACCGATGCCGTGTTCCACCTGCGGTCCACGCTGCGGCATACCTTGACCGAAAAAGCGCTGCAGTTCATCGGGTACGCCTTCGGCTGCAGGCTGCGTCTTCGGACTCGCGGTCACGGCAACATTTACGATTGCCGGCGTAACGCGCGCGGCCACCGCTTCCATCGCCTGATCCAGCGAGAGCAATGCGCCAACCTGGCTATTGTCCAGAGGCGCGGTGTTAGACGAAACTCCGGCCCTTACCGGACCGTGTACGGTGTACAAAAGGAGCGAAGCGGCCAGGGCCAGTGTCAACGCGGTGACTGCCGGCTGTTTGCGACACGCGTTCCATCCGCGCTCAATCCACAGTTTCATTTTTCTCTACTTCCTCCCAATCAAAGATTGCGTTTGCCGACACCGATGCGATCTCTTGGGGACAACAAATCTCCAAGATCGACGGGTTGAAGTTGTTATGAATCGGCTGGGACCGCGCGGACAAACAAAACCAACGCCTGGTCTCGACCGATGTAACTGGGGAGGTTACTTCACTGCTTTGGACGCGACCCTTGCTCAAAGGTGAGCGCAGATTACTAGCCATGAGCTCCGGGTTCGGAGGTGTGTCGGGCCGCGTCCACTAACGATAAATTGAGCAATCGGGGTTCGTCGGACCTTATGAGGCAACAAGGAACTACCCATCCGGTTGCGACCGACACCGCTCGTCTCCTGCCGACGTCAAACCTGATGAATGGCCGAAAAGTGCTGGTCTGTATCCCGGCCGTTTGTTAGCCCGCGTGCAGTACACAGCATGCTATAGCGGGGACATTGAGTAGGGTCAGAAGCCGAATGGGTACAAGACCTTATTCGTTATGCCCGCAATGGTCGTCCGGCAGATTTTCGAAAATTGTTTGTATTTCAAGAAGTGCACAAGGTCACGGAATGCCAGTGCGACCGGCCGTTTTTAGGGGCCACCTTTCTACTAGTATGTGATCTGGGACTGTAGTAAAGTGGCGCTCCGAGCTTCACGAACTTCGTCGGGCTGATTATGAGGGAGATGCAGTATGCTGCGCCACGTCTACCGCTCTCTGGAAACCTCTGTCTCTATTCGCATTGACTGCGCTAATCAACATTTCTCGTGTTTCAGGCTGAGACTTCACTTTCCCGGCTTCCGCAACGCGAAGTTGTTATCGGCCGCTGCGTGGCTGCTAGCGCTTTACTTTGGATTAACTACTCTCGCCTCGGCCCAGATGGTCATGGATGTAGACCATGAGATGGCAGCCAACCAGGCGAGCACACTGGAGTACACCGAGGTCGAGTGCGGCGAAGGCGGCGCGCAATCGATGCCGGCCGGTGACTACAACACCGATCTGCATATCGTCGGACAATGCAATGCCGACGGAGTTAATGGCGGCGGCATTTACAAGTACCACTGGATCTTCATTCACAACAATGGAGTGCTGACGCTCAGCAACATGAAGCTGGACGTCTACGCGTCCTCCATCCTGGTGCTGAATGGCGGAACGTTGCAGGCGGGCTCTCCCACCGATCCGATTACAGCGGCCGTGACGATACACCTGTGGGGCTCCCAAAAAGATCCGGCGATCAATTGCCAGACACCGAAGGGAGCATCGGACGATGAATGCGGAATTCCGCACGACATCTGGATTTCGAACAAAATGGATCTGAACCAGCCATACCCAACGAAGTGCGATCCCAATCCGGAGGATCCCCGAGGCGACTGCTTCTATCAATACGACAATCCTGAAGTCAGCAATCTCTACTTCGGGCGGAAGGTGCTCGCTGTCTCCTATGGTGGCACGCTGCAATTGTTTGGCAAAAAAGGCTCAACCTTCGATGGTTTGACGCCCGACCCCTCCAACACCGGCACCAGTTGGAGGCGCTTGGCCACCAACATTAAACCCGGCGCGGCTTCGTCAACCTTTGACGTAGACGGGGTGGTCGACTGGGAAGCAGGCGATCACATCGTAATCACGCCGACCGATTACCTTCCCGGCCACGCAGAAGAAGCAATCATCCAAAGCGTGGAACCGAACGGAGACAACACAACGATCACCACCAATGCCGTCGTGCTGGACAGCGGAAACGTGCAGACGGGCGGACTGCGCTATCCGCACTACGGCGAGACCTACAAGCTTCCCTCTGACGTTCAGCAGACGGTCGGTCGCAGCCTGGTAGAGACTCGGGCTGCGGTAGCGTTGCTCAGCCGCGACATTCGAGTGGTCTCGGAAGGGAATATTGGCCCCGACACGTCGAAGGGCACGGCGCCGAATTTTCCACCGACACCAGGAAATTTCTTCGGCGGCCACGTCATCTTCCGGCAGGGATTCAAGCAGATCCAGGTGCAGGGCGTCGAGTTCGACCAGTTAGGACAGGGCGGCGTGAAGGGCCGCTATGCGGTGCACTTCCACATGACCCGCAAGGTTCCGCTGGATACGTTTATCAAAGATTCCACGATCAACGAGTCAATGACGCGCTGGATTACGCTACATGGCGTACAGGGCGTCTTGCTGGATCGCAACGTGGGCTGGAAGTCTATCGGCCACGGCTTCTATATCGAGGACGGCACGGAAACCGACAACAAGCTCTACGCGAACATCGGAATCCTGGCCCGCGCCGGCATCAAGAACAGCCAGAATCCGCGCGAAGTTCCGGGCCTGCTGGCCCATCCCGATCTCGTTGATCCGCGCGATCCGTACTCTTCGGATTGGCAGCATCCCAGCGTTTTCTGGATCATGAACGGCTGGAACGATTTTCAGTACAACATGGCGGTAGCGCCTGGAACTTGCGGTGTCTGCTACTGGGTGCTGTCCGCTGCAAACAGTGGACCGTCACGCTATGAAGCTTGGACAGGATATGCCTCGCGCCAGCGCGGCATCAGCTCAAGCTGGAGCGGAATGATCGAGAACGTAGGCACTTCTCCGCTGGAAAACTTCTCGGGGAACTCCTGCTCGACAGCGATGTATTCCTTTATGTCCATCGGCGAGATCAGTACCGGTTGCGAAGGTTTCGGTACCGACGACAACTCAGGGCAGAAGGTTGCTGCCATTCCCGGCGCCGGTCCCGACATACCGCGTGCCCTCCCGAACGGTCCCCCGAAGGAAGTGACGGACTATTACCCGATCGTCAGCGGTCTGCGGCATCCGGCGCAATGTACGGATCTAAACGGCGACTGTGGTGCCCTGACCTCGGCCAATCACAAGTGTGTCGGGGTCAATAACGAAACCGAGAAGAACTGCGTGGCTACGGTTATCGACCACTTCACAACGTCTTTCAACTTTTCTCTGAAGAATTTCTCTTCGATCTGGCTGCGGCAGTGGTGGTATCTGGTGACGGACAGCTCCATTACCGATCAACTGGGTGCGGGGCTGACTTTCGTCACCGGAGGTGGTTTCACCCGCTCAGACAGTGCCATAGGCGACTGGAACGTGGGATTGCGCGACGTCTACGTTGGTCAGACCCAGAAGCAGCCCGCCAAGACGCAAGGGTTCTTCGCGTCAGACCTCGGACCGTTTACCGAATTCGGCCTCAACAAGTGTGACAACGGACAAATCCCGGGCAGCTATTGCCTGTCGAAAGACAGCGGGATCGCCATACCGATCACTCCCTTTAACGCCGGCCAGCGCATGTTCAACATCTACGATGGACCCTCGGCGCAGGATTCCAGCGCCTATCTGGACATCAAGGCGGACATTATTCCCGATTGCACTTCCGACAAGCGCGACGGCGGGACGGGTAAATGCAACGGCAGCAAATACATGTATGGGCATGCCGAAGGCCTCCTGCAGGGGGTGCCGGAAGACCCGGAGAAGCCTGATATTCATACTTGCTATATTCCCAACGCCGCCATCGCGTGGAAGCAAGAGAACGGTTTCTACTATCCGCCGGCATTCTTCTCCCGCAATCTGATCTTCAGGGATGTCGATATTCGCCACTTTGTAATCGAGCCTCTCTTCGAGCTCAACACCTTCAATCCCGATTACAAGAAGATCGCGACACGTTACTGCACCTGGACTAATGCGATTTTCACGCCCTTCAACGACATCGATAGGCAGACGGTTCTGAACGACATCGATGGCTCGCTGACCGGTCTTGTGGCCGATACCACTCCGCCTCGCGAGACGTTGTCGATCAACGAGGATGCGTTCTTCCGCGCGCCCAACGTCGTGCCGGAATGTGCGTCTGACAAGCATGAAGGAACCGACCAGACTGGACCGCCGGCCACCGCGATCACCAGTCCGTACGAGTACCTGACCACGGTCATCTTCCCGGACTGCGTCTATGACGCGGGCGAGAAGGCGCAGTGCGGCAAGACCAATGACCAGCCGAATTGGACCTTTGATGGAACGCACGCTTTCGGTGTCCCGCTGTTCCGGCAGTACTGGACCGCGGAAGACTACAAGGACTGCGGCGGTCCCAATCAGGATAATTGTCTGAAAGACCCGCTCAAACGGCCGGGGCGCATCACCATGATGGGTCAGGCGACGGGCCAGCGCAGTACGCTGACGCCCAATCACGGCTGGTACTACATCGATGACACGATTCCGGCCTCTCAGCAAACGGGCGTGCCGCAGCAAAATGGCCGCAGTGTCTTCCTCTCCGGCCACACCTACTATGTCTTCCTGATCTACGGAAACCCCGACACCGTCATGGATTACTGGATGTACATCGGGAAAGACATTCCGGACGAGGATCAAAAGGTCGAGAAAGCGGTGCGGCGCGTCCGCATGAACGTCGATGGAGGCAATTACAGGCCCACGAACGTAGACTTGGCGAGGTTTCCTGACTTCATCACGCCCACGTACGAGCCGTCCAGCGGCTGGCTGAAAGTGCACCTGGATATGTCGAAGTATGGCTGCGATCCAGAGCATGGAATCACGAACTGCGAGTTCGTCAATGACCGGCAGAACTTCTGCAAGCCTGTCTCCTACTGCTCGTGGAATAGCGAAAGTAAGTCTTGCGGGTGCAAAGAGGGTTCCGGCTGCGCGGACAACTCCGTCTGCGCCTGGGGACCGTCGGACATTGATTGCCCGACGGCGGGATGCTTCGGCTTCGGTGTCTTCCTCTATTCCCAGTTCGATCAGCCCAACAAACCGGGTCCTCCCCCCGTGACTTCCTTTCCTAAGGAAAATTACGTCGACCTGAAGGCCGTCGGTAAGAATATCTCAGGAGAGGGATGCTATTACGGGGAAGAGTCGTCACCGGCCAAATCGAAGACAACTGCTTCCGGCTCCCGGGAGTAAGCACATTCTAGAGAGCTCTCGATCCCTCGTTTGCACCAATCGAGAGCCTCAACCTTGGGCGCACATGCGACTTCTATCCCGTGGGCTGCTTCGCGCGCTACGTAACGCTATTTCGATTCGACGCTTACCGCCAGCGTCGGAACGCCGTGCTTTCGCATCAGATCGTTCAGCGTAGGAACGTCGGCCCCCACAATCTGTTGCCACTGCGACAGCTGCATTTCCAGTCGGCTATGAAGTTCCTCGAAGACCAGCAATTGCTGCGGCGTCGGCGCTCCGTCGACCCCTTGAATCAGATCGTTGAAGCTGGCGTACTGTTCATTCAGCATATTGGGATATCGCAGATTGCCTTCCGAACTCCTCATGTTCACCTGAACCAAACCCTGTTCGATTGGCGTCATCTTCTGGTCGAGTGCCCGTGCAGCGGTGACGACTTCAACGCTGGAAGAGCTTTGTCCAGCCCACTTCTGGAGCGTTTGCAGGTTCGCACGCAACACGCGGATCTGATTGACCGCAGTGTGCAGCGCGTCGATGTCCTGCTTCACTTTGAGAGCGACATCGATCTGCTTCTGCATGTCCGAGGCGGTGACGGTGTTCTGCAACCTCGGGTCGGGTCTTACTTCTAAGGCAGCCGTCTGGGTCACGCCTCTTACCGTCAGCTTCACTTGATAGTTGCCAGGAACCACGAGTGGTCCGCGAGGCGGATCGCCCACGTAGAACGCACCAGGTATCTGCGCCGGCGAATCGTAACGGAAATCCCAGGCGAAGCGATTCATGCCTGCTTGTGCCGGCAACAAATCGGCGGGCGGCTCGCGGTCAGGCCACTCAGGCGGCTGTTCACCCTCGTCTTTCTTATGATTGGAAATCGTGCAAACATGCTTGCCCTGCGCGTCGAGGATTTCCATTGTGATCTCTTCTTTCTCCGCTGGCTTCTCCTTCATGTAGTAGTCGATGATCGCCCCCTTGGGCGGATTGTCGCCAACCGGTCGCTTGCGATCGACCTCGTCAGGGAAATGCAGGCGAATGGCCGTCGCGGGCTGATAAAGATGGAAGGCATCGTTGGCGATCGACGAGCTCGCCTGCCGCAACGGAGTGACATCGTCGAGTATCCAGAACGCCCGGCCGTGAGTTGCCGCGATCAAATCATCGTCTTTGACGGCGAGATCGTGAACCGGCGACGTCGGAAGATTCAACTGAAGCGACTGCCAGTGGCTACCGTCATCCAGCGAGAAATAAACTCCAGTCTCGGTGCCGGCGTAAAGCAGGCCTTTGATCTTAGGATCTTCGCGTACCGCGCGCACATAAGCCCCGGCGGGAATGCCGTTGGTAATCCGCGTCCAGGTCTTGCCTCCATCGTGCGTCTTGTAGATCAGCGGATTGAGGTCGTCGAGCTTGTGCCGGTCAATCGCCGCGTAAGCTGTTCCGGGATCGAAGTGCGAGGCCTCGATAATGCTGACCATGCTCCACTCGGGCATGTCTTTCGGCGTGACGTTTTCCCAACTCTTTCCGTCGTCGCGAGTCAGTTGGATCAATCCGTCGTCGGTCCCAGCCCACAGCAATCCGCGCTGCAAGGGAGACTCGGCCAGCGCGAATATCGTGTCGTAATATTCGACGCTCGTAATATCCAGCGTGATGTTGCCACCTGAAGGCTTTTGTTTGCTCTTATCGTTGCGCGTCAAATCAGGGCTGATACTGGTCCAACTGCGCCCCTGGTCGGAGCTCTTCATCACGTATTGCGACGCACTGTAGATGACGTTGGAGTCGTAGGCCGAAACCATCACCGGCTCGGTCCACTGGAAGCGGTACTTGAGCTCACCAGCGCCGTTGCCGGAGGTATCCAGCGGATAGGGAGAAACGTCCTCCATCAGCTTGGTGCGATGGTCGTAGCGAGTGATGGTGGCCCCGTCCGAGCCCGCGTAGACAATGTCGGGATCGCGAGGATCGGGCGAGATGTAGCCACTCTCACCTCCGCCCACTTCGTACCAGTCCTGCCGCGCGATTACCCCGTCGTCAGTCTGGCTGGCGATGGCGACCGTGGTATTGTCCTGCTGCGCGCCATAGACGCGATAGGGCCAGTGATTATCGACGGCGACGTGGTAGAACTGCGCGGTCGGCTGATTGTTCTGCTCCGTCCAGGTCTTTCCGCCGTCGACTGAGATCGTCACGCCACCGTCGTTGCTATTGATCAGGCGCTGCGGATTGGTGGGATCGATCCAGAGCCCGTGATGATCGCCATGAGGGGCGGGCAGCAGTTCGAAGGTTTTGCCGCCATCGGTCGATCGGAACGCGCCGGTGTTCAGCACATAGACGACGTCGGCCTGCTTGGGATCGGCGAAGATGTGCGTGAAGTACCAGGCACGCTGGCGGTAGCGCTCGTCGTCGTTGACGCGCGTCCAGGTGTTGCCCGCATCATTTGAGCGGTATAGGCCGCCCTCTTTTGCCTCAATCAGCGCATAGACGCGGTTGGAGTCTGCGCCGGAAACCGAGATGCCGATACGTCCCAGCTCGCCGTCGGGGAGGCCGTGACCTTCGAGGTGATTCCAGGTCAAGCCGCCATCAGTAGACCTATAGAGCCCACTACCGGGACCGCCGCTGTTGAAGTACCACGGCTGCCGGCGCACTTGCCAGAGTGCCGCGTAAACAATGCTGGAGTTCTTGGGATCGAAGACGACATCGATGGCTCCAGTGTCCTCGTCTTTGTAGAGAACCCTCTGCCAGGTTTTGCCGCCATCGGCCGTGCGAAAAACACCACGTTCGGAATTCGGCCCCCAGGCATGGCCCAGAGCAGCCACCAGAACGATATCGGGATTGCGTGGGTCGATGATGACGGCGCCGATATGCCGCGTGTCTTTCAGCCCGACGTTCATCCAGGTCTTGCCGGCGTCGGTCGACTTATAGACTCCATCGCCATAAGAGATATTGCCGCGCAGGCATGCTTCGCCGGTCCCTGCATAGAGCACATTGGGATTGGAATCGGCAACGGCAATTGCGCCGATCGACGAGATGTCCTGATGGTCAAAGGTTGGCGTCCAACTTAGACCTCCATTAGTGCTCTTGAAAATTCCGCCGGCAACCGCGCCGAAGTAATAGGTGTTGGGATCTCCGGGGACGCCGGCGACGGCGAGCACACGACCGCCGCGGAAAGGCCCGATCTGCCGCCACTTCATGCCACCAACCAGCACCGGGTTAACCTGCGCAAGCAGGCTGAGAGGGAACAGCAGAACCAGCGCTGAACAGATCGCGATACGGCGACGCATGGCAGACCTCAGTCTTTTAGAAATCGCGTCATCGTACCGGGACATGCGCCGTGATGCAAGCCACAGGCGCTGACGACCGCACGCAGCCGCAGTTGTTCCCGTGCTCCCGGCGCGGTGTATAGTTGTCCGATCCGAAAACCAGGCTTCGCCTGCGCCAGAGCATGCGACAGCCTGGACCCCGAAACCTTCGATACGAGATCACAGCGAGAAGAAGTGTGATCTGGGAAGAGCGTCATACCATGACTACGAACGCGACTATGCCAACCGACGACTCAATCCGCGACACCTCCGCCGCAAACGGCTTGGCGCTGGTTCGTGTGACGATCGGCGCCATGTTGGTCTGGGTCTTCTTCGAAAACCTGGGCAAGGGTTTGTATACGCCGGGCGGATACGCTGGACTGATCCACTACTACATCCAGCACGGTCACTCGCCGGCTGTGTGGAAGGCAGTGATGGGATTCATGGCGGACCACGCCGCGATGGCTGCGCCGATGCAGGCGTTGACCGAGATTTCGTTAGGCGTGTTGCTGGTTATCGGTTTGATCACGCGTCCCGTCGCCTTTGTGGTGTTTTTGTATCTAGGCAGCCTTTGGATATCGGAGTGGGGTACGGCATGGATCTGGGAGTTACTCGTCCCTGTGCTGGCGTCGCTCGGGCTTGCGATCGGGCGCGCGGGTAGGACATGCGGCGTCGACGCGTGGCTCGCCAGGCGCTGGCCCAACGCCCCGTGGTGGTGATCCGGGCCCAGATCAAGTGCGCATCTCCGTCGTCATTCCCACTCACAATGAAGCACAGGCCATCGGACGCGTGCTCGCCGA